>CAZIXP010000116.1:0-12510 GCA_964543245.1 uncultured Starkeya sp.
ACTGGGCGATGCGCGGGGTGAGCGCGGTGTGCAGGTTTTCCTTTTCCACCGTCACCTTGCCGCCGGGCGCGTCATAGCTCTGGCCACCGATAGCGCCGAGCACGGCCGCCGCGGAGGTGTCCTTGGCCGCCTCGACCGCCTGCTTCCACAGATAGACCTGGAAGTAGGAGGACTCGAGCGCGTGATGCGTCACGGCCTTGGGGTCGTTGACGAATTTGCGGTAGCGCTCGACGAAGGCCAGGTTCGCCGAGGTGTCGATGGCCTGGAAGTAGGGGAAGGAGGTGTAGCTGCCCACGGCATATTCCGGCCCCATCGCCGCGATTTCGATCTCCGAGGTCACGGTGGCGCAGATCGGCAGCTTGTCGTGGCTGAGGCCCTGGTTCTTGAACTCGCGGTAGAAGGCGATGACGCTGTCGCCGACGACATTGGACAGCACGACATCGCAGCCCGAGCTCTTGATCTTGTTGACCATCGAGCCCCATTCGGAGTGGCCGAGCTCCAGATACTCGTCGGCCACCCACTCCCCGCCGTTCTTCTCGATGAGGATCTTGGAGACTTTCGCCATCTCGCGGGGGTAGATGTAGTTCGAGCCGACGATGAAGAACTTCTTTTTGCCGAGCGTCTTGATGATCCAGGGAATGAAGTTCGACAGCTGCTGGTTCGGCACCGCTCCGGTGTAGACGACGTTCTTCGAGCACTCGAAGCCTTCGTAATAGGTGGGGTAGAACAGCGCCGCCTTGCGCTTCTCGAACACTGGCAGCACCGCCTTGCGGCTCGCCGAGGTGTAGCAGGCGAAGACGGTGGGAAGCCGATCCTGGATGACCAGCTTCGACGCCTTCTCGTTGAAGGTCTTGGGATCGGATGCACCATCCTCGATCACCGCTTCGACCTGCTTGCCGAGCACGCCGCCGGACGCGTTGATCTCCGCGATGGCCATGCGGGTGGCGTCGGTGAGCGAGCGTTCGACGATGGACAGGCCGCCGGTCTGCGAAAACAGCACGCCGACCTTGATGCTGTCGGCAGCAGCCGCGGAGCGGCTGAAGACGGTGGGAGCGGCGATGGCTCCCGTCGCGATGGCCGCGGAGGCGGTGAGAAAATGACGACGGTTGATCGACATGGGTTTCCTCGGTGACCGGAAGGGAGACGGCGGGCGTGCAACCGGGACCGCGCCCCGGTGACGGTGCGACGGGAGCCCGCGGATCAAAGCCGCGCTGGGTTGTGGCGTATCGGGTCGACAACCCTGTCGAGCCCGGAAAAACAAAAAGCCCGGGTCGCCCTTCTTCAAAAGGGCGGCTCGGGCTACCTAGCCAATGCGGTACGACAGCACTGTCGAAGCCGCGGTGCCGAAATTTTCGGCAGGTTCAAGACTGAACGCGTTTTGAGCTAACCACTGATTTTTGGCGAATGCAAGAGGTCGTTTGCGTTGATGATCGACGTGGCGATCTCGTCCATCGAGACGCGCTTCGACATGGCCTGCTGGCGGATCGTCTCATAGGCCGCCTCCTCGCCGATGCCATGGATCGCCATCAGGATCGCCTTGGCCTTCTGGATACGCTGGAGGCTGGAAACCCGGCGCTCCAGCTTGTTCAGCCGCTTCTGCTGCTCCTGCTTCTCCTGCCAGAGGCCGCGGGCCAGCAGCAGGTTGGTCAGCACGCCGAAGGGCCGGATCGGCCGGTCCATGGCGGCGAGCACGCCGATGTCGAACAGGACTTCCAGCGTTCGCGGGTTCTCGTAATCGACAATGGCGATGATGGCTGGCGGGATGCCCTCGACCCCGCGGGCGAGACGGATGATGTCGGTGCGGTGTTCGTGGTCGATCGACAGGAACATGACGGCCACCTTGGCGGGGACCTCGCGCGGGATCGGCCATGCCGCCTCGGCGTGGCAGCCGATGCGGCGCAGATGCTCGATCAGGGTAAGGCCCTCGGCGTCGGGCGGGTGGACGACGAGAACCGGCAAGCCCTTCAGGCTCTTCAGCGGCGGCATCGCCATGGCGTCAATCGATCTTCGCGGGTTGATGTCCGAGCGACCAGTCGTCCGGCGCCGACGAGACAAAATACGGGTCCGGCTTCATCCGCCGGTGCGGGTCCCAGACGATCTCGAACCGCTTGGCGGCGTTCAGCCGGGCAACCCGGGGCCACAGGAAGGTATGATTGTTGGTCGGATCGATGGCGACCATGCCCTGCGGCGCGTCGAATTCCACCCGGGCCAGCGCCTCGACGATGCGGGCCCGATCGAGGCTGCGCGCCTGGGCGACGGCGGCGGCCACCAGATGAACCTGGAAGTAGGCCGCCTCGGCCGCGGCGGTCACCGGGATGTCCGGGCCGAACAGCCGGCGATAGGCGGCAAGAAAAGAGCGGTTGCGCGCCGTCGCCAGCGTCTCGAAATAGGGCGCCGCGGTAAAGTGGCCTTCCGCCGCCTCGGCGGACATCTCCGCCACCTCGGCCTCGTTGGTGGTGAGGCTGGCGATGGGGGTGCGGGCCGGGTCGAAGCCGGCGCGCCGATAGGCCTCGTAGAACATCGCCGTGCCGGAGCCGACGATGGTGGAGAACACGGCATCCGGTGCGAAGCGGCGGATCTGACTCAGGGTCCGGTCGAAATCGGCGGGCGAGGGGTCGAGCGGGACATAGATCTCGTCGAGGATCTTGCCCCGCGCTTCGGTCACGAGATCGGAGAAGATGCGGTTCGACTCATAGGGAAAGATGTAGTTGGAGCCGATCAGCAGGATGCGCGGGCCGTGGTTTTCCAGGATGAAACGGGCCAGGGGTTGCGAGTTCTGGTTGGGAGTCGGGCCCGTATAGATGCAGTTCGGCGAATATTCGAAGCCCTCATACAGGGTGGGATAGATCAGCAGCGCATTGCGGGATTCGATGACCGGCAGCACCGCCTTGCGGGTGCTCGACATGTAGCAGCCGAAGATGAGCCGCACGCCTTGCTCGTCGAGCAGGCGGATGGCCTCCTGGCGGAACAGCTTCGGGTTGGCCTGGCAATCCTCGCCGACCTCCACCAGCTCGCGGCCGGCGACGCCGCCGGCGGCGTTGATCTCGCTGATGGCAAGGCGGGTCGCCAGCAATTGCGTGCGTTCCACCGAGGCGGTGACGCCGGTCTGCGAGAACAGGACGCCGATCGGCAGGGGGCGGTCGCTCCAGGTGGAGCCTTCGTCGGACATGGCAGACGCATCCATGCAAAAAAGCTCCCGCTGCGTTCCCGCAGGCGAGAGCTTCCACGCTCATCATTGCCGCCGTCGACACTGACACGGCATGTTCAAACGAGGCTAACCTGCCCTCGGAGGCATATCAAGCGGGGCCGGGCGGCCTCACGGCGTTGCCGCGCTCAGGCCCGGCTGGTGCCGGAGGCGGGGCCGCGATCCGCGGGGCGGCGGGCGGGAGCGGACCGCGCGTCGGTGGAGCGCCCGGCGGTGATCGGGCTCTCATCATGCCGGTAGGGGGCGGCCCGGTCCGCCTCCATCAGCTCACGCTCCTGGCGGCGCTCTGCCTGCCGCCGTTCGAGCTCCTGCCGGATGCGCTCGCGCCGTCCCAGTTCGAGCGGCATCGGCGCAAGATCCCGCTGCGCCGCAAGAAGCGAATCCCGCTCCCGCCCGCCTTCGGTATGGCGCGCCAGCGCCTGCCGGACGATGTCGGGAATTTCGAGCTTGAACGGCAGGTCTTCCGCCGACAGAGGCTGCTCCTGGGCGTCGCTGGTCTGGGAGACAGTGGGGGCACCGTCGTCCTCTTTCCGGGCGCCCTCACGCTCGGCCAAGGCGAGGATGAGATCCTCGGCGATCTTCCGCACCAGCTGCTCATTATGGACGGCGACCGGCCCAGCATCATTGGCGGGCGCCACCGTCCACACCGTCTCCTCCAGCAGCCGGACGGACGGCCGATGGGCCGGCACCGGCGGGAGAGGCGCCGGCTGGGCGGGCGCCGGCGACGGATGGAGGAGCGCGGCGCCACCCGCCGGCTCGCCGGCCGCGCGGCGTTCGGTCCGTTGCTCGCCATGGCCCGCATCAACCGGCGGGCGAGAGGCCTCATGTTGCCGGCCGGCGACGGGTGCGCGCGAGAGCTCGGGGGAACCGGCGGCGGCGGATGCGGCCACGGACATCGCTGCAGGGATCACCGCCGAAGGCACCGGGGCGGCGCGGCTCTGATGCAGTGCCGGCGCCGGCGCATCGTCAGGTTCCGGCTCCGGCAAGGCCAGCCCGATCGCCGGGTCGCCATCGGCCTTCCAGTCGCGAAGGGAGGCGGCTGGCGCCTCAGGCGACGCTGGCCGAGCCGGCTGTGCCGGCACGCGACCGCGCGGGGCAAAGGAAAACGTCTCCTCGGCCTCGTCCGCCATGAAGGGCGCGCGGGTGGCCGGCGCGGTGGCGAGGCTCGGGTCGAGGGCGGCGGCATCGAGGCGTGGCAGCACGTCCGCCGCAGGACGGTACGCGCGCTCTGCCGTTGCGGCGCTGGGCGGGCTGCCCGAGGAAGCCGGGCTCGGCGCGGCCGCCTGATCGACGCGGGCCGCGCCCTCGGGGGTGGCGACCAGTGGCCGGCGGCGGGGGTCCTGCCGCACGGAACCGCCGGCGGCGGGCGGCCCCGCCGGGCGGGCGCGCCGAATCGGCGGCTGGCCCGCGGGAGCAGCGGGCTGTTTCGGCCGAGCCGCCGCCATCTGCACCACTGCGCCGACGAGAGAGGACGTGCGGGCGCGGAGCGCTGAGAGTCGCGAGGACACCGAAGCCGCGTCTTTGCCGGGCTGAACCGCCGGCTGGGTATGGCCGCCGCTGCGGCGCCGCGCCTGGCGCGCTTCCCATTCGGTCAGCGCCCACATCGCCGACGCCCCAAGCCCTGCGCCGGTGCACAGGTCGAGGGCGCTCACGCCGGGAACCACGAACACGTACGTCAGGCAGATGCCGGTCACGCCCACGACACTGATCGGCGCCTGCCACTCCGGTTTCATCTCGGCCTCCGCTGCACGGCCGGGAGCTTAGGATGATTCGCAGGAACGACATCCTGCCGTAACAGCCCGATCCCCAAGTTTAAATGCCCCTGCCGAACCCGCGCCACACAGCGCGCCATCAGGCAAAAAACGAGAGGCAAGAAAAAGATGCCGCGTGCAGGTAATATTGAGCCTTTCCACGCCTTCCGCATCCCGCCGCGCCCGATTGTGGGCCATAAGTGTTCGCGCGACACGGTAATGACGGCGCCATAGAATATCGTGAGACATTCTGCCGCGCCCGCCTTTCCCGCCAGCGGCACCCGTTGGCACCAGCGGAGCGGCCCTGGTTAGTTTCTCGGGAAGTTTCCAGGCCACTTGCCAGAAGGAAGATGGAGTGACGGGCGCTCCAACTGGAGTTCCGCGTTCGCCGCTGCCGCCCAGCGGCCTCCAGATCCTTCCGGCGGGGGGGGGGTAGCGCTGCGGCGCTTGCGCTCAGGCGCCTCGTCAGCCCAGCCGCTGCAGCAATCATCTCATTAAATCATCCGACAACATCCATCATGCATCGACACCGAGAGAGAGTATGGTAATATGATAATGCTAAACGATAATGTCCATTTGGAGATATGTATATGTCTGAAGTCGTCGTCAGTACTTTTGGTGACCTTAAGGATCTGAATTATACGATCGTCCCCGTTGGCTCCATCGTTCGTGCTGTCAATATACGTTCATTATATGAATGTGTTTCTGCGACAGCAACAGAATACGACCTTGATTATACAGCCGATAGCGGCATAAAGTTAAAGGTCATCGGTGATGTGGTGCCCATCTCTGCTTTCGGAGTTGTCGGAAGTGAGGAAAGTGATGATGGGGGCGACACGCCCAGGGCACAACTGGCGCTAGACTGGCTGGCGCGCGAGCAATGCCGCACCTTGGTGTGGGACGTTCAGTCGGTTGTGATCAGCGGTCAGCTTAATTTGCCGGATGCCAGCAGGTGGTGCATTGATTTCCCCGTACCTTGCATCATAACCCAAAAAAACAACAATACTCCAATATTTGTATTCTCGTTCGCCACTCGACGCTATGATTTTCATTTTACCGGAGTTTCTGTCGTATTCAAGTGGGAACATTCTCAGTCTGGGTCCGATGTATATGCAATAGCCATCGCTTTCAAGCCAACACAGTCAGTTGATGATGGTTGTTATTCATTTTCGTTCAAATGCAAATTAAGCATTGATAATGGGTATGATCTGCTAGGCGTCCATCCTGATGCATATGATCATAGCGATCCCGATAAGAAGCCATTTAAGGCGCCGTATTGGGGTTACGAGATTGCTAGCATTCAGTCGCAGGTTAATTGCGTCGGGCGCGTCTTCAATCTCAATTCCGGGACATCAGCAGGTGCACCGGCTGGCGTAATCGATAAGGTCTATATAAAATCAACAAACCGTGCAAATTCCGCCGGTTGCGCATTTTACGTCAAGGCTCAGAACGGGCTAAGGATTAACTCAATCGAAGTTAACGAGCCTGTGAATCGCGTGCTGCTGCTTGAAAGTTGCATGAATTTATCGATCGGCATGCTGCGCTTCGAAATGGCCGCCGCGACTCTCGCCGCGTCGTCCGACCTGATCGCCGTATCAGGCGATGCGTCAACGGTCGTCATCGACACATTGGAGTTTCAGCGGATCAGATTCGCGGGGCCGGGAACGACTTATGGCTTGGTATCCAATGTCAACGCACGGGTGGCGATAACCGGCGTTCTTAACGTGAATGAAACCAAGATCACAAATGGCGGCCAGTTTCGTGCCATTCAGCCACAAACGCTTGAACCGCCGAAGCCGGTATCCTGGGGACGAATAATCCTGCCGCCTGTCATATTGATGAATGCAAACGAAAACGTTCGTCTTTATGCAGCAAATTTATCATATGTCGGCCCCTGTATTGAATTTGCCAGTGCGGAGGCGGTGGGGCCTTGGTGCTTATCTAATGTGGCGGGTTCCAGCAACACATTCGCGGGGCTTATGTATGACGGTACAACGACCTTTACGGTATTGCCGTCGCCCGTAGATGGTTATCTCGTCGGTTTGTTCGTATATCTCACGAGCGCGGTGACCGAGGGTACGTTGTCGGTTTATCCTTTCATCAACGGCGCCATGATTGGTTCGCCGGCGTTCAATGTGCAGGTCCCGACGTTGAGCAACTCGGGTTCGGGTTATCTGTCTCCAGTATACAACCCTTCCATCCAAGCGGCGCACAAGATTTCTAAGGGTGACGCGCTCTCGGTTGCTCTCAACGGGACGTCGGTTGCGGGTGGTGGCGGTGCGTCCGTCATGATGCTCATCGCCCGCCGATAGACACTGTGCGACGCCAGCGGCTGGCCATGGCTCGGGCGACTCGCTGCTTCCGAACGGCCGTATAGGCCGGACACAGACCCAGCCGGTTCGGGGCGCGAAAGGCGTTGCCCGGAATCGTCCCGACCGGAACTGGGGAATGGTGCCGGCTGAGGGGATCGAACCCCCGACCTTCGGTTTACAAAATCGGCCTGAAGTCGTTGATCTGAAAAGGATTATTGCGGATTATTGGTTCGCGGACAAGCCCTTGCGCGACATGATCGTCGACGTACGCTGATCCTCGATGGTCTCCGTACGGTGCTCCACACAGTGCTTCGGAGAAGACGAACATGGCTGTCATCAACCTCACGGAGGCCCGCATCCGGGACCTCGAACCGGGCTCCGGTATCTGGCGGGACGAACAGGTCAAGGGCCTGATGGTCATCTGCCACGCCACCACCAAGACCTACGCCGTCCAAGGCGACGTTCGCCGGAATGGCCGTCACGTCCGCACGGTGCGGGTCAAGATCGATCGCGTGGACCGCATCGGCCTGCGCGAGGCCCGGAACCGAGCCAAGGCGATCATGTCGCAGATCCAGTCCGGCGTGGACCCTACCGCAAAGACGGCGGAGACCGGCATCACGATCTCGCAGGCGCTCGACGCGCACCTCGGGGAGAAGCCGTTCAGGACGGCGACCGAGGAGAGCTATCGCTACAACGTGGACCACTACCTTGCCCGCATCAGGAACCGGGCCGTGGCCGATCTCGGGCGGAACGAGGTGCGGGACATCTACGACCGCCTTCGGGAGAAGAGCGGCCAGACGACCGCGACCTGCGTCATGCGCACCCTGCGGGCGGTGATCAACACGGCCATGCGGATGGACGAGACGATTTCCTCCAATCCGGTCTCGGCCCTGCGCATCCCGAACCCGAAGCGGCGCGAGGTCGACGGCTTGGACCTTGCGGCTTGGTGGAAGGCGACCGACGCGCTGTCGCCCATTCGGCGCGACCTGCACCGCGCCATGCTTCTGACCGGTGCCCGAAGGTCGTCGATCCTTCAGGTCCGCCGCGAGGACGTCGACCTCGAACGGAACATCCTCACCTTCAACCACATGAAGACCGGCGGCCGGATGCTGTTTCCGATGGGAACTTGGCTTGCTGCCATGATCAAGGGCCGGCTCGAAGAAGATGCGCCCCTCAACAATCCTTGGCTCTGGCCGTCGCCCATGAGCAGTTGCGGCCATGTCACCGAGCCGAGGGAGGACAGCGACGACCTGCCGAGCCCGCACGAGTGTCGCCACCACGCCCGCACTCTGTTCATCGCGGCCGGCGTTCCCTATGCCGAGAGCGCGCTCCTTCTCGGTCAGCGCCTTCCCGGCGCCTCCGGCGGTTACGTCCATGCCGAGCACCTCGTCGAGCACCTGCGGCCGCACGCGCAGGCGCTGGAAGACAAGGTTCTTTCCGGTCGTCGTCCGGTCCTGAAGGTGGTCGGTGCGGCAGAGATCGCCGATGCCGCATGATCCCGCCGTCGCTGGACAGGCCGGTCCTTGGTTGGACACCGATGCGGCCGCCCGATTTCTCGGTCGAGAGCCGGGCACGCTTCGCGGCTGGCGCTCACTCGGAAAGGGGCCGGTCTTTCGCCTCGTGAGCGGACGGTTCGTCCGCTATCACCTCGACGATCTCGAAGCCTTCAGACGTCGCGAGGCTGAAAATTCTTGAGGTGGCCGAAGCCGCCTCAAGGAAAATCAAGGATTTAGGCAGAGCAAACGTTGATGTCCGCCGATCCGGATCGGTGATTATTAGATGACGCGCGCTGCGAGGAGCCGATTTCGGCAAAGCGCGTGACCGGGGTGAGCCCGGTCCTCCTCAGACAAAAACTCATGTCTGAAACAGGCCGGTCCTGCCGGCCCTCTGGAGGTCATTGCCATGCAGGCAACTTTCACCAAGAACGACATCGAGGACGTCGTGCGGCGCGTTCTCGATACCCACGCGCGCAGCCCTTGGTACGATATCGAGGCAGCGGCGGTCTCTCTCGTCGACGCCCGGAACTTTGCGCTCTTGGCGCGGCAACGGCATCGGCCCCCGCTACCACACCATCCACGGCAAGTCGGTTCGCTATCACGTCACCGACCTCGACGCCTTCATTCGCGGGGAGGACGGTCGATGAGCAATTCTCTCGCCAATGAAGAAGGGCGCGCCGAGGGGATCGGCGCGCCTGCAAGGAGCCTGGAGAAGACCGTCGAGTTCGACATCGACAAAGATGAGGATACCTCGGTCCTTTTCGTCGAGGCGCCGTCAAAGCACGATCCGAAGACGCTCGACGCTCACGCTTCTGCCGGTCACGACCTGATCGCGGTTGACGGCAAGAAGCCGGTGGCGAGCGGCTGGCGGCGGATCGCACCCCTTTCGCCTGAAGACGCCAAGGCTCGCATGGCCAAGGGCGGCAACGTCGGCGTGCGCCTGCGCGACATCGATCTTGTCGTTGATGTCGATCCCCGGCACTTCGCCGCTGGCGATGATCCCTTGGCGCGTCTCAAGGCGGATTTCGGTCTGCCTGAGGCTCCCTTCGTCAGGACGGGCGGCGGCGGCCTGCACGTCTACATGCGCAAGCCTGGCGATATCGCGGTACGGGGCAAGCTCGACCTGTTCGAGGGGATCGAGTTCAAGTCGGCCGGCTTCCAGGTCGTGGCGGCAGGCTCGATCCATCCTGAAACCGGCAAGCCGTACGGCCTCGACGACGATCCTCTTGCTCTGTCGCTGTCCGAAGCGCCCGAAGCGTCTACGGCTCTCCTGAACGCGATCGCGAAGCCTTCTGCGGCATCACCGAGCGGTGAAGCGGAGCTCGTCGGTCCCGAGAAGCTGGCCGAATGGCTGGACATGATCGACGTGTCTGCATTCAAGGACGAAACGAAGTGGCGGGAGCTCATGATGTCCTGCCACCATGCGACCGGTGGAAGCGGCATCGACGTCTTCGTCACATGGTCGACGTCCGACCCCGACTATGCCGGTGACGAGGAGAAGATCAGGCGTCGGTGGCAGTCGCTCGGCGACAAGTCCGGCGCCATTACGGTCAGGACGCTGATCGCTGCCTTGCCTGCGGAGAAGCGGCGGGAGGCGATCGAGGCGCTCGGTCGTGTCGCTGCCGAGGACGACTTCCCCGACGACGATGAGGCAACGCCCGCCGACTCGTCGATTTCAGGCACCTGGGACGAGTGGGTTTTCGTCGCCGAGGCGATGCAGTTCATCAGGCGCAAGGACGGCCGAAAGTATCGCACGGACCAGTGGAAGGCGCTCTATGGCGGGCTCTACCCCGACGGCGAGATCCTGAACGCCGTCTGGAAGTCGCGTATTCCGATCAGGAAGTTCGAGAGGCTGATCTACCTGCCCGAAGCGCCTGAGTTCGAGCGTGGCGGAAAGAGCGGCATCTACAACATCTGGCGGAAGTCAGGCGTCGAGGCGAGGCTTGGCGACGTGAAGCCATTCCTCGATCACATGGCGTTCCTGTTCCCGAACGAGGGTGACCGCGACCTGGTGCTCGACTATCTGGCGCTGCTGACCCAGAAGCCTGCTCAGAAGATCCATTTTGCCCTGCTGGTGCGCGGATCGCAGGGGACCGGCAAGAGCTGGATCGGCAACCTCATGGAGAAGATCATCGGCAGGCCGAACGTGGTGCGTCCTTCGAACGACGAAGTCGTGTCTCGCTGGACTCACTGGATGGAAGGCGCGCAGTTGGCGATCGTCGAGGAGCTGATGACGCTCGGACGGCTTGAGGTGGCGAACCGCCTGAAGCCTGTCATCACCGATCCGATGATCAGGATCGAGGAGAAGAACTGCTCGCTCTACTCGATCCCGAATCACCTCAACTTCATCTGCTTCACAAATCACGAGGATGCGCTGAAGATCGAGCATGGCGACAGGCGTTGGCTGGTTGTCTTCTCGCCTGCTGTTAAGAAGGAGGCGGCCTACTACGAGCGCCTGTTCGGCTACCTGGCTGAAGGCGGTGCTGCCTTCGTGAAGCACTGGCTGTTGCAGCGCCGGATCGTCCTGAATGGACATGGCGTAGCGCCTGCTACCTCCGGCAAGGAGACGATGCGGAGGATGTCCATGGGCGATGCCGAAGCGCATCTGCTGGACCTCCTTGAAGGCAATGAGGCGCCCTTCGACTTCGACCTGGTGCGCGTGGACGATCTTGTCCAGGCGGTGCCCTCCAAGCTTGCTGGCAAGTCCAGCCTGCGCTCAAGGCTGTCGAAGTTCCTGAAGGAGGAGGTCGGTGCCGTGGCACACACCCGCTACACGAAGCAGCACGCCAACAGGCCGCCCTGGCAGCTTTGGTCTTTGAGGAACCATGACGTGTGGGACAACATCGGCGCTTCCGGCAGGATCGACGCCTACTTGGCTCACCACGCCATCGACTTGACGCGTTGATTGATTGCTTGGCGGTAGACGAGGGAGACAATCGGTGGACGGCATCGTCGTCCACCGATTGTCGCAATAAAATCAGAGCGTTATCTAAAGGTAGACAGAGTAGACAATATAAATCTCTATTCTGTCCAACAGGATATGACATCGCAGTTGCTGGACGTTCAGGCTTCGAGGCGGCAGTGCTATAAGAAATCGAAACGGCCGAAATCGCTGTCTGCCTTGTATACCATGAGGCATGGAACGGCTAATTTGAAGTCCGACAACCCATGAAGGTGCATAGATGCTTGAATCATACAAAGATACGATCACAATTTTGAAGGATCTGGCGTCCATTGTGACGCCTTTTGTATTGGCTGGTGTCGGATTGGCTATTAATGCATCACTGCAACGCCAGGGGAAAATTTCTGATCGCAATGCTCATATCGCAAAAAGCTGGGCTGATGACTTTGCAAAAACCACCAAATCTGTGAATGATATATCTACAGAAATATTATTCTCCTATTGGAGCGCAAAAATGCGAATATTTTATCCAATGAGACAGGAGGAAGCATTTTTATCGATAAAATCAATGCCAACATTCATGATTGGGCGATACGTTTGAAACGTCACGGTTATGAACTGGAGCCATTTGCCTCGATGGCCAAAAATAGTGGGATCGCATTTATGAGGAGCTTTCACTCATTAGATGAATACTTATATAATTGGCTAAAGAATAGTGGTGGAGATATTGATGAGCTTCGTAGGCTGCAGAAGGATTTTAACGCCCGATCTTGGGATGTTCATGCTGAGCTAGGGTCTAAACCCATCGAATGAATTATGATTCAATCGGCTCGTGGATGGAGTA
>CAZIXP010000117.1:0-12509 GCA_964543245.1 uncultured Starkeya sp.
AGTTCACACACGAGGCGTTGCTGACCAGCTGGCCCCGACTGCGTTCGTGGATCGACGACGACCACGACCGGCTCCGGCTGCAGCGCCAGCTCGGCGACGCCGCGCTCACCTGGCACGATGGCGGACGTTCTGACGCGGACCTGCTCGTCGGGGCGTGTCCGGCCCGAGGCCGCATAACCGCCGGATGCGCTGTAGGTCAGGAAAGCATCGATGTCGGCATGGCGGATGCGCCCGTCCTCGGCCGGGCGTCCGGCGGAAAGCGCCGCCGCCTCCAGCGTCCAGCCGATATGCTTGCGCGCGGTGCGCACGCCGAGTTCCCGGCCGTAATGGGCGAGCCAGCCGTCGTAAAGCTCCAGCAGCACGTCGCGCTGGGTGGCAAGATCGGGGTCGGCCGGCGCCGTTCCGCGCGCGAGGCGGGCGGCGACCTGGCCAGGGAACCAGGGCCGCCCCTGGGCGCCGCGGCCGATCATCACCCCGTCCGCGCCGGAGGCCGCCAGCATGGCGGGGGCGTCCTCAGTGCGCACCAGATCACCATTGGCGATGACCGGGATCGTGACGGCCTCCCTGACGGCGCGGATCGCGGCCCAGTCGGCGCGGCCGGTGTAGAACTGGCAGCGGGTGCGCCCATGGATGGTCACCATGCGCACGCCGAGGTCCTGCGCCCGCCGGGCCAGCTCCGGCGCCACCAGGGCGCCATCGTCCCAGCCGAGACGGGTCTTCAGCGTCACCGGCACCGAAACTGCGCCCACCACCGCGGCGATGATGCGCGTGGCGAGGTCGAGGTCGCGCAGCAGAGCCGAGCCGGCGAGCCCGGTGGTCACCCGCTTGGCCGGGCAGCCCATATTGATGTCGATCAGCCCCGCGCCGGCGGCTTCCACCAGGCGGGCCGCCTCGGCCATGGCCACCGGCTCGTTGCCGGCGAGCTGAATGGCGTGGACATCCAGCCCGGCCCCTTCGGCCCGCACCACGGTTTCGGCATGGCCCCGGAGCAGCGCGTCGCCCGCAACCATTTCAGAAACCACCAGCCCGGCACCGAAGCGCGCCGCCATGCGGCGGAACGGTGCGTCCGTAATGCCGGCCATCGGCGCAAGCAGGACCGGATTCGGCAGCCTGACGGGGCCGAGGTCGAGATGGCGATGGACGTCAGCGCGGATCAAGCGGCGTTCACTCGGTGCACAACAATTGAGCCAAGGTGGCCGTGCCCATATAATAGCCAGATCAATCCCGCATCAAGCCCTGTTTAGGTCGAATGCAAAACTTGCATATGTGGCTCGCTTTTGCGCTAAACGAAGCCTCAGGGCAAGCGACGCGCACCCACGGCACCGCCAAACCGGCCGGGGCGCCGGGAACGTCGTCAGCCGAACGCTATAGCATGGTGGCCGACGGGGCATGAGCATCATTACCGACGTGGTCGTCGTGGCGGCCGGGCGCGGCACCCGCGCCGGCGGCGGCCTTCCCAAGCAGCTGCGGCTGATCGGCGGCGTGCCGATGCTCCGCCGCACGCTGGAGCGTTTCGCCGTGGCGCCGCACCTGCGCCGCATCCAGCTCGTCATCCACCCCGACGATGCCGAAGCCTGCCAGCTGGCCTGCGCCGGCCTTCCCCGGCTCGCCGCGCCGGTGGCGGGCGGGCCGACCCGCCAGGCCTCGGTCCGGGCCGGACTCGAAGCCCTCGCCGCCGATCCGCCGGATGTGGTGCTGATCCACGATGCCGCCCGCCCCTTCGTCACCACGGCGCTGATCGGCCGTGCCATCGATGCCGCCCTCACCCACGGCGCCGCCATCCCCGCCCTCGCCGTCACCGACACGATCAAGGCCAGCGGCCCCGACGGGGCGCTCGGCACCGGGCCGGACCGCACGGGCCTGTGGCGGGTGCAGACGCCGCAATCCTTCCGCTACCCTCTGATCCTCGACGCCCACCGGGCCCACGCCGACGCCGAACTCACCGACGACGCCGCCGTCGCCGAGGCGGCCGGGCATGCCGTGTTCGGCTTCGAGGGCGAGGCCGCCAACATCAAGCTGACCACCCCGGAGGATTTCGTGGAGGCCGAACGTCAGATCGCCCTCTCCCTCGCCGACATCCGCTCCGCCACCGGCTACGATGTCCACGCCTTCGCCGAGGGCGACCATGTCATGCTGGGCGGCATCGCCATTCCCCACGGCTTCGGGCTCGCCGGCCATTCCGATGCCGACGTGGTGCTGCATGCGCTCACCGACGCCCTGCTCGGCACCATCGGCGCCGCGGACATCGGCAAGCACTTCCCGCCCTCCGATCCGCAGTGGAAGGGGGCCTCGTCCGACCGCTTCCTCGCTCATGCGGCGGGGCTGGTGCGGGCGGAAGGCGGCCTCATCGCCCATCTCGACGCCACCGTGGTGTGTGAGGCGCCGAAGATCGGCCCCCACCGCGAGGCGATGCGCGCCCGCATCGCCGAGATTGCCGGGATTGCCGTGGCGCGGGTCAGCGTCAAGGCCACCACCAGCGAGCGCCTCGGCTTCACCGGCCGGCGCGAGGGCATTGCGGCGCTGGCCACCGCCACGGTGCGCCTGCCCTGGCGCGACGCCTGAGCCGTGGCGGCGCAATCGGGGCCAGGATGAGGGAGGCTTGCATGACGGAGGCTGGCATGGACCAGGAGATCGACGCGGCCGCCACCCGGGTCCTCGCGCTCTGCCGCCAGCGGGGCTGGACCCTCGCCACGGCGGAATCCTGCACCGGCGGGCTGGTGAGCGGCGCGCTGACCGGCATTGCCGGCTCGTCGGACGTGGTCGACCGCGCCTTCGTCACCTATTCCAACGCCGCCAAAATGGCCGTGCTGGGCGTGAGCGCCGCGACGCTGGGCGCCCACGGCGCGGTGAGTGCGGAAACCGCGCGGGAAATGGTCGCCGGGCTCCTGAAGGTGGCGGGCACCGGCCTCGGCGTCTCCGTCACCGGCATTGCCGGCCCGGGCGGCGGTTCGGCGGAAAAGCCGGTCGGCCTCGTGCATTTCGCCGCCGCGACGCGGGATGGCGACCTGATCGAGCGGCGCGAGGTCTTCGCCGGACAGGACCGCGCCGGGGTGCGGCGGCTTTCGGTGCTGACGGCGCTGGCGATGCTGGAACAGCTCGCCCGCTGACGCCGCCCCGGCCCCCTGACGCCGCGGCTCAGCCCGCCGGAACGCCCTTGCGGCCATACACCTCGTCCGCCCGCCGCTCGAACGCCTCGGCGAAGCGGCGGAACGCGGCGTCGAACATCGCGCCCATCAGCATGCCGAGCGTGCGGGAGCGGAACTCGTAGGAGATGAAGAACTCCACCTCGCAGCCGCCATCCGGCAGGTCCTTGAACGACCAGCGATTTTCCAGCCGGCTGAACGGCCCGTCGAGATACTCCACCACAATGACGAGGCGGGGCCCGTCCAGCGTGACCCGGCTGGTGAAGGATTCCCGGAACACCTTGTAGGCCACCGTCATGTCGGCGACCAGAATGTCGACCCCCTCCCCGCTCGCCACCCGCCGGCGAACGTGAAGCTGCTCGCAGAGCGGCACGAATTCCGGGTAGCGCTCCACATCCGCCACGAGGTCGAACATGTTGCCCGGCGAGTGGCGGACGCGCCGGCTGTTGCGGAAGGACGGCATCGGATCAGGCCGGCTGGGTGGGGGTCGCGCCGCGACGGGCCTCCCGCGCCGCCCGCAGCCGCGCGAAGTCCTCGCCGGCATGGTGGGAGGAACGGGTGAGCGGGCTCGACGACACCATCAGGAAGCCCTTGGCATAGGCAATCGCTTCATAGGACTTGAACGCGTCGGGCGTCACGAAGGCCTTCACCTCATGGTGCTTGCGGGTCGGCTGGAGATATTGCCCGATCGTCATGAAGTCGACCTCGGCCGAGCGCAGGTCGTCCATCAGCTGGAGCACCTCGTTCCGCTCCTCGCCCAGCCCCACCATGATGCCGGACTTGGTGAAGATCGAGCCGTCCAGCTCCTTCACCCGCTGCAGCAGACGCAGCGAGTGGAAATAGCGCGCCCCGGGACGCACCGTCAGATAGAGCGAGGGCACGCATTCGAGATTATGGTTGAACACGTCGGGCCGCGCCGCCACCACGCGCTCCAGCGCGCCGTCCTTGCGCAGGAAATCCGGCGTCAGCACCTCGATGGTGGTAGCGGGGGTGGCAGCACGGATGGCGCGGATGGTGCGGGCGAAATGCTCGGCGCCCCCATCGGCGAGGTCGTCGCGATCGACGGAGGTGACCACCACATGCTCCAGCCCCAGCTTGGCGACGGCATCCGCCACCTTCTGCGGCTCGTCCTGGTCGAGCGGCCCGGGCATGCCGGTGCGCACATTGCAGAAGGAGCAGGCGCGGGTGCAGGTGTCACCCATGATCATGAAGGTCGCGTGCTTCTTCTGCCAGCACTCGCCGATATTGGGGCAGCTTGCCTCCTCGCACACCGTGACGAGCCCATTGGCGCGCACGATTTCCGCCGTTTCCGCCCAGCCCGGGGTGCCGGGGGCGCGCACGCGGATCCAGTCCGGCTTCTTGAGGACCGGGGTCTCGGCGCGCTTGGCCTTTTCGGGATGGCGCGGCTTTTCGAGAGCGCGATTGAGGGTGTTGAGAACGACGACCATTCGCTTTCCGCTCGCTGCACGAGGCGCGGGCCCCGGCCCGGATCACCTGTAATTAACCCCCGCATCGCCGCAACGGAAGCCTCACACGGGCGCAGGTGATGCGTCCACCGCGCATGCCAGCCTATCGGCCGCGGATCTTCCGCCACAGGAACAGCACGATGATCGCGCCGACCGTGGCGGCGATCAGGGTGCGGAAGAAGCCGAAAATGGGCACCGACGCCATTTCGGCAAGGTATTTGCCGAGAAACGCCCCGATCAGCCCGAAAAACAGGTTGGCGAACAGCCCATGGCGGCTCTCCGTCACCTTTTCCGCCAGCCAGCCGGCGATGAGGCCGATGAGGATCATCGACAGCCAGCCGACGCCGGGCTGGTTCAGGGCAGCGTAGCTCTCGCCTTCCATGGCCGGTCCTGCCTCGCGGGGCGAGATGCCCCCTTACATATGAATCGCGCGCCCATAGGCGGCGAGAACGCTTTCGTGCATCGTCTCAGAAACAGTGGGATGCGGGAAGACGGCGTTGATGAGGTCTTCCTCGGTGGTCTCGAGATTCATCGCCAGCACGAAGCCCTGGATCAGCTCGGTGACCTCGGCGCCGATGAGATGGGCGCCGAGAAGCTGGCCGGTCTTCGCGTCGAAAACCGTCTTCACCAGCCCGTCCGGCTCGCCGAGCGCCACCGCCTTGCCATTGCCGATAAAGGGGAATCGGCCGACCTTGATGTCGTAGCCGGCTTCGCGCGCCTTCTTCTCGGTGAGTCCCACCGAGGCGACCTGCGGCATGCAGTAGGTGCAGCCGGGGATCTTCAGCTTGTCCATCGGGTGGGCGTGCAGGCCGGCAATGCCCTCGATGCAGATGACGCCCTCATGCTCGGCCTTGTGGGCGAGCATGGGCGGGCCGGCGACGTCGCCGATGGCGTAGATGCCGGGCACATTGGTGCGGCACAGGCCATCCACCACCACGCAGCCGCGGTCGGTCTTCACGCCGAGCGCTTCGAGGCCCAGATTCTCGATGTTGCCGACCACCCCGACGGCGGCGATCAGCCGGTCGGCTGTGATGGATTCGCTCTTGCCGTCGCTGGTCTCGACGGTGGCGGTGACGCTGTCGGCGCCCTTCGCCACCTTCGCCACCTTGGCGCCGGTGAGGATACGGATTCCCTGCTTTTCGAAGCGCTTGCGGGCGAGGCCGGCGATTTCCTCGTCCTCGACGGGCAGGATCTGCGGCAGCAGCTCGACGATGGTGACGTCGGACCCCATCGCCTTGTAGAACGAGGCGAATTCGACGCCGATCGCACCCGAACCCATGATCAGCAGCGATTTCGGCACGTTTGCCGGGGCAAGCGCTTCGAAATAGGTCCAGATCAGCTTCTTGTCCGGCTCGATGCCGGGCAGCACGCGCGGGCGGGCGCCGGTGGCGACGATGATGCTCTTTGCCGAATATTCGCCTGGCGGCAGCGCCCCCTTGGGGCCCGGCTCGACCGGCGCGGCGACCGAGACCTTGCCCGGCGCGGTGAGCGTCGCCTGGCCCCAGATCACGTCTACCTTGTTCTTCTTCAACAGGAATCCGACGCCGTTGCTCATCTGCGCGGCGATCCCGCGCGAGCGCTTCACCACGCCGGCGATGTCGACGCCGAACGTCTCGGCGACGAGGCCGTAATCGCGGGCATGTTCGATGTAATGAAAGATTTCCGCCGAGCGGAGCAGCGCTTTCGCCGGGATGCAGCCCCAGTTCGGGCAGATTCCGCCCATATACTGGCGCTCGACGACGCCGACCTTCAGGCCGAGCTGCGCGGCGCGGATGGCGGCGACATAGCCGCCGGGACCCGAACCGATGATGAGGACGTCATAGGAGGTGTCGGCCATGGCGCGGTTCCGTCGTTGCGGAGCGGTGCGGCCGGGCGCGCGGCGTCCGGCCAGTCGGTGCGGTGAGGTGGACGATGAGTCCGATTCCAGCCGGAAAGCGGCGGGTCAGACCAGCATCGACATCGGCTTCTCGACGATGCTCTTGAAGGCGCTCAGAAGCTGCGCGCCGAGCGCCCCGTCGAGTACCCGGTGGTCGCAGGACAGCGTCACCGTCATCTGGGTGGCGACGGCGAGCTGACCGCCCTTCACCACCGCCCGCTGCTCGCTGGCGCCGACCGCCAGGATGGTGGCGTGGGGCGGATTGATGATGGCGGTGAAGTCCTTCATCCCGAACATGCCGAGATTGGAGATCGCCGAGGAGCCGCCCTGGTACTCGTTCGGCGCCAGCTTCTTGTTGCGGGCGCGCAGCGCGAGGTCGCGGGTCTCGTTGGAGATCGCCGACAGGGTCTTGGTCTCGGCCTTGCGGATGATGGGCGTCAGCAGGCCCTTGCCGCCGTCGATCGCCACCGCGACGCCGATGTCGGAATGCTTCAGCTTGAGGTAGCGGTCGCCGCCCCACACCATGTTGGCATCCGGCACCGCCTGGAAGGCGAGCGCATAGGCCTTGATGACGAAGTCGTTGACCGAGAGCTTGTAGGTGGGCTTGCCGTCGCGCTCGGGAGCGGACTTGTTCAGTTCCTCGCGCAGCTTCAGCAGCGCGTCGACGTCGCAGTCGACGGTGAGGTAGAAGGTCGGCACGGTCTGCCGGGCTTCGGTCATGCGCTGGGCGATGACGCGGCGCATGGCGTCGAGCGGCACCTCGGTGTAGGTGCCGGCGTCGTAATAGGCCTTGGCCAGTTCCAGCACCGCGCTTGCCGACGGCGCCGCGGCAGGGGCCGCGGGCTTCGCGGCAGCGGCCGGAGCCGCCGGGGCGGGAGCGGTGGCCGCCGGGGCGGGAGCCGGTGCCGCAGCGGCCGGCTTCGCCGCGCCCGGCGTGGCGGCGGCGATATCGGCGGCGACGATGCGGCCATGCGGGCCGGAGCCCTTCACGCCCGAGAGGTCGACGCCCTTATCCTTGGCAAGGCGGCGGGCCAGCGGCGAGGCGAAGACGCGGGCGCCGTTGGCGGCAGGGGCCGACGCCGCGGCGGGGGCGGCCGGCGCAGCCGGCTCCACCTTCGGGGCGTCGGCCTTCGGAGCGTCGGGCTTCGGCGCTTCAGCCTTGGGCGCTTCGGCCGCGGGAGCGGGAGCGGGCTTGGCCGCGCCACCGCCGGCGGCGACCGCGCCGACATCCTCGCCATCGGCGGCGAGCACGGCGATGAGCTGGTTCACCGGCACGTCCGCGGTGCCTTCCGGCACCAGGATCTTCGCCAGCGTCCCCTCGTCGATCGCCTCGACCTCCATGGTCGCCTTGTCGGTCTCGATCTCGGCGATCACGTCACCGGGGGCGACCTTGTCGCCTTCCTTCTTCAGCCATTTGGCGAGGTTGCCCTTCTCCATGGTGGGAGAAAGGGCCGGCATCAGGATCTCGATGGGCATGGCGATCTCCCGCTCAGCGATAGGTGACCGCCCGCGCCGCGTCCACGACTTCCTGGACGTTGGGCAGCGCGAGCTTTTCGAGATTGGCGGCGTAGGGCATCGGCACGTCCTTGCCGGTCACGCGCAGCACCGGGGCGTCGAGATAGTCGAACGCCTTCTCCACGAGCTGGGCGACGATCTCGGCGCCGACGCCGGACTGCGGCCAGCCCTCTTCCACCGTGACGCACCGCCCGGTCTTCTTCACCGAGGCGATCACCGTGTCGATGTCGAGCGGGCGGATGGTGCGCAGGTCGATCACCTCGGCCTCGATGCCCTTCTTCGACAGCTCTTCCGCCGCCTTCAGCGCGTAGCTCATGCCGATCGACCACGCCACCAGCGTGACATCGGCGCCCGGCCGGGCGACCTTGGCCTTGCCGAGCGGGACGATGAAGTCGTCGAGCTTCGGCACCGGCGAGGAATGCCCGTAGAGGATCTCGTTTTCGAGGAAGATGACCGGGTTCGGGTCGCGGATCGCCGCCTTGAGCAGGCCCTTGGCGTCCGCCGCGGTATAGGGCGCCACCACCTTGAGGCCGGGGATGTGGCTGTACCAGGCGGTATAGTCCTGGCTGTGCTGGGCGGCGACGCGGGCGGCGGCGCCGTTCGGCCCGCGGAACACGATGGAACAGCCGATCTGCCCGCCCGACATGTAGTGGGTCTTGGCCGCCGAGTTGATGATCTGGTCGATCGCCTGCATGGCGAAGTTGAAGGTCATGAACTCGACGATGGGCTTCAGCCCGGCCATGGCGGCGCCGACGCCGACGCCGGCGAAGCCGTGCTCGGTGATCGGGGTGTCAATCACGCGGCGGGCGCCGAATTCCTGCAGCAGCCCCTGGGTGATCTTGTAGGCGCCCTGATATTCCGCGACCTCCTCGCCCATGATGAAGACGTCGCCGTCGCGGCGCATCTCCTCGGCCATGGCGTCGCGCAGCGCCTCGCGCATGGTCTGGGTGACCATCTCGGTGCCTTCCGGCACGTCGGGCTCGGGCAGGGCCGCCGGCTGGGGCGGGGTGGCGACCGCGGAGTTCACCACCGCGGGGGCGGCGGGCGCGCTGGCGGCGACCGGCGAGGGCTCAAGCGGCGCCGCCTCGACCGGCGGGGCCGACTCGGCGGCCTTGGCGGCGGCGGCGGGGTTGCCGATCGCGTCGGCGCTCTCGCCATCGGCGAGGATCACCGCGATGGGGGTGTTCACCGCCACATCCTGGCTGCCTTCGGGCACCAGGATCTTGCCCAGCGTCCCCTCGTCGACCGCCTCCACCTCCATGGTGGCCTTGTCGGTCTCGATCTCGGCGATGACGTCGCCGGACTTCACGGCGTCGCCTTCCTTCTTGATCCACTTGGCAAGATTGCCCTTCTCCATGGTGGGAGACAGGGCGGGCATGAGAATTTCGACCGGCATGGCGGCGTTCCCTCGAGATCGCGCGTCACTGATCCGTTTGTGCCGGCGGCACGAACGTCAGATTGCTGTAAACGGCCGCCGAAGAGGCGGTGATGAGAAAGGCGGCGAAAAGTGCGACGAGCATCTTGTTGAACCACCCGGCCCTGGATTCCGCATTGGGAAGGCCGGACAGCGCAAAGGGAAAGAAGGGCACCAGAAGCCAGCGCCCGGGGCGGCGCTCGGCCGGCGGGGCGGCCCGCAGCAGGGCGAGCCCCTCGCGGGCGGCAAGGACCCACAGCACCACCATGGCGGAGCCGCCCGCCACCAGCAACACCCAGAACAGCCCCGCCAGCATGGCCCGCCCCTGCCCGCGCGTCAGCGCAGGATGTCGGTGTAGAGCTCGGAGGCGTCCGGCTCGGGATCGCTGCTGGCGAAATCCGCGGCGGCGTTCATGGTCTCGCGGATTTCCGCGTCGATAGCCTTGAGGTCGTCCTCGGTGGCCCAGCCCTTTTCGAGGAGACGGTTGCGCACCTGCTCGATCGGGTCGTGCTCGGTGCGCATCTTCTGCACCTCTTCCTTCGAGCGGTACTTCGCGGGGTCGGACATGGAGTGGCCGCGGTAGCGGTAGGTCAGCATCTCGAGGATGTAGGGGCCGTTGCCGGAACGGGCGAATTCCACCGCCCGCTCGCCCGCCGCCTTCACCGCGCGCACATCCATGCCGTCGACCTGCTCGCCGGGGATGTTGAAGGAGGCGCCGCGGCGGGAGAAATCGGTCTGGGCCGAGGCGCGGCTCACCGCGGTGCCCATGGCGTATTTGTTGTTCTCGATGATGTAGACCACGGGGAGCTTCCACAGCTCCGCCATGTTGAAGCTCTCATAGACCTGGCCCTGATTGGCCGCGCCGTCGCCGAAATAGGTGAGGCATACATTGCCGTTCTGGCGGTAGGCGTCGGCGAAGGCGAGGCCGGTGCCGAGCGATACCTGGGCGCCGACGATGCCATGGCCGCCGAAGAAGCCCTTCTCGACGCTGAACATGTGCATCGAGCCGCCCTTGCCCTTGGAATAGCCGCCGCGGCGCCCGGTGAGCTCGGCCATGACGCCCTTGGGGTCCATGCCGCAAGCCAGCATGTGGCCGTGGTCGCGATAGCCGGTGATGACCTGGTCGCCCGGCTTCAGCGCGAGCTGCATGCCCACCACCACGGCCTCCTGGCCGATATAGAGGTGGCAGAAGCCGCCGATCAGGCCCATGCCGTACATCTGGCCGGCCTTTTCCTCGAAGCGGCGGATGGCGAGCATCTCGCGATAGGCGGCAAGCTCCTCGACCTTGCCGAATTCGGCGATGGTCTTGGCGCCGGCCTTCTCGGCGCGGCGGGCCAGCGCCTTCTGGGCGGCGGGCTTTCCGGCGGCAGTGCCGGCGGCAGGCTTCTTCACGGCGAGAGCCATACGGAGCGTCCCCACTTATCGTGTGCCGATTTCGCAGCGTTCTAGCGCAGTTTGACGCCAAGCGCTACGCCCGGGACGCATTGCTGCGCCGCACAACATGCTGCGGACGCAATGGTTTTCATTCGTGAACTCGATTTCAGTTAATCGTCATAATGAACTGGAAACGAGTTAACTCCTTGTGGCAACGGCGGTTCCTGCGCACCACACCTTCGCCTTATTGCAGCCGGCTCCTGGTCTCGTGCGGCCGGATATAGACGAGGTCCTTGGGGTTCACGAGGTTGAGCAGCAGCCGCGCCTCCTCGTCCAGCATGTCGGGGTCGATGCGCTCGGAGGCCAGCAGGTCGACCTTGAAGGCGAGCGCGCGGCTCTGCGCCTTGAGGCCGGCAAGCTCCTGCGAGAGCTTGGTATATTGCTGTTCGAGGTCGCGCTTGGCGGCCAGGCCGTACTGGCCGCCATAGCCTTGCAGGGCGAAGTAGCCGATGAGCGACGCCGCCCCGAGGTGGAGCGTGAGCGTCTGCAGGATGG
This sequence comes from uncultured Starkeya sp., assembly GCA_964543245.1. GTDB lineage: Bacteria > Pseudomonadota > Alphaproteobacteria > Rhizobiales > Xanthobacteraceae > Ancylobacter. The sequence continues at coordinate 11,344 of CAZIXP010000117.1, forward strand.
AGCGCCAGCGTGTGCGTACGATCATGGGCGGAGCCTAGGCCGGGGCCGGTTGAGGCTCCGTTAACCCCGCGCATTAACCGCGTCCGCCGCAGGCGGCCGATCGGGGCTTTTTGCCGCCGGAACCGCGCGGGACTGCCCCCTGCGGTTGCGCCGCGCGCCCTCTGCGCCTTCGCAGCTGCAGCACCGGGGCGCTTAGCCCTGCGCGGGGCGGGCAGCTCTGCGCCGCGCGCATGGAAAAGGCGCCGGGAGGGTGTCCCGGCGCCTCGGTGTCGAATCGGCCGGCCGCCGCGGCGGCCGCGGCAGGCTCAGCGCAGCGCCTTCAGCGAGGCGCGGCCGGCATAGATCGCCTGGCTGCCCAGCTCCTGCTCGATGCGCAGCAGCTGGTTGTACTTCGCGGTCCGGTCGGAACGGGCCAGCGAGCCGGTCTTGATCTGCCCGCAATTGGTGGCGACCGCGAGATCGGCGATGGTGGAGTCCTCGGTCTCGCCGGAGCGGTGCGACATCACCGCGGTGTAGCCGGCCTTGTGGGCCATCTCGACCGCGTTCAGCGTCTCGGTGAGCGAGCCGATCTGGTTCACCTTCACCAGGATGGAGTTGGCGACGCCCTGCTTGATGCCGGCGGAGAGGCGGGTGACATTGGTGACGAACAGGTCGTCGCCGACCAGCTGGCAGGTCGAACCGATGGTGTCGGTGAGCAGCTTCCAGCCCTCCCAGTCGTCCTCGGCCATGCCGTCCTCGATGGTGACGATGGGGTAGCGGGCGACGAGGTCGGCCAGGTACTTCACCTGGGCCTCGATGTCGCGCACCGCGCCCTCGCCCTCATAGTCGTACTTGCCGTGCTTGAAGAACTCGGTCGAGGCGCAGTCGAGGCCGATATAGACGTCCTCGCCGGGGGTGTAGCCCGCGGTCTCGATCGCCTTCACCACGAAGGCCAGCGCGGCGTCGGCGGAGGGCAGGTTGGGGGCGAAGCCGCCCTCGTCGCCTACATTGGTGTTGTGGCCGGCGTCCTTCAGGGCCTTCTTCAGCGTGTGGAAGATCTCCGCGCCGGTGCGCAGGGCTTCCGCGAAGCTCGGGGCGCCCGCCGGCAGGATCATGAATTCCTGGAAGTCGATGGGGTTGTCGGCATGGGCGCCGCCATTGATGATGTTCATCATCGGCACCGGCAG
>CAZIXP010000118.1:0-12470 GCA_964543245.1 uncultured Starkeya sp.
TGCCGGCATCATCGACTTCGCGGCGATGGCCCGCGCGCTCCATGCGGCGGAAGACGCGCTCTCGGCAGTTCGAAGCGGGGCGCGGCCGCTCGACCACGCGCTCATCGGCCGCTGCCTGGCCTGTCTCGATCAGGTCATCGCGTGGCTCGATCTCATCGAACAAAGCGGCGAGCCCCCCGCCGACGCCGAAGGCGCGGCCGACGACATCGTCGCGCTGTTCGCGCCCGGCTCGCTCTCGCCACCCGTGGCGGAGGACGCGCCGGACCCGGTGGCGACGCTGGAGGCGTGGCTGGCGGCGCTGTGGCTCAGGCGCCCGGAGCTGCGTGCGCGGGCGCGGACCGCGCTGCGTCATGAGCCGGAGCGCGACAGCTTCTTCCGTGGCGAGGACCCTCTGCGCCGGATCGCGCCGCTTCCCGGCCTGCTGGCGGTGGACATCGTGCCACACGGCACGCCGGTTCCGCTCGCCGAGAGCGATCCCTTCGCCTGCGAGCTGGCCATCTTCGCCGTGAGTTCGGAGCCTGCGGTCGTGCTGGCTCCCTTCTTCGCGGGACTGTCGCGGCAGCCCGTATGGCAGGCGTTCGACCCCGCACCGGCGCCGGCCGCCCCGAACCCGGTCGACGATCTCCTCGCCGCCCAGATCGCCCTGCTGGAAGGGCCGGATGACGAGGGTTTCGAGGGGCGCCGGGCGGCGGCGCTGGCAACGGCGATCAACGTGCTGCGGGCGGCGGGCGAGGGAGCCGCCGCCGCCGAGGTCGAGCGGCTGGCGGGGGAGGGGGCCGGTCCCTCCGCCCTGATCGCGGCCCTGCGGCGTGACGCGCCGGCCACCGGCCACACCCCCGGCACAGGCCACGCCCCGGGCGCTGGTCACACGCCGGAGCCCGCCGCACCCGCGGAGGACCGCGCGGGCTCCGAGCCGGCCGCCCGCTCGCTGCGCGTCGATATCGCCCGGGTGGACGCGCTGGTGCGGCTCGCCGGCGAATTCACCGTGCTGATGAACGCCGCCGGCCACGCCGCCGCGCTGGCCCAGCGCGGCGAGGGCCGGACCCTCGCGCCCGTGCTGAAGCAGCAGCACGCGGCGCTGGAACGGCTGGTGGACGAATTACAGCACGCGGTTCTGGCGATCCGCGTTCTTCCGCTCCGCCATGTCTTCCAGCGTTTTCCCCGGCTGGTGCGCGACATGGCGCAGGCGCTGGACAAGCCGCTGCGGCTCGTCATCGAGGGCGAGGCCACGGAGGCGGACAAGGCCATCGTCGAGGCGCTGTTCGAACCGCTGCTGCACATCCTGCGCAATGCCGCCGATCACGGCATCGAGCCCGTCGAAGCCCGCCGCGCCGCCGGCAAGCCGGAGACCGGGCTCGTCATCCTGCGCGCCCGGCGCGAGGAGGGCCGCCTCGTGGTCGAGGTCGAGGATGACGGCGGCGGCGTCGACACCGCCCGCATCCGCACGGTCGCCGCCGCCCGCGGCATGGCGGGCGCGGAGGCCCTCGCCGCGCTGACCGAGGATGAGGCGATGGACCTCATCTTCGCGCCGGGCTTTTCCACCCGGCGGGAGGTGACGGGCTATTCCGGCCGCGGCGTCGGCATGGACGCGGTGCGGGTCGCGGTGGAACGGCTCGGCGGCCGGGTGGCGCTCCGCAGCCGGCCCGGCCGGGGCGCCTGCGTGCGGCTCGACCTGCCGGTCAGTGTCATGAAGACCGAGGTCATGACCGTCGAGGTGGGCGGCCAGGTGGTCGGCCTGCCGCTGGACGTGGTGGTGGAGACCGCCCGCGTCCCGCGCGCCGCCCTCGCGCGGATCGGCGCCGCCCGGGCGTTCGTGTGGCGCGAGCGCACCGTGCCACTGCTCGACCTGTCCGGCGTGCTGGCGGCGGAGGGCGCGCGCCCGTCGCCGGAAGCGCTCGTCGTCGTCACCCGGGTGGCCGGCGCCTATGCCGGGCTGGAGGTCGACCGGTTCGGGCAGCGCATGAGCGTCATGCTGCGGCCGATGGAGGGTCTTCTCGCCGGCCTGCCGTGCCTGGGAACCACCCTTCTCGGCGATGGCCGCGTCCTCCTCGTGCTCGATCTCCATGAGCTTCAGCTATGAGCGTGCAACGGACGGCCGACGGCACCATCGTTCTTTCCGGCCGCTGCGGCCTCGACGAGGCGGAGACGCTGCTGCGCCATGTGCTGGAGGCCGCGCCGCCGCGGGTGGAGTGGAGCGGCTGCGAGCACGCGCATACCGCGATCGTGCAGATTCTGCTGAAGGTGAGGCCGGCGCTGCAGGGCAACCCCGCCGATTCCTTCCTCGCCCACCATGTGGCGCCACTTCTGACAGCGCCGCTTTCTGGCGAAGATCGCCAGACTGGGGCATAGATGACGACGACCACGGCGAAGCCGCCTCCCGGAGCCTTTCATCCCATGACGTTTCAGGTGCTCATCGTCGATGACAGCAAGCTCGCCCGCATGGCGATTGCGAAAGCGATGAACAATCTCCAGCCCGGCTGGACCCGCGTGGAGGCCGCCAACGCGGACGACGCGCTGGCGCTGGCGCGGAACCAGCCCTTCGACATCGCCCTGCTCGACTACAACATGCCCGGCCGCGACGGGCTGCAGCTGGCCGGGGAACTGCGCGACCTCTCCCCCGACATCGCGCTGGCGCTGATCTCCGCCAATCACCAGCGCGAGGTGGTGAGCCAGGCGCAGGACGTCGGGGCGATATTTCTGTCCAAGCCCTTGACCGAAGAGGCGCTCGGCCAATTTCTCAGTCAGGTTCAGCAGTCCAAGAGATCGATGTGAGCGACCAGAGCCGCCTTGCCCTCAGCGAGCTCCAGATCGACGCGTTGACGGAACTCGTCAACATCGGCGTCAGCCGGGCCGCCGCCAGCCTGCGGGACCTCGTCAGCCGGCAGGTGCTGCTCTCGGTGCCGCGGGTGACGCTGGTGAGCCGCGCCGATGCCATCGAGATTCTCGGCTCGACCGAGGAGCGCGGGCTCGTCGCCGTGCACCAGCTGTTCGAAGGCGACATCACCGGGCGGGCGCTGCTGATCTTTCCCGAGATCAACAGCCTGGAGCTGGTGCGGGCGGTGACCGGCGGCATGCTGCCGCTGGAAGACATCATCGAGCTGGAGCAGGAGGCGCTGGCGGAGACCGGCAACATCATCCTGAACGGCTGCCTCGCGACCATCGCCAACATGCTGCACCGCAGCCTCAAGATGTCGCTGCCGGAAATCCTGCGCGGCCATGGCCGCGATCTTTTCGAGCTGGCGCCGCCGCCGGTGGGCGGGGATGTCGTGCTGTTCCTTTACATCAACTTTGCCGTGCGTGATCGCGACATCCGCGGCTACATTGCGATGCTCATGGACATGCCCTCGCTCGAGGCGCTGCGCGGTCTTCTGGACGAGTTCATCGAGCGTGTGGCCGGTGGAGCGGTGCCCGAGGCGAATGCCCCTGTTTGACGATCATCTCCCGAGCGCGCTCGTCGACGAGCTGGACGGTGGCGTCATCGTCGTCGATCGGGAGCGCCGTGTCCTGCTCTGGAACAGGTGGATGGCCGCCGCGACGGGGAAGCCGGCCGCCGAATGCCTCGGCCACGCGCTGGACGAACTCTTCGCCGATGCCCCCGCGCGGCTCTGGGCGGCGCTGGCGGAAGCCTTTTCATCCGGCACGGCGAGCCTTCTCACCCATTCGCTGCATGCCGCGGTGTTTCCGCTGCGCACCCGCGCCGGCCTCGAGCTGGTTCACAACGCCTCGGTGCGCCCGCTCGGGCCGAAGCCTCACGTCTCCTGCCTGATCCAGCTCGTAGACGTCACCGCCAGCGCCAATCGCGAGCGGGTGCTGCGGCAGCGCCAGAACGCCCGCTATCACGCCGTGGTCGACAGCGCGCTGGACGCGATCCTGACGCTGGATGCCGACGGCGTGATCCAGCTCGCCAATCCCTCCGCCGCCCGCCAGTTCGGCCGCCCCGCCGAGGACCTCGTCGGCGCCACCCTGTCGTCGCTGCTGCAGGAAAGCGGGGCCTGGCGGACCGCGTGGGAACGGGTGCTCGTCGGCGACCCGCTCACCCGACCGGTCGAGGTCGAGGCCCGGCGGCAGGACGGCTCGGCGAGCTTCCTGGAGCTCACCGCCTCCCGCTGGACCAGCGACGCCCGCTATTTCGTGACCGCGATCCTGCGGGATGTGAGCGAGCGCAAGGCCGCTGAGGCCGCGCTGCGCGGTCTCAACATGACGCTGGAGCGGCGGGTGGCCGAGCGCACCGCCGAGCGCGACCGCATGTGGCGGCTGTCGACCGACATCATGGTGGTCGCCGGGCTCGACGGCGTCATCAAGGCCACCAACCCGGCCTGGGCCCACATTCTGGGATGGGAGGCCGGGCAGGCCGGCGCGGCTCACCTGCTGGATTTCATCGCGCCGGAGGACCGCGACCGCTTCCGCGGCATTCTCGACGCGCTGCGCCGCGAGACGCTGCCGCAGCGCTTCGCGCTGCAGGTTCTGACCCGCGACGGCGGGGCGCGCTGGATCGACTGGAGCGCGGTGGCCGCCGACGACCTGCTGCAGGCGGTGGGCCGCGACATCACCGCCCAGCGCGAGGCCGAGACCACGCTGCGCCGCACCGAGGCGGCCTTGCGGCAGGCGCAGAAGATGGAGGCGGTCGGCCAGCTCACCGGCGGCATCGCCCACGACTTCAACAACATGATGACCGGCGTGATCGGCGCCATCGACATCATGAAGCGTCGCATCGCGGCCGGCCGGCTCGACGATCTCCCCCATTTCATGGGCGCGGCTTCCTCCTCGGCGCAGCGCGCCACGGCGCTGACGCAGCGCCTGCTCGCCTTCTCGCGCCGGCAGTCGCTGGATTCGCGCCCGGTCGACATCAATGCGCTGATCAGCTCGCTGGAGGACCTGCTCCGCCGCACCATCGGCGAGTCGGTGCGCCTCGCCACACGGCTCGATCCCGCGCTGTCCTGGGCGACCGCCGATGCCAACCAGCTGGAAAGCGCGATCCTCAACCTCGCCATCAACGCCCGCGACGCCATGCCCGAGGGCGGCGTGCTGACGGTGACGACGCGGCAGCAGACCCTCGGTGCGCTCGACGTGGTGGCGACGCCCGAGCTGAAGCCGGGGCGCTACGTCGTCATTGCCGTGGCCGATACCGGCAGCGGCATGGCGCCGGAGGTGCTGAGCAAGGTGTTCGAGCCGTTCTTCACCACCAAGCCGGTCGGCCAGGGCACCGGGCTCGGCCTGTCGATGGTCTATGGCTTCGCCCGCCAGAGCGACGGCCATGTCGACATCCGCAGCGCCCCGGGGGAGGGCACCACGGTCGAGTTGTATCTGCCGGTGGCCGAGGCGCCCGCGCCGGCCCGGCCCGATCCGCCGCCCGTTGCCGTCGAGGGCGATGGGCAGACCGTGCTGCTGGTGGAGGACGACGAATCCGTCCGCCTGCTGGTGGCCGATATCCTGCGGGAGCTCGGCTACGAATCGGTGGTCACGGCCGAGGCCCAGGCCGCCCTGCGGGAACTGGCGGCCCATCGCGACATCCAGCTCATGATCTCCGATGTCGGCCTGCCCGGCATGAACGGTCGGCAGCTGGCGGAGCTGGCGCGGCGGGAGCGGCCCGACCTCGCCATCCTGTTCCTCACCGGCTATGCCGAGGATGCGGTGATGCGCTCGGAATTTCTCGGCCCCGGCATGGCGATGATGACCAAGCCCTTCGCCATAGAAGCGCTGGCCGAGAAGATCCGGGAAATGATCGCCTCGCCCGCGCGGCTCGCCGCTCACCCCTAGGACGTTCCGGGTCGCAGGGCGGCCCGGGACGGTCAGGCCTCGAGATAGTCGAAGGCGGTGAGGGTGAAGATTTCGCCGAGCGCCACCAGCTCGTCGATCATCACATGCTCGTCGGCGGCACCCATATTGTAGGCGGTCGGACCGCACACCACGGTCGGGATGCCGGCGGCGCGATAATGCCGGGCATCCGACGCGCCGACCCGCATGTTGAGGGCGGGGCGGATGCCGAGCACGGCCTGGCAGTTCGCCGAAAGCCGCTCGATCACCTCATGGCCGGGGTCGGTCCAGCTCGGCTCGTAGCGCCGGGTGATCGCGACCTCGACGCCGTGCCGGGCGGCGAGCCGCCTGATCTCCGCTTCGACCTGCGCGACGCTGATGCCGACCGGCAGCCGCACATCGGCGGTGGCCTCGGCGTGGTCGGCGATGAGGTTGGAGAGCCGCCCGCCGGAGATGGTGCCGAAGGTGATGGTCACCTGCCGCAGCACCTCGCTCTCGCCGGCTCCCGAGAGCGCCTCGGAGGCCGCCGAGGCGGCGGCGATGGCCTCCAGCACCCGCGCCGGGGCCTCGACCGGCAGCGCCCGCAGCGCCCGTAGCGCGGCGATGGCATCGATCAGCTTTTCGATCGCGCTCTCGCCGCGATGCACATGGGCGGCGTGGGCGGCGCGGCCGCGGGCGGACAGGGTGAGCCAGATCAGCCCCTTTTCGCCGAAGCGCAGCACCCGCGGCGAGCCGGCATCGGCGCTGATCATGGCATCGCCCCGGGCATGGGGCACGGTGTCGAGCAGCAGCTTCGAGCCGAGCACGCCCATGGTCTCCTCGTCGCCGGCGAAGGTGGCGACGACCTCGCCCCGCAGCGCCGTGCGGTGGGCGGCGAGGTGGCGCAGCGCGAACAGGATGGCGGCGAGGCCGCCCTTCATGTCGGAGACGCCGAGCCCGTACAGCCGGCCGTCGCGCACCTCGCCGTCCGGGTCCGCGGACCACGCCGCGCGGTCGCCGAGCGGGAAGGTGTCCATGTGGCCGTTGAAGACGAGCCGCCGGCCCGGCTGGCCGCCGCGCAGCCGCAGCACAAGGTTCATCACATGCCCGGCGCCGGGATGGCGCGCGATCTCGATGGCGGGGGTATCGGCGAGGATCGCGGCGACTTCCGCGGCCATGGCGTTGGTGTCGCCGGGCGGGGTCTCGCTGCGGGTCGCCAGCAGGCGGCGGGTGATGGCGACGAGGGTGTCGCCATCGGCCCGCGCCGCCTGGGCCAGAAGCGTGCGAACCGTCATGAAGCCCCCTCAGCCCGCCCGCAGCGCGGCGGTCGCCGCGGCGTCCACCGTGAAGTCGGGTGTCAGCGCCACGCGATAGACATCGCGGGCGCGCGCCGGGCTCACCCAGCCCTCGGCGACGTCCAGCGCCACCCGGGCGGGGTCGCGGGCCTCCGGCGCGCCATAGCCGCCGCCGCCATTCGACAGCGACACCACCCGCTGGTCCGCCCGTACATGGACGTGCTCGGAGGTGGTGAGCGGCACCACTTCGCCGGCGTCGGATTCGAGATACTGCGCTGCCGGGCGGGCATTGCCGCCGCCGCGGGTGCCGAGCGAGGGGTTGACCGTGCCGTCGCTGCAGAAGCCGAGCTCGAAGTCGCAGTCGATCGGCCGGAAGGCGGTCTTGATGCCGGGTGCGCCGCGGAAGGTGCCGGCGCCCTCGCTGTCGGTCAGGATCTTGCGGGTTTCGATCATCATGGGGTGCAGCATCTCGTCGATCTCGATGCTGTCATAGAAGGGCATGCCGGCATTGCCCATGCAGAACAGCGAGAGCCAGCCGTCCTGCACCGGGGTGCCCGGCCCGCCGCCGGCCGCCAGGATCACCTCGTTGACGAAGGCGTGGCCGTTGCGCGGGTCGCGGCCGGAGATGACGCCCGCCGACGGGGGCAGCGCCGCGCCGCCTTCGGCCATGCCGACGGCCGGGTCGATGGTGGCCATGGCGAGCTGCACGGCATTGGAGACCCGGTCGCCGAGATTGGTGGTGGCGACCGAGGTGGAATGGGGATGGCGCGGAATGCCGACCACGCAGTTCTCGCGCAGCCGCACCTCGATGCGCCTGAGGCTGCCGGCATTGGGCGTGATCGGGCGCGGCAGGCTGTTCAGCACCCCCACCAGAGCGGCGGTGCGGGCGCAGGCATGGCTGAGATTCACCCCCACCGGCAGGCAGTCGATATTGTCGGTGAGGTCGACCACGATGCGTCCGGCCGCGGCGTCGATCGTCACGTCGGCATTGGCGCGGATGCCCTCCGCCGGCGTGCCGGGCAGCGGGTCGTGGGTGCAGGTGCCGCGGGCCTGGCCGGAGCGGATGGTGGAGATGACCTCGATCATCTGCCGCTCGGTGACGTCGAACCACTGGCGGGCGTGGTCGGTGAGGGCCTCCCAGCCGAGTTCGCGGCCCATGCGCATGATCTCGCGTTCGCCGATCCGGGCGGCGCCGACCATGGCGAGATAATCGCCGCGCCACTGCTCTGGCACCCGGATGCGCATCAGGCACATATTGATGATGTCGCGGTTGTCGACATAGTCGGACTGCACCTTCACCGCCGGGAAGATGAGCGCGCCTTCCTCATACACGTCGCGGGCATTGCCCATATAGGTGGTCGGCAGCGAATTGCCGCAATCGGCCTGATGGGCCTTGGCCACCACGGTGAAGCGGTGGACGTCGTCATCGTCGAACACCGGAACCAGGATGGTGTGGTCGGCGGCGTGCGAATTGCCGTGATAGGGCGAATTGTGCAGGAAGGCGTCGCCGCGCCTCACCTCCGGGTGGATGTCTAGCATGGCCCGCGCCATGAGATCGGCGCCGCCGATGACATGGATGGGGTAGCTGTCGGCGGCGGTGAGCAGCTCGCAGTCGGCGGTCACCAGCGCGCAGGAGAAATCGCGCGCGGTGTTGATCACGCCGGAGCGCGCGGTGCGCAGCAGGGTGTTGGCCATCTTGCGCGTCACGCCGTCGAAGCGCTTCTGCATGATGGCGAGCTTCACGCCGTCGAACGGGGTCGGGGGGGTGGAAACCGGGGCCTCGAGGGTCATGTCCTGCTCCTACGCCGCGCTGTGGACGACGAGATGGCCGCCCGGCCGCCGCACCGCGCGGGCGCCGGGGTTGATCACGATGGTGGTGAAGTTGCTGTCGACGATGGCCGGGCCGTGCAGCTCGGTGTTCTCCGGCAGGTGCTCCAGCCGGTAGGCCGGCGCCTCGACGCGCCCGGTCTCGCGGAAGAACATCGGCCGCCGCGCCACTGCCTCGGCCGGCTGCGCCTCCTCGCCGAGGCGGATGGAGGTGGGGTCGGAGAGCCGGCAGCGGGCAAGGGCGCGCCAGCTCATGATCTCCACCGCGTCGCCGTCGTCGCGGAAGGAGAACAGGTCGGTGTGGCGGGCGTGGAAATCGGCGATCAGGGCGGCGACGTCGTCCTCGGTGTCGAAGCGCTCGCCGCGCAGCGGGACGTCGATCTCCCAGACCTGCGAGGGGTAGCGCGCCTCGATGGAGAGGTCGATCCGCCGCTCGCGCGCCGCCGGGCCGGCCTTGTCGAAGAAGGCCTGCGCCCGGCCGACCAGCTCCGTGAGGATGGCGTTGGCGCGCTCGCGGTCGAAGGCGGTGGTCTTCATGAAGCCGATGCGGGAATATTCCGTGGTCAGCTCGGACATCATCGCCCCGGCCGCGCTGAGCGCGGCGCCGACGTCGGGAAACACGATGGTGTCGCAGCGCAGCCGGCGGGCGATCAGCACCGCGTTGATGCCGGCGGCGCCGCCGCCCCCGATCATCACGGTGTCCTGCGGGTCGATGCCCTGCTTGACGGTGATGTCCTCGATGGCGTTGACCATGCCCTCGGTGGTGAGGTCGAGGATGGCCAGCGCCGCGTTCTCGACCGACAGCCCGAGCGGCGCGGCGACGTCGCGGCGGATCGCCTCGCGGGCGGCTTCCAGCGCCAGGCTCATCTGGCCGCCGAGGAAGAAGGCGGGGTCGATATAGCCCAGCACCACCGCCGCGTCGGTGACGGTGGGACGGGTGCCGCCGCGGCCATAGCACACCGGGCCGGGGGTCGAGCCGGCGCTTTCCGGGCCGACCTGCAACAGGCCGGCGCTGTCCACCCGGGCGATGCTGCCGCCGCCGGCGCCGACGCTCTTCACGTCGACCGAGGGAAAGCCGGTGAGGTTGCCCTGGTAGATCGGCCCCAGCCAGGTCTCGCGGGTCCACGGCAGCGCGCCGTCCTTGACCAGCGAGACGTCATAGGTGGTGCCGCCGGCATCGGTGACGATGGCGGTCGCGGCACCTTCCATCTCGGCGAAATGCCGCCCGGCGACCGGCGCCATGGCGGGACCCGAGTTCAGCGCGAGGATCGGGCGCTCGGCGAGGTCGGCGACATCGACCAGCCCGCCCTGCGAGGTGACGGCGAAGATCTGGCCTCTGAGCCCGCGCTCTTCCAGCCGCTGCTTCAGCGTGCGGAGATAGTCGCTCATGATCGGCTTGAGTGAGGCGTCGATGGCGCAGGACGAGGTGCGGCGATATTCGCGCACCGTCGGGTTGAGCTGGTGCGACAGGGTGTAGGGCACGCCCGGCAGGTGCTGCTCCAGCAATTGCGCCACCCGCAGCTCGTGGGCGGGATTGACGATCGACCAGATCAGCGAGACCGCGACCGCTTCCACCTGCCGGGCCCTGAGGCTTTCGATGATGGTGAGGACGGCATCCTCGTCGAGCGGCCGGTGGACGCGGCCGTCGGCCCAGACCCGCTCGGGCACCTCGAAGGTGAGGGAGCGGGGCACATAGGGCGCGGGATAGGGGTTGCGGTAGTTGAAGGGGTCGGTGCGGCCGCCCTCGCGGATCAGCAATATGTCCGGGTGGCCCTCGGTGACCAGCAGGGCGGTGCGCGCCGCCCGGCCGGTGACGACGGCGTTGATGGCGCGGGTGGTGGAGTGGAACAGGATCTCGGTCTCTGCCAGCAGATCGGGCACCGCGACGCCGCGTGCCGCCGCCGCCAGCTCGATCGCGCCCAGAATCCCGCCGATCGGGTCGGGATAGGTGGTGGGCGACTTGAACATGGTGGCGGCATGGCCGGGAACATCGACCATCAGGTCGGTGAAGGTGCCCCCCACGTCGATCGACATCCGCATGATTGATCCTCTCCCTCAGCCGTCCTGAATGTTATGCAAGTGACTTGCATGAAATGCAATAAATTTTACATGCTTGCAAAATGAGATTTGCGCTTGCGTTTTGCACAACCATCGGGGGTTCTGGTAAGGAGGACGCTGCGTGCCTCAAGCGCAGCCTTGTCCGCACGTAGCCGAAGCCGCCGCGCCGGGAGCGGGCGGAAACGGGGCAGGGGGACGATGGCGAATCTCGAGATCGGCACTGACGACGGTCTGCCCGCGGTGGGACCGCGCGTGCGCTATCTGCGCCGGATGCACCGGCTGCGGCTGAAGGACCTTGCGGCCGCCGCCGGCTGCTCCGAAAGCCTGCTGTCGCGCATCGAGAATTCGCTGGTGGTGCCCTCGCTCAGCACCCTTCACCGGCTGTGCAAGGCGCTGAACGTGAATGTCGCCGCGCTGCTCGACCCCAAGGAAGACGAGATCTGCACGATCTACGGGCCGAACGACCGGCCGCGCTACACCCGCGACGCCGCGGAGGAGGGCGACGGCAGCACCGCCGAGATCCTCACCCCGTTCGCTCCGCACCGCCAGCTCGAAGGCCTGCTGCTGGAGATGCCGGCCCGCGGCCCGATGTGCGGCCCCTTCCAGCATGCCGGCGAGGAGGTCGGCTATGTCCTCACCGGCGAGCTGGAGCTGATCGTGGAGGGCGAGCAGTACCGGGTGCCGACGGGCCACAGCTTCTTCTTCCTGTCCGACCGCAGCCACAGCTACCGCGCCGCCGGCGAGGAGAACTGCCGCGTCATCTGGATCAACACGCCGCCCACCTTCTGAAACGCGGCCGGGCCGCCCGGCGCGCCGCGGCGCGCTCATGCGGGATTGACCGCCCGCAGGAAGCGCTGCGTGCGCTCATGCCGGATTGACCGCCCGCAGGAAGCGCTGCGTGCGCTCATGGGTCGGGTTGTCGATCACCTGCTCGGGCGGACCCTGCTCCACCACCAGCCCGCCATCCATGAAGACGACGCGGTCGGCCACGTCGCGGGCGAAGCGGATTTCGTGGGTGACGACGATCATGGTCATGCCGGCATCCGCCAATTTGCGCATGACACCGAGCACCTCCCCGACCAGTTCGGGGTCGAGGGCCGAGGTCGGCTCGTCGAACAGCATCAGCCGCGGCGAGATCGCCAGCGCCCGGGCGATGGCGACGCGCTGCTGCTGCCCGCCCGACAGCCGGTGCGGCAGGTGGTTGACGTGGTTCTGCAGCCCGACCTCGCCGAGCAGCCGGGTGGCCAGCGCGCGGGCGACCTCCGGCTTCACGCCGAACACCCGCACCGGGGCTTCCATGACGTTTTCCAGCGCGGTGAGGTGGTTGAACAGGTTGAAGTGCTGGAACACCATGGAGATGCGCGCGTCCGCCCTCGCCTTGGCGAGCCGGCCGGTGGGGCGGGGCTGGCCGCCGGGCACCATCTGGTAGCCGACAAAGGCGCCGCCGACGGTGATGCTGCCCCAGTCCACCGATTCCAGATGGTTGATGGTACGCAGGAAGGTGCTCTTGCCCGAGCCGGAGGGGCCGAGCAGCACCACCACCTCGCCGCGGTTCAC
>CAZIXP010000119.1:0-12396 GCA_964543245.1 uncultured Starkeya sp.
CCGCGTAGCGGCGGCGGCGGCGGCGGTGGCCGTGGTGGCTACGGCGGCGGCGGCGGCGGCGGTGGCTACGGCGGCGGCGGCGGCGGTGGCCGTGGCCGTGACGGCGGCGGCGGTGGCCGTCGCGACTGGTAGTTCACCCGGTCACGCCTTGACGTGACCAACCGACGAGGCCGCCAGGTAACCCCTGGCGGCCTCGCTCGTTCCGGAGCGGTTCGTGGGCGGATGGACCTTGCCTTGACCCACGCCTGGGGACCGGAAAGACTGGTGATATGCCTCGCGCGAAGGTCGGTGACGCGGAGCTCGAGTACGAGGTCCACGGTCGAGACGGTGGTGAGCCGCTGGTCCTGATCATGGGGATCGGCGCGCAGCTCGTGCACTGGCCCGAGGGGTTCGTCGATCAGCTGGTGGAGCGGGACTTCCAGGTCGTCCGCTTCGACAACCGCGACGTCGGCCTCTCGAGCAAGCTCGAGCACCTCGGCGTCCCGAACGCCGGGCTGGCGCTGCTCCGCGCGCTCCTGGGGCTGAAGGTCCAGGCCCCGTACTCCCACATGGCCGGAGACGTCGTCGGCCTCCTGGACCACCTGGGCTGGCGCACCGCCCACGTCGTGGGGGCCTCCATGGGCGGCATGATCGCCCAGACCCTCGGGATCGAGCACGGGAGCCGCCTGCGCTCGCTGACCTCGCTCATGTCCACCACCGGCTGCCGGACGCACCTCGGCTCCGTGAAGGCCATGCTGGCCCTCTTCGGTCCGCCCCCGACGAACCGGGACGAAGCGAAGGCCGCCGTCGACAGGGCCCTGACCGTCTACGGGAGCCCGGGCCACGTCCGCACCCCCGAGCAGCTCGAGGCCACGCGCGAGCGCGCCGCCCGGGCCTTCGACCGCGACGCCAAGGCCGGCATGATCGGCATCAACGTGCCGATCCCCGTGCCGGTGGCGTTCCATTCCTTCGGCGGCTGGAAGCGCTCGATCTTCGGCGACCGCAACGTCTACGGCATGGAAGGCGTCGGCTTCTACACCAAGATGAAGACCACCACCGCCCGCTGGCCGACCGGCATCCGCGAAGGCGCCCAGTTCGTCATCCCCACCACGGGCTGACGACGCCTTGAAGGCGGCGGGGCATTCCCCGCCGCCGCTTCACGCCACCGCGAAGATGCTCGCCCCCGTGTCGGCGGTGCCCACCGCCGCGCGGAACGCGCTGAACAGCTCCCGCCCGACGCCGACATGCGAGCCGGCGAGATTGGCGGGCGCCGGCGCCCGCTCCGCCCACACCACCTCGTCCACCAGCACGGTGAGCGTGCCGTTCACGGCGTCGACCCGAACCATGTCGCCGTCGCGGATCAGCGCGATCGGGCCGCCATCGGCCGCCTCCGGGGTCACATGGATCGCCGCGGGCACCTTGCCGGACGCACCGGACAGCCGGCCGTCGGTGACCAGAGCGACCCGGAAGCCGCGATCCTGCAGCACGCCGAGCGGCGGCATCAGCTTGTGCAGCTCCGGCATGCCATTGGCCTTCGGGCCCTGGAAGCGGACGACGGCGACGAGATCGCCGGTCAGTTCGCCCGCCTTGAACGCGGCCTGGAGCGCTTCCTGCGAATGGAACACCCGGGCCGGCGCCTCGATGACGTGGCGCTCCGGCGCAATCGCCGAGGTCTTGATCACCGCCTTGCCGAGGTCACCGGAGAGCAGCCGCAGCCCGCCGGTGGCCTGGAACGGCGCGTCGACGCCGCGCAGCACCGCCTCGTCGCCGCTCGCCGTTGCGGCCCCGCGCCAGCCCAGCGTGCCGTCGTCCTGCAGCACCGGCTCCTGCACATAGGCGTCCAGCCCGCCGCCCCACACCGTCTCGACGTCGCGGTGCAGCAGGCCATGCCCGAGCAGTTCGCGGATGACGAACCCCATGCCGCCGGCGGCGTGGAAATGGTTCACGTCGGCCTTGCCGTTGGGATAGACGCGGCAGAGCAGCGGCGTCACCTCGGCGAGATCGGAGAAGTCGTCCCAGGTCAGGCTGATGCCGGCCGCCGCCGCCATGGCGACGATGTGCAGGGTGTGGTTGGTCGAACCGCCCGTCGCATGAAGACCGACCACGCCGTTGACGAAGGCGCGCTCGTCCATCATCCGCCCGACCGGGCGATAGTCGTTGCCGAGCGCCGTCATCGCCATGGCGCGTTCCGCCGCCGTGGTGGTGAGGGCGTCGCGCAGCGGGGTGTTGGGGTTGACGAAGGAGGCGCCGGGCAGGTGCAGGCCCATGATCTCCATCATCATCTGGTTGGTGTTGGCGGTGCCGTAGAAGGTGCAGGTGCCGGGACCGTGATAGGACTGCGCCTCGGCCTCCAGCAGGGCGTCGCGCCCCACCTTGCCCTCGGCGAAAAGCTGCCGGATCTTGGCCTTCTCGTCATTGGGCAGGCCCGAGGTCATCGGCCCGGCCGGAATGAACACCGCCGGCAGATGGCCGAAGGACAGCGCGCCGATGACGAGGCCCGGCACGATCTTGTCGCAGATGCCGAGGAACACCGCGGCATCGAAGGTCTGGTGCGACAGCGCCACCGCGGTGGAGAGCGCGATGACGTCGCGGGAGAACAGCGAGAGCTCCATGCCCGCCTCGCCCTGGGTGACGCCATCGCACATGGCCGGCACCCCGCCCGCAACCTGCGCCACACCGCCCGCGGCCCGGGCCGCCGCCCGGATCAGATCGGGATAGCGCTCATAGGGCTGATGCGCCGAGAGCATGTCGTTATAGGCGGTGACGATGGCGAGGTTCGCCCCGGCGCCTTCGCGCAGCATCGCCTTGTCGGACGGCCCGCAGGCCGCGAAACCATGGGCCTGGTTGGCGCAGCCGAGGCGAGCCCGGCTCGGCCGCTTTTCCCCGGCCTCCGCGATCCGGTCGAGATAGCGGGCGCGCCGGTCGTGCGAGCGGCGCACGATGCGCTCGGTCACCTCGCCGATGCGCGCATGAATACCGGAGGAAAGTGCGGGGTCGGCCATGGGGACCTCCTGAAGTCAGGTAATAATCAGCGATGTTCGGCGGATATGCGTTGCCCCGGCTACGGGCACCAGAAGATCTGCGGCGGTCGCGGCGACCGCAGAACGGCCCGGATGGGCATATCCTCGGCGGGGCCGTCGTCCAGCGCCTTCTCGAGCACGGGCCGCTTGGCCGCCCCCTCGATGTGGAGCACGAGACGGTCGGCCGCCAGCAGCACCGGCAGCGTCAGCGTGATGCGCGGCTCGCCGGCTCCGGCCGCCCGCATCGGGATGAGGCCCAGCGCCCCCTGCGGGTCGATGGCCTCGGCCAGATGATCCCCGCCGGGAAAGAAGGAGGCGGTGTGGCCGTCCTCCCCCATGCCCAGCACGGCGCAGGCGAGGGGCCAGTGCAGGTCCTCCAGCGCCTCGTTCACCGCGAACAGCCCGTCCTCCGGCGTCGGGGCATCGTTGGCGAGCGGCACGAACCGGGCCGCCGCCGCCTCGCCGCGCAGCAGGTGCTGCCGCACCAGCCGGGCATTCGAGCGCTCGGAGGATTCCCGCACCCAACGCTCGTCCACCAAAGTGAGGCTGACCCTGGACCATGGCAAGGACTGAGCCGAGAGCGCCTCGAAGAACCGCACCGGGGTTCGGCCGCCGGAGACGGCGAAGCTGGCGGCGCCGCTCGACTCGATGCGGGCTCGCAGCGCGGCGGCGACATGGCTGGCCAATGCCTCCGCCAGCGCGGCGCCGGAGGAAAAGCCATGGACGGTCAGGCCGTGGCCGGGATTCCAGCTCACGCACCATCCTCCAGCCAGGTCCGGCCGTCGCGCTCGATGAGGGCGATGGAGGCCGACGGCCCCCAGGTGCCGGCGGTGTAAGGCCGCGGCGGCTCCTTCACATTGCGCCAGGCGGAGAGGATCGGGTCGACCCACTTCCACGCCGCCTCCACCTCGTCGCGCCGCATGAACAGCGTCTGGTTGCCGCGCACGACGTCGAGCAGCAGGCGCTCATAGGCGTCGGGATTGCGCACCTTGAAGGCCTTGGCGAAGCTCATGTCGAGCGGCACATGCGACAGGCGGATGCCGCCCGGGCCGGGGTCCTTGATCATCAGCCACAGCTTGACGCCCTCGTCGGGCTGCAGGCGGATCACCAGCCGGTTCGGCTCGATCGCCCCCACCGATTCGCCGAACACGGAATGGGGCACGTTGCGGAAGCCGACCACGATCTCCGACACGCGAGAGGCCAGCCGCTTGCCGGTCCGCAGATAGAATGGCACGCCGGCCCAGCGCCAGTTCTCCACCTCGGCCTTCACGGCGACGAAGGTCTCGGTCTGGCTGCGGGTCGAGCCGAGTTCCTCGAGATAGCCCGGGACGGCCCCGCCCGAGGAGGCGCCGGCTCGGTACTGCCCGCGCACGGTGACGCTCGCCACATTGTGCTCGTTGATCGGCTTCAGCGCGCGCAGCACCTTCAGCTTCTCGTCGCGCACGGCGTCGGCGTCCAGCGAGGAGGGCGGCTCCATGGCGACGAGGCAGAGCAGCTGGAGCAGATGGTTCTGCACCATGTCGCGCATGGCGCCGGCGGTGTCGTAATAGCCGGCGCGCTCCTCGACCCCGAGGCTCTCCGCGACGGTGAGCTGGACATGGTCGATGTGGGCGTTGTTCCAGAGCGGCTCGAACAGCGCGTTGGCGAAGCGCAGCGCCATCAGGTTCTGCACCGTCTCCTTACCGAGGTAATGATCGATGCGGTAGACCCGGTCTTCCGGGAAATAACGGCCAACCTGCTCGTTGAGCGCGAGGGCGGAGGCGAGATCCTTGCCGATCGGCTTCTCGATGACCACGCGGGCACCGTTCTCCGACAGCCCGTATTTGCCGAGCTTCTCGCAGATGGGGCCGAACAGGTGCGGCGCGGTGGCGAGGTAATAGACGCTGATGCGCTCGCCCTGGGCAGCGACCGCGCTGGCCAGCTCGCTCCAGCCCTCCTCGCCCTCGGCGTTGACGGTCACGTAGTGCAGGCGCCCGAGGAACCGCTCGACCTCCGCGCCCTCCAGCTCCGAGGCCGGCACGTGGTCCGCCAGAGCCTGGCCGGCGAAGTGGCGGAACTCCTCGTCGCTCATATGGCGGCGGGAAACGCCGATGATCGCGGCCTCGTCCGGGAGCTGCCCGGCGAGGTCGCGGTGGAACAGCGCAGGAATCAGCTTGCGGCGCGACAGGTCGCCGGTCGCGCCGAAAACCGTGAGAACGAAGGGAGCCACCGGAATCACGCGGCTGGTCATAGGAAACCTCTCTTCATGCGGCCGACGGCCGCCGTGACGACGCGAAACGCGCCCCCGTGTCCGCCTCGCACGCGGCGGCGGCCACGGGTCGTTTCTAGCAAAAACGATTCCGCAGTGCGACAGACCCCAGAAGGAAGTTCGGGCGAGGACAATCAGGCCTGCGCGAGGGGGCGATACGCGCGGGCCTTGGCGGAGCCTTGCTCGCGCAACGGCATGCCGCAGATGAACGCCCGCAGGACTTCAAGGTGTCGCCACCTGCCGTAACGGCCTCCTCCGCTGCGGCGCCGACGCCGTAGCGGAGGATTCGATCGGGAGGCGAGGATCGGGGGCCGATTACTTTGGCCAACCGCCTGTCGCAAGGTTAGGGCGCCGCGACGTCTGCCGGCGCCGGACCTGCGGCAATCGGCGACCTTCGCGGTTCCGGCCGGCGACGCCAAGCGGCCCGGTGCGGCCGGACGCGCGAAATTCCGTCGCACGGGCAGAGGCTTGGAACACGGCCGCGCTGAACATCAGCGTCTAGTATTACGTATACCACGAACATTATTCCAGATGCCAAGATGATAGAAACCGGCAAGCACACTGACCTTGCGTCGCAACATTCCACTTTCGAATTAGTGCTTGTCCGCCGTGGATTCTTGGTACACCTTATTCTACATAATAACCGAGGGCGCGGCTGAAGAGCCGTCCGGTCATTGTGGTGCCGCCATCAGCCCGCACGGGCGGCGCGAAAAAACATGCCGACGCAAAATGATCGGCAGTCAGACGAACCCTTTGGGAAGGAAACGGTAGATGAAAATGTTCAACGCCTTTGGCCTCGGCGCGATCACCGCGCTGGGGATCACCGCGATGTCGCTTCAGCCTGCGGCGGCCTGGGAGCCGACCAAGCCGGTCGAATTCATCGTGCCCGCCGGCACCGGCGGCGGCGCCGACCAGATGGCGCGCACGCTGCAGGGCATCATTGCCAAGCATTCGCTGATGTCGACCCAGCTCGTGGTCATCAACAAGTCCGGCGGCGCCGGCGGCGAAGGCTTCCTGGACGTCAAGAACTCCAAGGCCAACCCGCACAAGATCGTCATCACCCTCTCGAACCTGTTCACCACCCCGCTCGCCACTGGCATTCCCTTCAACTGGAAGGACCTGACCCCGGTCGCGATGCTGGCGCTGGACGAATTCGTCCTGTGGGTGAACGCCGAGAAGCCCTACAAGACCGCGCAGGAATACGTCACGGCCATCAAGGCGGCCCCGGACGGCACCTTCAAGATGGGTGGCACCGGCTCCAAGCAGGAAGACCAGATCATCACCGTCGCCCTCGAAAAGGCGATCGGCAAGAAGCTGACCTACATCCCCTACAAGGGCGGCGGCGAAGTCGCGGTGCAGCTCGTCGGTGGCCATGTCGACTCGACCGTGAACAACCCGATCGAGGCGGTGTCGCAGTGGCGCGGCGACAAGGTTCGTCCGCTCTGCGTGTTCGACGACAAGACCCTGCCTTACACCGACAAGATTCTCGGCGACCTCTCCTGGTCGAGCGTGCCGACCTGCAAGTCGGCCGGCGTCGACGTGGAATATCTGATGCTGCGCGGCATCTTCATGCCCCCGGGGGTCAGCGCCGAGCAGGTGGCCTATTTCGTCGACCTGTTCAAGAAGGTCCGCGAGACGCCGGAATGGCAGCAGCTCATGAAGGACGGCGCCTTCAACCCCACCTTCATGTCCGGCGCGGAATTCGTGTCCTGGCTCGAGGGCAGCGAGAAGAACCACAAGGCCCTGATGCAGGAAGCCGGCTGCATCGCCGGTAACTGAGCCTCCCTCGCGCACCGCCCCGTGCGGTGCGCGACCTTTTCCCGTCCGTCGCGCCGGGTCCGTCTCCCACAGGAGGAACGGACCCCGTGACGAGCCTTGTCTCGGCTCGCCGACGAAGGCTCGCCAACCGACGGCGGAGGTCCCGGCCCCGCGCCGGCAACAGCACAGAAGCCCAGGCGAAGCGCCGGGCGCGACCCATTCCCTGGCGGGCGCTCCCCGCCGGACGGTTCCTTGCGCGGTTTTTCGGAGACAATGATGGATCACTCACCCCACGGAGCCCCGGGCTCCGGGCCGACGCAGCGCAACGCCGAACTCGGCACCGCGCTGCTGACGTTCATCTTCGGCGGCATCGTCATCTATGGCAGCCTGCTGGTCGGCGTCGGCTGGAGCAGCGACGGCCCCCAGGCCGGCTTCTTCCCGTTCTATGTCGGCCTCGTCATCGCCGGCTGCAGCATCATCAACCTCGTTCAGGCGCTCCGCGTGGACCCCACCGAGCTGTTCGCCGAATGGGGGCAGATGTCCCAGGTCCTCAAGGTGCTCATCCCGGCGACGGTCTACGTCATCCTCATTCCCTATCTCGGCATCTACGTGCCGTCCTTCCTCCTGATCACCCTCTTCATGATCTGGCTCGGCAAATATGGCTGGCCCCTGACGCTCGCCGTAGCCATCGGCGTGCCGGTGTTCTTCTTCCTCACGCTTGAGCGCTGGTTCCTCATTCCGCTGCCCAAGGGGCCGATCGAGGCGATGCTCGGACTCTGAACCCGTAATGCGAGACATGCACAGCCGGCTCACGCCGTCTCAGGGATGCCCCAATGTTCGATAATTTCATCAATCTCTACCACGGGTTCGCCATAGCCTCGGACCCCTTCAACATCCTGCTGATGGCGGTGGGCATCCTGCTCGGCGTGATCATCGGCGTGCTGCCCGGCCTCGGCGGCGCCAATGGCGTCGCCATCCTGCTGCCGCTCACCTTCTCGATGTCGCCGACCTCGGCGATCATCCTGCTGACCTGCATCTACTGGGGCGCGCTGTTCGGCGGCGCCATCACCTCGGTGCTGTTCAACATCCCCGGTGAGCCCTGGTCGGTGGCGACAACATTCGACGGCCACCCTATGGCGCGAAACGGCAAGGCGGGCGAGGCGCTCACGGCGGCCTTCACCTCCTCCTTCGTCGGCGCCTTCGTCGCGGTGATCATGATCACCCTGATCGCGCCGCTGGTCGCCCGCTTCGCCCTCCAGTTCGGCCCGGCGGAAAAGTTCGCGGTGTACTTCCTCGCCTTCGCCTCCTTCGTCGGCATGAGCAAGGAGCCGCCGGCCAAGACCATCGTCTCCATGATGATCGGCTTCGCGCTCGCCGCGGTCGGCCTCGACATGGTGACCGGCCAGCTGCGCCTCACCTTCGGCTCCGAGGAGCTGCTGAACGGCTTCGACTTCCTGATTGCAGTCATCGGCCTGTTCGGCATCGGCGAAATCCTGCTGACCATGGAAGAGGGCCTCGAATTCCGCGGCAAGGCCGCCAAGATCGATCCCAAGGTCGTTCTCAAGACCTGGGCGACGCTGCCGCGCTATTGGGCAACCTCGCTGCGCTCCTGCGTCATCGGCTGCTGGATGGGCATCACCCCCGCCGGCGCCACCCCGGCCTCGTTCATGGCCTATGGCATCGCCAAGCGCGTGTCCAAGAACGGCAAGAACTTCGGCAATGGCGAGATCGAGGGCGTGATCGCGCCCGAGACCGCCGCCCATGCCGCCGGCACCTCGGCCATGCTGCCGATGCTCGCCCTCGGCGTG
Source organism: uncultured Starkeya sp. (assembly GCA_964543245.1). Classification (GTDB taxonomy): domain Bacteria; phylum Pseudomonadota; class Alphaproteobacteria; order Rhizobiales; family Xanthobacteraceae; genus Ancylobacter. The sequence goes on from CAZIXP010000119.1 coordinate 8,814, forward strand.
CCCGGCTCGCCGACCGCCGCGGTGCTGCTCGGCGGCCTGCTGATCTGGGGTCTGCAGCCCGGCCCGATGCTGTTCGTCGAGCAGAGCGAGTTCGTGTGGGGCCTCATCGCCTCCATGTATCTCGGCAACGTCGTCGGCCTGCTGCTGGTGCTCACCACGGTCCCGCTGTTCGCCTCGATCCTGCGCATCCCCTTCTCGATCATCGCCCCGGTGATCCTGGTGATCTGCGCCATCGGTGCCTACACCGTGAACAACAACGTGTTCGACGTGCTGATGATGATGGTTTTCGGCGTGCTGGGCTACCTGCTGAAGAAGACCAGCTACCCCCTCGCCCCGCTGGTTCTCGCCATCGTGCTCGGCGACAGCGCGGAAGAGGCGTTCCGCCAGTCCCTGCTCGGCTCGGGCGGTTCGCTCGGGGTGTTCTTCTCCAACCCGCTGGTCTCCACCATCATGTGCCTCGGCCTGGTGGCGGGCCTGTGGCCGCTGATCTCCAACGCGATCGGCCGCTTTCGGGTGGCGCAGCCGGCGTGACGCCGCCGGCACCGTGACCGGGGCCGTTCGCCCCGCGCGGAACGGACGACCTCTGCCTCGACAGGCCCCCGCCGTCCCGGCTCTGCCGGCGCGGCGGGGGCTTCTGCCCGGTGAGGCGTGCAAACCCTCACCCGATCCTCTCACCCTCCCCGGAGAGCGGAGCTCGGGCATTCGGAGACGCGGATCACCGTGTCGGACGGACGCCGCAGAATGCGTTCCGCCGGCACGGCGCCGTTCACATAGATTCCGGGTTCGGGAGGAAACGCGAATGGTCCATCTCATCACCCCACTCACCGGCGAATCGGTTCGGGCGGGCCGAGGCGGGGACAACGGCATTGACCGAAGCCCGCGCCGCAGCCGGCACGCCATCGGCGACATCCCCGACTTCGCCGGCTACGATGCCGGTATTCCCGCGCGGGAGAGCGCTCCATGAGCTTCGATCCACAGATCCGCCGCCTGCCGGGGGCACCGAAACTGGCGGTGGCCCCGCTGGAGGACACCTCGACCTTCAAGAACCGCGCCTACAGCGCGCTGAAGGAGGTCATCGTCTCGCTCAACATCTACGACCAGCCTCATGAAGTCCGGCTCGACGAGCGCCAGCTGGCCCAGAGCCTGGGTGTCAGCCGCACGCCGGTGCGCGAGGCCATGGCGCAGCTCGAACGCGAAGGCTTCGTCCATTCGGTGCCCCGCCGCGGCATCTATGTCGTGCGCAAGACCCGGCGCGAAGTGATCGAGATGATCCAGGTGTGGGCGGCGCTGGAAAGCCTGGCCGCCCGCCTCATCACCCAGCACTCTACCGACGAGGAGATTGCCCGCCTCCGCCAGATGTTCACCACCTTCGAGGACGGCACGCTGCACGCCAAGCTGGATGAATATTCGGAGATCAACATCCAGTTCCACCAGACCATCATCGCCATGGGCGGCAACGGGATATTGGTCAATCTGGCGGAGAACCTCTTCACCCACATGCGCATGATACGGCGCAAGACGATCGGCGAGAACGACCGTGTGGCCCGTTCCATCCAGGACCACCTCGCCATCATCCAGGCGCTCGAGGCACGCGATACCGAGCGGGCCGAATCGCTGGTGAAGATGCACGCCCTCGGCCTCGCCGAGCACGTGGCCCGCCATGCCGACTATCTGAGCTGACGCCGCCTATCCGAACCGTCGCCGGCCATCTGAGCCACCGCGACGCCGGCACCCGCTCTCTCGCCTTGCCCGGCGGACCTCGGACCGCCGGGCTTTCTTTGCGCGCTCCCAAGGTGCCGCGGCGTTGCGCCTGCCGCGGCTTTCGGCTAACCCAGTCGGGGCCGTCTTCCCGGCCGTCTCCCGATCATCCGCCACCGCCGATTGCCCGCACACCCCGCCGCCGCGAGGATACGAGCCCAGCCATGCTGCGCACCCTGACCGATTTCATCGCCGAGATCGCCGGCGGGCACCGCGAAACCTTCGCCGATACCGATTACCGACTCGCCGCCGCGGCGCTGCTGGTGCATGTCGTCACCATCGACGGCGTGGTCGGGGCGCAGGAGATGGAGAAGCTGCGCCGCATCCTCGCCGCGCGCTTCAGCCTCGGCGCGGACGAGGCCGCCGAGCTGGTGGAATCGGCCATCGTGCGCGATGCCGAGGCGGTCGACCTCTACAGCTTCACCAGCGTGCTGAACCGCGCCCTCGACGATGAAGGCCGCCGACGGATCGTCGAGATGATGTTCGAAGTGGCCTTCGCCGATGGCGGCTTGACCGAGTTCGAGGACAATCTGGTCTGGCGCGCGGCGGAACTGCTGAACGTCGCCTCGCGCGACCGGGTCGAGATCCGCAAGCGGGTCCGCGACGCCATCGGCGACGGCGAGGCCGAGCAAGACTGAGCCCGTTCGGCCAGCGGAGGCCAGCCCTCCCGGCGGCTGGCCGGCCTCAGAAATCCGAGGCGATGCCCTTTACTTCCCAGTCCCCGTAGCGCACCGGCTCCGGCCCGTCACGACCATTGATCTCGCGTACGGGAAGGCTCTCGGCGCGGTCGCGGGCGGCGCGGCGGGCGGCCGCTTCCGCGAGGGCGCGCTGCGCGGCGGGGCTCAGCAGCCGCGTGCGCACCGGCAGGCTGTCGGTTGCGGGGGATGATGTCTCGTCGTTCATGGCTCGCTCACGGCAGGGACACGGCAGGGAACTTGATCCTGACGTTGGGGAAGGCGCGACCCTTGCGGAAGCGCCGCCTTCTTCCCATCCTAATTTTGGCGCGCCGGCCGGTCGGCGCAAGCCGGAGGACCCGATGAACTACATGCGAACGGCCATATTGCTGGCGGGCATGACCGCGCTCTTCATGGGCGTCGGCTTCATGATCGGCGGGCAGGGCGGCATGGTGATCGCGCTCGTTGTCGCGGCGGGCATGAACGTCTTCAGCTACTGGAATTCCGACCGCATGGTGCTGTCCATGTATGGCGCCCGCCCGGTCGACCGTTCCAGCGCACCCGAATTCGTCGGCATGATCGAGGAGCTAGCCCGCCGCGCCGAGCTTCCCATGCCGCGCGTCTACATCATGGACAACCCGCAGCCCAACGCCTTCGCCACCGGCCGCAACCCGCGCAACGCCGCGGTGGCCGCGACCACCGGCCTGCTCAATTCCCTCTCCCGCGAGGAAGTGGCGGGGGTCATGGCGCACGAGCTCGCCCACATCAAGAACCACGACACCCTCACCATGACGATCACCGCCACGCTGGCGGGCGCGATCTCCATGCTGGCGAATTTCGGCATGTTCTTCGGCGGCAACCGCGACAACAACCAGCCCTTCGGCATGATCGGCACGATCCTGATGATGGTGCTCGCCCCGCTTGCGGCGATGGTGGTGCAGATGGCGGTGTCGCGCTCGCGCGAATACGAGGCCGACAAGCTCGGCGCCGAGATCTGCGGCCAGCCGCTCTGGCTGGCCTCGGCGCTGGCGCGCATCTCCAGCGCGGCCCACCAGGTGCCGAACATGGCGGCCGAACACAACCCCGCCACCGCCCACATGTTCATCATCAACCCGCTGTCGGGCGAGCGGATGGACAATCTGTTCTCGACC
>CAZIXP010000120.1:0-12362 GCA_964543245.1 uncultured Starkeya sp.
CCCAGCCCGAGAACGGCGGGGGCGTCCAGCTTCTGCCCGTTCCAGAGCCAGGCCACCGCGGCGATGAACACGATGCCCACCCCCGACCAGATGCCATAGGCGATGCCGGTGGGGATGGTGCGCAGGCAGATCGACAGCAGCCACAGCGCCACCGCGTAGCACGCCACCGCCATCAGGCTCGGCGCCAGCCGGGTGAAGCCGTTCGAGCGCGCGAGCGCGCTGGTCGCCACCACCTCGGCGGCGATGGCGGCGATCAGCAGGCCATAGGTGCCGAGCGAGGCCATGCTAGCCGGCGAGGTCGTCGACGCTGGCAACGGTCGAATCCGGGTTCAGCCGGTAGACCACCGGGGCGCCGGTGCCGAGCTCGCGCTTCATGATGCCCTCTGGCGTCAGCTGCTCCAGCACCATGATCAGCGCCCGCAGCGAATTGCCGTGCGCGGCGACCAGCACGCGCTCACCGCGCAGCACGCGGGGCAGGATTTCCTTGACGTAATAGGGCAGCGCGCGCGCCACCGTGTCCTTCAGGCTCTCGCCGCCGGGCGGAGGCACGTCATAGGAGCGGCGCCACACATGGACCTGCTCCTCGCCCCACTTGGCGCGGGCGTCGTCCTTGTTGAGGCCGGAGAGCTCGCCATAGTCCCGCTCGTTCAGCGCCTGGTCGCAGATGATCGGCAGGTTGGTCGAGCCCATCTGCTCGAGGATCAGGTCGAGCGTCTTCTGCGCCCGGCGCAGGTCGGAGGTGAAGCAGACGTCGAAGGCATAGCCTTCCTCACGCAGCCGCTTGCCGGCGGCGATCGCCTCCTCGACGCCCTTTGGCGTGAGGTCCGGGTCGCGCCAGCCGGTGAAGAGGTTCTTCAGGTTCCATTCGCTCTGGCCGTGGCGGACGAGGACGAGGAGGCGGTCGGACATCGGGGGCAGGTCTCCGGCTGGGGCTGGTGGCGGGCGGATGAGGCGTCAGAAGTCGGAAAGGCCGAGCACGTCGGTCATGGAATAGAGCCCGGGCTTGCGCCCGCGCGCCCAGCGGGCGGCCGCGAGCGCGCCACGGGCGAAGATCATGCGGTCTTCGGCCTTGTGGGCGAATTCGATGCGCTCGGCGGGGCCGGCGAAGATCACCGAATGCTCGCCCACCACCGTGCCGCCGCGCAGCGTGGCAAAGCCGATGTCGCCCGGCTTGCGCGCGCCGGTGATGCCGTGCCGCGCGAACACGCCGTTCTCGGCCAGCGTGACGCCGCGGCCGGCCGCCGCCGCCTCGCCGAGCAGCAGGGCGGTGCCGGAGGGGGCGTCGACCTTGCGGTTGTGGTGCATCTCCAGCACCTCGATGTCGAAGCCCTCGTCCAGCGTGGCGGCGACCCGCTTCACCAACGCGGCGAGCAGATTGACGCCAAGGCTCATATTGCCGGACTTCACCACCGCCGCATGCCGCGCCGCCGCCTCGATGGCGGCCTGCTCGACCTCGGAGAAGCCGGTGGTGCCGATGACATGGACGATGCGGGCCTGCGCCGCCAGCGCGGCGAAGCGCACGCTCGCCGCCGGCACGGTGAAGTCCACCACGCCTTCCGCTGCGGCGAAGAGCGGCAGCGCGTCGTCGCTCAGCGTGACGCCGAGCGGGGGCAGCCCCGCCAGCGTGCCGGCATCGGCGCCGAGATGCGGGCTGTCGGCGGGCTCGACCGCGCCGGCCAGCGCGAGGTCCGGCGCCTCGGCGATGGCACGCACCAGGGTGCGGCCCATGCGGCCGCTGGCACCGACGACGACGAGCCGCATCTGCGACATGCTGGCCTCACTCCCACGCGATCAGCCGGGTATATCCTTCCCGCACCGCCACGAAAAGTGCTGGATTGCTCGGCATTTTGGCCCATGCGGCGTCATCGGCTTGACGTGCGCGCGGCGCGGCTGTAGAGGTCGCGCAACTTTTCGAAGGAGCGGCGCCGCCATGCGCAACAATATTATCCTTATCGTAGGACGGCGCGTCGCCGCGGAAGCTGCCTGAGGGCAGTTCCCGCTCACCGGTGACGCGCGATTTCGGGCCCCTGACGGGGCCTTTTGATTTTCTGGACCTCCGCAAGCAACGACCGAACGAACAGCGTTCAAGAGGAAAACGACCATGATGCGCGAGATGACCGGCGCCGAAATGGTGATGCAGGCCCTGATCGATCAGGGCGTCGAGCATATCTTCGGCTATCCGGGCGGCGCGGTGCTGCCGATCTACGACGCCATGTTCCACCAGAACCAGGTGCGGCACGTCCTCGTGCGGCACGAGCAGGGGGCGGTGCACATGGCGGAAGGCTATGCGCGCTCTTCCGGCAAGGTCGGCGTGGTGCTGGTCACCTCCGGTCCCGGCGCCACCAATGCCGTCACCGGCCTCACCGACGCGCTGCTCGACTCGATCCCGGTGGTCTGCATCACCGGGCAGGTCCCGACGCACCTCATCGGCTCCGACGCCTTCCAGGAGTGCGACACGGTCGGCATCACCCGCCCCTGCACCAAGCACAACTATCTCGTCCGCGACATCAACGATCTCGCGCGGGTGCTGCACGAGGCGTTCTATGTCGCCCAGAACGGCCGTCCCGGCCCGGTGGTGGTCGACATCCCGAAGGATGTCCAGTTCGCCCGCGGGACGTATGTCGGCCCCGAGAACATCCAGCACAAGACCTACCAGCCGCGCCTCAATGGCGACCCGGAGAAGATCCGCACCGCGGTCGAGCTGCTGGCGAAGGCCCGGCGCCCGGTGCTCTACACCGGCGGCGGCGTCATCAATTCCGGCCCCGAGGCGAGCCGGCTGCTGCGCGAATTCGCCCGCCTCACCGGCTTCCCCGTCACCTCGACGCTGATGGGCCTCGGCGCCTATCCCGCCGCGGACAAGCAGTGGCTGGGCATGCTCGGCATGCACGGCACCTACGAGGCCAACATGACGATGCATGACTGCGACGTCATGCTGTGCATCGGCGCCCGGTTCGACGACCGCATCACCGGCCGGCTCGACGCCTTCTCCCCGGGCTCGAAGAAGATCCACATCGACATCGACCCCTCCTCGATCAACAAGAACGTCAAGGTCGACGTGCCGATCATCGGCGACGTCAAGCATGTCCTCTCCGACATGCTGACCCTGTGGCGGGCGACCAAGGCCGAGCCGGACCGGCAGGCCCTCGCGAGCTGGTGGGGCCAGATCGACCGCTGGCGGGCGCGCAAGTCGCTCTCGTTCCAGAACTCCGACGCGGTCATCAAGCCGCAGCACGCCATACAGCGGCTCTACCACGCGGTGAAGGACAAGGACGTCTACGTCACCACCGAGGTCGGCCAGCACCAGATGTGGGCGGCGCAGCACTTCCGCTTCGAGGAGCCGAACCGCTGGATGACCTCCGGCGGCCTCGGCACCATGGGCTACGGCCTGCCGGCGGCCATCGGCGTCCAGGTCGCCCATCCCGACAGCCTCGTCATCGACATCGCCGGCGAAGCCTCGATCCAGATGTGCCTGCAGGAGCTCTCCACCGCGCTGCAGTTCAACCTGCCGGTGAAGATCTTCGTGCTGAACAACGAGTATATGGGCATGGTCCGGCAGTGGCAGGACCTGCTGCATGGCGGGCGCTATTCCCACTCCTATTCGGAATCGCTGCCGGACTTCGTGAAGCTGGCGGAGGCCTATGGCGCGGTCGGCCTGCGCTGCCACCGCCCCGGCGATCTCGACGCGGCGATCCAGGAGATGATCAGCATCGACCGTCCGGTGCTGTTCGACTGCCTGGTCGACCAGAAGGAGAACTGCCTGCCGATGATCCCGTCGGGCAAGCCGCATAACGAGATGATCCTGCCCGACCATCCCGAGGCGCTGGACGAGGCGATCGACGAGGAAGGCAAGATGCTGGTCTGAACCGGCGCCGGCCTGCCCCGCTCCCATCCGCCCCTCTCCCCGCCGGGAGAGGGGCCGCCGCTTTCCCTTGCCCCGGGTTTTCCCATGTCTGCGCATCCCGAAGCCGCCGAGCGGCACACCCTTTCCATGCTGGTCGACAACGAGCCGGGCGTGCTGGCGCGCATCGTCGGCCTGTTCTCCGGCCGCGGCTACAACATCGACAGCCTCACCGTTTCCGAGGTGAGCCACGATTCCAAGCTCTCCCGCATCACCGTGGTGACCACCGGCGCGCCGGGCATCATCGAGCAGATCAAGAGCCAGCTCGACCGGCTGGTGCCGGTCCACCGCGTGGTCGACCTCACCGTCGCCGGCAAGTCGGTGGAGCGCGAGCTGGCGCTGATCAAGGTGCGCGGCAAGGGCGACATCCGGCAGGAAGCCCTCCTGATCGCCGACAGCTTCCGCGCCCGCACCGTCGACACGACGCTGGAGAGCTTCGTGTTCGAGATCACCGGCAAGCCGGACAAGATCGACCAGTTCGTCTCGCTGCTGGCCCCGCTCGGCCTCGTCGAGGTGTCGCGCACCGGCGTGGCCGCCATCGGCCGCGGCCCGGACGGGATGTGAGAGCGAATGGGCGGGCCGGCGGCGATGCGGGGGCGAGCAATGGCGGCGCGGGTGGCGCAAACCCGGCAGCACGGGGCGCGGGCGCGATGAGCGATCGCGCCGCCGCGCTGCCGTCCGCAGGGGCCACCGGCGGCAAGCCGCTGTGGCTGCAGGCGGCGCCGTTCATCTTCCTGCTACTGTGGTCGGGCGGCTTCGCCGTCGCCAAGGTCGGCATCCTCTACACCGGGCCATTTACCCTGCTGGCGCTGCGCTACGGCATCGTGCTGCTCGTGCTGCTGCCGCTGGTGGCGTGGTTCCGCCCGCCGCTGCCGCGCAGCCCGCGGGTCTATCTCCACCTCGCGGTGATCGGCTTCCTCATCCAGGTGCTCTATTTCAACCTGAGCTACTTCGCCTTCCGCTTCGGCATCTCGGCCGGCGCGCTTGCCATCATTGTGTCGATGCAGCCCATCGTCGTCGGCCTGCTGGCGCCGCTGCTGGCGGGCGAGAGCGTGGGCGGGCGGCGCTGGATCGGGCTGGTCCTCGGCCTTGCCGGCACCGCGCTGGTGATCCTGTCGCGCTCGGCCATCGAGATCACCTCGCCGGGGGTGCTGCTGCTGGCGATCGGCGCGCTGATGGCGATGTCCGGCGGCGCGCTCTACGAGAAGCGCTTCGGCACGCCGCAGCACCCGCTGGTCGCCAATGCGGTGCAGTATGTGGTGGGCTTCCTCTGCACGCTGCCGCTGGCCCTGCTGCTGGAAGACGGCCATGTGGTGTGGAGCGGCCCGTTCCTCGCCGCGCTCGGCTATCTCGTGATCGGCAACTCCCTCATCGCCGTCTCGCTCTACCTCGCCATGATCCGGGCGGGCGAGGTGTCGAAGGTCTCGGCGCTGTTCTTCCTGGTGCCGCCCTGCTCGGCGCTCATCGCCTGGGCCCTGCTCGGCGAGGCGATGCCGCCGCTGGCCTGGGTCGGTATGGCGCTCGCCGCCTCCGGCGTCGCGCTCGCCTCGGTCCAGCGCCTGCCCTGGCGCGCCGGCCGCGCCCGGGAGACCGGCCCATGAGCCGGGCGCCGTCCCCTCCCCCGCGCCGCGCCCTCCCGCACAGGCGGCGCCGCGCCCCTTGACCCGCCGCGTGCCGGCTTTAAAGCACGCAGCCGAAACGCCCGTTTCCGAAAAGCCTGCCTTCAAGAACGTCGACAACACCGGACAACAAGGAACACGTCCATGCGCGTCTATTACGATCGCGACGCCGATCTGAACCTCATCAAGGGCAAGAAGGTCGCCATCATCGGCTATGGCAGCCAGGGCCGCGCCCACGCGCTGAACCTCAAGGAGTCCGGCGTCAAGGATATCGCCATCGGCCTGAAGCCGGGCTCGGCGACCGCGAAGAAGGTGGAGGCCGACGGCCTCAAGGTGCTCACCGTCGCCGAGGCCGCCGCCTGGGCCGACCTGATGATGATGGCCACCCCGGACGAGCTGCAGGCCGACATCTACCGCGACGAGATCGCGCCGAACATCCGCGACGGCGCCGCCATCGCCTTCGCCCACGGCCTCAACGTGCATTTCGGCCTGATCGAGCCCAAGGCCTCGGTCGACGTGGTGATGATCGCGCCCAAGGGCCCCGGCCACACCGTGCGCGGCGAATACCAGAAGGGCGGCGGCGTGCCCTGCCTCGTGGCGGTTCACCAGGACGCCTCGGGCAATGCGCTCGACCTCGCCCTGTCCTATGCCTGCGGCGTCGGCGGCGGCCGTTCCGGCATCATCGAGACCACCTTCAAGGAAGAGTGCGAGACCGACCTGTTCGGCGAGCAGGTGGTGCTCTGCGGCGGCCTGGTCGAGCTGATCCGCGCCGGCTTCGAGACGCTGGTCGAGGCGGGCTATGCCCCCGAAATGGCCTATTTCGAGTGCCTTCACGAGGTGAAGCTGATCGTCGACCTCATCTATGAGGGCGGCATCGCCAACATGAACTACTCGATCTCCAACACCGCCGAATGGGGCGAGTACGTCACCGGCCCGCGCATCATCACCGAGGCCACCAAGGCCGAGATGAAGAAGGTGCTCACCGACATCCAGACCGGCAAGTTCACCTCGGAATGGATGCAGGAATACAAGGCCGGCGCCGCCCGCTTCAAGGGCATCCGCCGCGTCAACGATTCCCACCAGATCGAGGAAGTCGGCGCCAAGCTGCGCGGCATGATGCCGTGGATCGCCAAGAACAAGCTGGTCGACAAGGCGAAGAACTGAGGCCAAAAAACTTCGGCTGTCCACAGTCTCTCCACATGACAGAGAGTAACCTATCCCACCAATCATCCATCTCGCTTGGGGCCTCCGCTATAGTACCGTCAATGGTTAGCGGAGTCCGCGATGGGCGAGACCGACGATTTCGAGTGGGATGACGACAAGGACGCGGCGAACCGTCTCAAGCACGGTTTGCCGCTCCCCCTTGCGGCAAGGCTCTTCGATGGCAGGCCACGCCTGGAGCGTCCTTCGCGAGGCGAGCGGGGCGAGCCACGCTTTGAAACCATCGCGGCCTTTGGCGAGGACGTGTTACTGTGTGCGTGGACATGGCGGGGCCGCCGGCGGCGCGCCATATCCTTCCGATACGCGAATGAGGTGGAGCGTCATGCCTACCAAAAAGCAATTGGAGGAGGCGGACCGGTTGGCCAGGACGGTTGACTGGGAAAAATTTCGCGCCATGTCAGACGAGGAAATCCGTGCGCATTGGGCCTGGGACAAGGACATGGTCTGGCCCACCGAGGAAGAACTCGCCGAGTTCGATCTCGTCCTCCCGGCCAAAGCGCGGCGGGAGATGAAGGCGGGCAAACCGCCGAAGGAAGCGGCGGAATAGGCGCGGGTCGCGCCTGCGTCACGGTGTCGAGGCCTGCCTCACGCCTGCGGCCGTAACCCCACCTGCTTCGGGCCCACCCGCCGCCCGCGCCGGCCTCGCCCTCGGCGGCCCGCCGTCACGCCACCCCGTCCGTACAGACCCGCTCGCCCGCGCTGAAGCGGATGCTGATCGGCTCGCCGGTCGATTTCGCCCGATACATCTGCCGGTCGGCCTCGCGGATCAAAGCCGCCGCTGCCACCTCCGGCGCCCCTTGCACGGCGATCCCGATGGCCGCCCCGATCGGCACGGGAAAACTGTCCGGCAGGTCCACTGGGGTGAACACCGCCGCGGCAATGCCCGCCAGCATCGGCTCGACGGAACCCCGCGCCCCGCGCGGCACGGTCAGCACCAGCACGAATTCGTCGCCGCCGATACGCGCGACGATCTCCTCCGGTCCGCAGGCCAGCCGCAGCCGCGCCGCCAGCCGCCGCAGGATGGTGTCGCCCGCCTCGTGGCCGAGCCGGTCGTTGATCTGCTTGAAGCCGTTGAGGTCGATGAAGGCCAGCGCGACGCACTGGCCTTCGTCCCACACCCGCGCCAGCCGCTCCTGCAGCACTGCGTCGACCCCGGCGCGGTTCAGCAGCCCGGTCAGCGGATCGGTGAGCGCGGCATAGGTCAGCTCACGCTCCCGCGCGATCTGGGATTCCATATGCTCGGTCACGTCGGCAAGCAGCTCGATGTCGTAGACGGCGTCGCCGATATGCGAGCGCTGGGCGGAGATCAGCACCGGAATGATGCGGCCATCGGCGTGGCGGATTTCCGCCAGCTCGGATTTGTAGCTGCCGACCTCCTCGAGCAGCCGCAGCCGGCGGTCGCGGGCCGGGCTGGAGATGGCGGCGCCGTGGCCGACCATGGACCGCTCGTTGAGCTCCTCCCACCGCCGCCCGGTGAGGTCGAGATAGGCACGGTTCACCATCACATAGCGGGAGCTGTCCGCTCCCGTGGTCGAGATCGACATGGCAACCGGTGAAAACTCGAACATGCGCATCAGAATGATCGCGAGAGCATCCTGGCCGATCATCGCCGTCGTTCGTCCCCCGCCCCGCCAGCGCCCCGCCTGACGCCCGTTCTACCCGACTATTTTACCAAGAACGCGCCGTCCGTCATCCCCCGCCGGCTCCAGCCTCCCTGCGCTTTCGCGCCACAACCGCGCAGCGTGGTAGCGTGCGGCCCGGAACGACCGGCACGGGCGCCGGCCGGGGCGAGGACACCATGCTGGCCATAAGGCTCACCAAAACCTTCATGATCGCCGCGCTCGCCGCCTTTGCCGGGCTCGTCACGCTCGGCAATCTGGTCGATTACGGCTCGAACTACGCCTTCGTGCGCCACGTCCTCAGCATGGACGACACCTTTCCCGGCAATGCGCTGACCTCGCGCGCCATCCACGATCCCGGGCTGTGGCAACTCGGCTATGGGCTGATCATCGCCGGCGAAGGGCTGACGGGCCTGCTCTTCACCGTCGCCGCCGCGATGATGCTGGCCGGTCTGCGGGACGGGCGGCGCTTCGCCCGCGCGAAGGCCTGGGCGGTGGCGGGAGTCGGCGTCGGCTTCGCCGTGTGGTTCCTCGGCTTCATGGTGGTGGGCGGGGAATATTTCGCCATGTGGCAGTCCCGCATCTGGAACGGCCAGGAGCCCGCCTTCCGCTTCTACATGACGATGCTGGCGGTGATCATCTTCGTGAGCCAGCCCGAGCCGGCCGAGCCGGGCTGAGCCGGCCTCACCAACCCAGCATCTTCATCGCCGCCGCCCCGGGCGCCAGCAGGAGGAAGGCCCACAGCGCCGCCGAGGTCACGTTGGCGAGCTGGAACCCCAAGGATGGCATGGCGAACATGCCGGCGACCAGCGGCACCACCGCCCGCAGCGGCCCGAAGAAACGGCCGAGGAACACGCCCCACACCCCCCAGCGGTGGAAGAAGCGCATGCCGCGCTCGAGCAGCGCGGGGTGGTTGCGCAGGATGGGGAAGTCCCGCACCCGCTCGCGATAATGGTGCCCGATCCAGTAGGACACCGCGTCCCCCAGCGTCGCCCCGAGCGCCGCCCCGGCCCAGACCGGCAGAAAGCCGATGCCGCCGGCCTCGATCAACGGACCGAGGCCCACCAGCACGACGGTCGCCGGCACCACCAGCGAGACCACCGCCAGCGATTCGCCGAAGGCCAGCGCGAAGGCGATGAGGGGTGCCAGATGCTTGTGCGCATCGACGAGGGCGAGCGCGTCGCGTGCCAACGACTGCAGTTCGGGCAAGGGCTTCCTTTCAGAGGCGGTCGCGCAGGGCGTAATAGCTCAGCCCGGCCGCCAGCAGCGGCCAGCGCATCAGCCGTCCGCCGGGGAAGGCGGGTGCGGGCGCCCGGGCCAGCAGGTCGAACGTGCCGACCACGCCGCGCACCGCCTCGGCGAGGATCTTGCCGTAGAGCGGCGCGAGCATAACCCCCTGGCCGGAATAGCCGGAGGCGGTGAGCACGCGGGGGGAGAGCCGGCGCACGAAGGGCATGCGGGTCATGGTGATGCCGAGCACGCCGCCCCAGCCGTAATCGATGCGCGCATCGGCGAGCTGGGGGAAGATCTTGAGCATATAGGGCCGCACGAAGCTGCCGGGGTCGGCCTTCAGGGTGCGGCGATAGGTTTCGCCCCCGCCGAACAGCAGGCGCCCGTCGCGGCTGAGCCGGTAGTAATTCACCACGAAGCGGCTGTCCGCCACCGCCGCGTCATTGGCGATGATGCGGCGGGCGCGCTCGCCGAGCGGCTCGGTGGCGGCGATGTAGTTGGCGATCGGCATGACATGGCGGTCGACCCGGGCATCGAGGCCGTCCTGCAGCCCGTCGCCGCATTCCAGAACCCAGTCCGCCTCCACCGCCGCCCCGCTGTCGGCCTCCACCACCACCCGGGCGCCCTCGGTGATGCGCACCGCGCGGCTGTGCTCGTGGAGGCGGGCACCGGCCCGGCTCGCCGCCTTGGCGAGGCCGAGGGCGAGGTTCAGCGGGTGGAGATGGCCGGCGCCATGGTCGATCATGCCGCCGTGATAGGCGTCCGACCCGACCAGCGCCGCCAGCTCGTCGCGCGACAGCGGCCGGACATGGGGATAGCCGTAGACCTCGGTCAGCTTGCGGGCATAGGCGTGGGTGTGGGCGACATAGCCGGGCTTGTGATCCGCCACGATCAAACCGGGGCGCAGGTCGCAGTCGATGCGGTGGCGGGCGATGAGGTCGTGCAGCAGCGCCTTGGCGTCCTCCGCGAGGTCCCACAGCTTGCGGGCGTCGTCGACGCCCATCTGCGCCTCGATCCAGTCCTGGTCGCGGCGCTGGCCGGAATGGATCTGGCCGCCATTGCGCCCGGAGGCGCCGGAGCCGACCCGCCCCGCCTCCAGCAGCACCACCCCCACCCCCGCCTCGGCGAGGTGCAGCGCGGCGGACAGGCCGGTATAGCCGCCGCCGATGACGCAGACATCCGTCATCACCCGCCCGGCCAGCGGGGGGTAGAGCGGGTGGGGCACCGCCGTAGCGGCATACCAGCTTTTCGGGTGGTCGGGAGAGGTCCTGTCGCGCACGTCTGTCACCGCCGGGCGAAGAGTTTCTCGATGTCGGCCAGCGACAGCGTTACGAAGGTGGGCCGGCCGTGGTTGCACTGGCCGGCATTGGGGGTCTGTTCCATCTCGCGCAGCAGGGCGTCCATCTCCTCCGGCCGCAGCCGGCGGCCGGCCCGCACCTAGCGGTGGAAGGCCATGGTGGCGGCGACATGCAGCAGCCGGCGCTCCAGCGGCAGGGCATCGTCCCACTCTTCGGCATGCTCGGCCAGCTCCCGCAGCAGCGCGCCGATGTCGGCGTCGCCGAGCAGCGCCGGCACCTCGCGCACCAGCAGGGCGCCCGGGCCGAAAGGCTCCAGCACCAGGCCGAGGCGCTCCAGCGCCGTGGCCCGCTCGGCCAGCCGGTCGGCCTCGGAAGGGTCCAGCTCGACCACCAGCGGCAGCAGCAGCACCTGCCGCTTCAGCCCGTCGCGGGCCATGGCCTGCTTCAGCCGCTCATAGACGATGCGCTCATGGGCGGCATGCTGGTCGACGATGACCACGCCGTCGCGGGTCTGGGCGAGGATGTAGGTCTCGTGGAGCTGGGCACGGGCAGCGCCGAGCGGGCGGTCCATCAGCCCCGGCGCGGCGGGCGCGGCGGCGGCGCGGGCATCGACCGAGGGCGCGACATCGAGGCCGAGGCCGGCGAAGCCGCCCTCCCCGGCGAATCCGTCGCCGGCTTCATAGGCCGCGGCGGCCACCTCGGCGAAGCCGGCCGGCGCGAGACCGCCAGGCTCCGCGCCGCCCCCGGCCGGCGCGGCCCAGGAGGTGCGCCAGTCATGGTCCAGCGGCGGGCGCAGCAGATGCGGCAGATGCGGCGCGCGGCCGAACCCCTCGCCCCCCGGCAACAGGCCGGGGCGCGCCAGCAGCGCCAGCCGGTCCGCCACCGTGGAGGCGGTGCGCGGCGCCCCCGCCTCCAGCGCGTCGACCAGGGTGCGGATGATGAGCGCGCGCACCAGCCCGGCATCGCGGAACCGCACCTCGGTCTTGGCGGGATGCACGTTCACGTCAACCTCGCGCGGGTCGATCGCGAGGAACAGCGCCAGCACCGGGTGACGGTCGGCGGGCAGCAGGTCGGCATAGGCCGCCCGCACGGCGCCGATCAGCACCTTGTCGCGCACCGGGCGGCCATTGACGAAGAAATACTGCGACAGTGCATTGGCCTTGGAGAAGGTGGGGAGCCCGGCAAGGCCGGTGAGCCCGACACCGCCGCGGCCGCCTTCCACCGCCAGCGCGTTGGCGGCCACCTCGCGGCCCAGCACGTCGGCGATGCGGGCGCGCCGGCCTTCCGGGCCCTCGCCCTGCGCCGCCCAGCTCACCGGCGGGCGGTCCTCGGCAATGAAGGTGAAGGCCACCTCCGGCCGGGCCAGCGCGAGCCGCCGCACCACATCGAGGGCGGCGGCGGTCTCGGCCCGCTCCGATTTGAGGAATTTCAGCCGCGCCGGCGTGGCGAAGAACAGGTCGCGCACCTCCACCCGGGT
>CAZIXP010000121.1:0-12276 GCA_964543245.1 uncultured Starkeya sp.
GCCTCTGCCAGCGCTGCCTTTTCCGCCCTCAGCCGGCCGCAGTCCGCCGCGCCGGTGGTGCCGTCCGCTGGCCTGGCGGGGCGGAGCCTGGAGGAGGTTGTGGTGGAGGCCCTGCGCCCCATGCTGAGGGACTGGCTGGACGACAACCTGCCGGGTCTGGTGGAGCGCCTCGTGCGCGCCGAGATCGAGCGCATCGCCCGCGGCGGCCAGTGAAGGGCACGCCGCGGCCCGGCACCGGCTGAGGCCCCGCGGCCGGCCGCCGTCGCGACGGCGGGCCGCCGCGTTCGCGCCATGCGGCCGTGTCTGCCACGGCGAAGTTGATTTCGCGCCGCGCCTCTGGTTTGTCTCGGCTCCGTTTCAAGCGCTTCGGAGCCGTCATGCTCGACAACAGGTTCGATCCCGCCGCCGTCGAAGGCCGCATCTATCAGGCATGGCTGGACGCCGAGGCGTTCAAGGGCGGCCGCCCGGAACGCGCGGGGGCCGAGCCCTTCTGCATCGTGATTCCCCCGCCGAACGTCACCGGCTCCCTGCACATGGGCCACGCGCTCAACAACACGCTGCAGGACATCCTGTGCCGGTTCGAGCGGATGCGCGGCAAGGACGTGCTGTGGCAGGTCGGCACCGACCATGCCGGCATCGCGACCCAGATGGTGGTGGAGCGCCAGCTCGCCGAGCGCCAGCTTCCCGGCCGGCGCGAGATGGGGCGCGACGCCTTCGTCGAGAAGGTGTGGGCGTGGAAGGAAGAGTCCGGCGGCACCATCATCGGCCAGCTGAAGCGGCTTGGCGCCTCCTGCGACTGGTCGCGCGAGCGCTTCACCATGGATGAGGGGCTTTCCCGCGCCGTGGTGAAGGTGTTCGTGCGGCTCTACAAGGAAGGGCTGATCTACAAGGACAAGCGGCTGGTGAATTGGGACCCCAAGTTCCAGTCCGCCATCTCCGATCTCGAGGTGCTGCAGGTCGAGGTGAAGGGTCACCTCTGGCATCTGCGTTATCCCCTCGCCGACGGCGTGACCTATGACCACCCCGTCGCGTTCGACGCCGACGGCCAGCCCACGCTCTATGAGACGCGCGACTACATCGTCGTCGCCACCACCCGGCCGGAGACCATGCTCGGCGACACCGCGGTCGCGGTCCACCCGGAGGATCCGCGCTATCTCGGCCTCGTCGCGCAGGGCGCCAAGGTGCGGCTGCCGCTGGTCGGCCGGCTGATCCCCATCGTGCCCGACGCCTATTCCGACCCGACCAAGGGCACCGGTGCGGTGAAGATCACCCCGGCGCATGACTTCAACGATTTCGAGGTCGGCCGCCGGCACGACCTTGCCATGATCAACGTGCTGGACGCCGAGGCGCGGCTGGCGCTGGCGGGCAACGATGCCTTCCTGGAAGGCGCCGTCACCGGGCCGGAGCTCGATGGGGTGCTGACGCTGGACGGCCAGAGCCGCGAGGCCGGCCGCAAGGCCATCGTCACGCTGATGGAGGAGCGCGGCCTGCTCGACCGCATCGAGCCGCACACCCACATGGTGCCCCATGGCGACCGCTCCAACGTCGTCATCGAGCCCTGGCTGACCGACCAGTGGTATGTCGACGCCCACACCCTGGCGCAGCCGGCGCTGGCGGCGGTGCGCGAAGGAGCGACCTCCTTCGTGCCGAAGAACTGGGAGAAGACCTATTTCGAGTGGCTGGAGAACATCCAGCCCTGGTGCGTCTCCCGCCAGCTCTGGTGGGGCCACCAGATTCCGGCCTGGTATGGGCCGGACGGCACCGTCTTCGTCGAGGAGACCGAGGAGGAGGCGGTGGCCGCCGCGCTGGCCCATTGCGTGCAGGCCGGCATCATCTCCGATGGCGAGGCCCGCGAGCTGGCGGCCGACCCGGAGAAGCGGGCCAGCCTCATCAGCCGCGACGAGGACGTGCTGGACACCTGGTTCTCCTCGGCGCTGTGGCCCTTCTCCACCCTCGGCTGGCCGGACGCGACGGCGGAGCTCGCGCGGTTCTACCCGACCTCGGTGCTCATCACCGGCTTCGACATCATCTTCTTCTGGGTCGCCCGGATGATGATGATGGGCCTGCATTTCATGGACGGCGAGGCGCCGTTCAGGGACGTCTACATCCACGCCCTCGTCCGCGACGAGAAGGGCGCCAAGATGTCGAAGTCCAAGGGCAACGTCATCGACCCGCTGTCGCTGATCGACCAGTACGGCGCCGATGCGCTGCGCTTTACCCTGGCGGCGATGGCGGCGCAGGGCCGCGACATCAAGCTGGCGACCTCGCGGGTCGAGGGCTACCGCAACTTCGCGACCAAGCTGTGGAACGCCGCCCGCTTCGCCGAGATGAACGGCTGCGTGCGCGTCGCCGGCTTCGACCCCGCCGCGGTCGGCTCCACTCTGAACCGCTGGATCGTTGGCGAGGCGGAGCGCGCCGGTAGCGAGATCACCGCGGCGCTCAAGGACTACCGCTTCAACGAAGCGGCCGGCGCAGCCTACCGCTTCGTCTGGAACATCTATTGCGACTGGTATCTCGAACTCGCCAAGCCCGTCTTCACCGGGCAGGACGAGGCGCTGAAGGCCGAGACGCGGGCGACCGCGGCCCATGTGCTGGACGAGATCCTGAAGCTGCTGCACCCCTTCATGCCCTTCCTCACCGAGGAGCTGTGGGCCCGCACCGCCGAGCAGGGCCCGGCGCGGGGCTCGCTGCTGGCGCTGGCGGACTGGCCGGCTCCCGCCGGGCTGGAGGCGCCCGACGCCGAGGCCGAGATCGGCTGGCTGGTCGATCTCGTCACCGAGGTGCGCTCGGTGCGCGCCGAGATGAACGTGCCCGCCGGTGCGCAGCTCCCGCTGGTGCTGGTGGGGGTCGATGCGGCGACGCGGGCGCGGGCGGAGCGCTGGAACGACGCGCTGCTGCGGCTCGCCCGTCTTTCCAGCGTCACCTTCGCCGCGGACTCTCCGGCCGGGGCGGTGCAGATCGTGGTGCGCGGCGTCGTGGCGGCGCTGCCGCTGGCCGGCGTCATCGACATGGCGGCCGAGCTGAACCGCCTCAACAAGGAACTCGCCAAGGCGCAGGACGACATCGCCCGGGTCGACGCCAAGCTCGGCAACCCGGACTTCATCGCCCGCGCCAAGGAAGAGGTCATCGAGGAGCAGCGCGAGCGCCGCGAGGTGGCGGAAGCGCGCGCCGGCAAGATCCGCGAGGCGCTGGCCCGGCTCGGCGCGGCGGCCTGAGGCGGCGCGGGGAGGGGAGGGGGCCGTGCCGTTCATCACCAGCTTCGACGCCGCCGACTTTCTCTCCACCGCCATCAGCCTGCTGGTCGCCTTCGGCCTCGGTGCACTGATCGGGCTGGAGCGTCAGTACCGCCAGCGCACCGCGGGGTTGCGCACCAATGTGCTGGTCGCGATCGGCGCCTGCCAGTTCGTCGACATGGCGATGCATCTCGCCGGCGCCGAGGGCGCGGTGCGGGTCATCGCCTATGTCGTCTCCGGCATCGGCTTCCTCGGCGCCGGCGTCATCATGAAGGAGGGCGCCAATGTCCGCGGCCTCAACACCGCGGCGACCCTGTGGTGCTCGGCCGCGGTGGGGGCCTGCGCGGGCGCCGATCTGGTCGCCCAGGCGGTGCTGCTGACCGCCTTCGTGCTGGCCGGCAACACCATGCTGCGCCCGCTGGTGCAGTGGCTCGAGCGGATGCCGCGCCACGCCGAATTCGGCGAGGCGTCCTATGAAGTCGTGCTGATGGTGAAGGCGGAGCTGGCCGCGGAGCTTCAGGACCGCATGGCGAAGCTGCTGGACGCGGCGAAATACCCCGCCAGCACCATCGACGCGGAAGAGCGCGGCGAGAGCCTCGCCGAGCTGACCGCGACGCTGGTGGCAACCTCCGTGCGGCCGGAGGACCTCAACGCCGCCGTGGCCCAGCTCCGCCAGCTTCCGGGCGTGACCAGCGCCGGCTGGTCGACCAAGATGGCGGACTGACGCTGGGTTCTGGGCCGCAGGCGGGGCTCGTCCGGCCCCGTCGGCGCAGGGCGAGAGCGGGGTGGTTCAGGCCTGCGGCTGATGGGGCTCGGGCGGGGTGGGCTCGCCGGCGACGTCGACCAGCCGGTCGATCTCTCCGCGCAGCAGCTCGATCACGTCGGCGGCCTCGGAAAGCTGGCCCTCGATCTTCTCGCGCGGGTGCGCGTCGAGGTCGGCGGCCATGGCGCGCAGGCGCTCCACGATGTTGCTGTTCGGCATGATGCATCTCCTCGGCTGCGGCCTGATCCGAAGCCGGCGGCCCCATCATACCGACCTCTACAACAGTACGGTGACAGGCGCGAGGGCTCGCGAGCGGCGGGTCGACCCCGCTTGGGTGGCGGGGTCGGATGAGGGAGGCGCCGGGGCCGGCACCCCGCGGCGTCCACAAAATTGTGACGCCGCAGCAACACAACGGATCATTAACCCTTTCGAAAGGAACCTTGGGGGTCGGCGCCGCGAAGCCGCCACAAACCGGCACGAAATCCGTCTGAGACGTAGCGGACATTAACGATCGGGCGCCAAGCTCGCGTCGCGCTGCTGCCGGGAACCGTGCGTAAAATGGGCGTCACCACCACCATCGATAAGGCGAGGCTGCCGGACCGGAGCGTGACCGGCGGTCCCTCGCGTATGTCGCACCGCGCCGGTCTGCGGGCGATGGGGCTGATGCGCGCATCGGTTCTTTCCGTGTCGACGGCCGGGATCACCGGTTGCAACGCGGCTTCACAGGCCTCGAGCGTCGCGGGCCGTCGCGTGGCGCGCCGCCCTGGCGGGCCGGACCGGCTTTCCCTTGCCGTGCTGTTCGCGCTGCTGCTGGCGCCGCTCCCCGTCTGCGCCTTCGACGGCAACACCGAGTCGCCGCCGGCGCCGGTCGGGTCGGCACCCGGCGCGGCCGATCGGCCGCTGGAGGAGGCGGTGCGCCTCGGCACCCGGGCGCTGCGCTCGGGGGAGACCGCGAAGGGCATCGACTCCCTGCGCTACGCCGCCGAGCAGGGTCACCCCGGCGCGCAGTGGAAGCTCGGCCGCATGTATGCCGATGGCGAGGGCGTCGCCCGCGACCAGATCAAGGCGTTCGAGTACTTCACCCAGATCGCCAACATGCATGCCGACGACAACCCGTCGGCGCCGCAGGCCCGCTTCGTCGCCGACGCCTTCGTGGCGCTCGGCAGCTACTACATGACTGGCATTCCTAACAGCAAGGTGCGCCGCGATGTCGGCCGTGCCCGCGACATGTTCGCTTATGCCGCGTCCTATTTCGGCGACCCCGACGCGCAGTACGAGCTGGCCCGACTCTATATCGACGGCACCGGCGTGCAGCGCGACCCGCGATTCGCCGCCCGCTGGCTCGGCCTTGCCGCGCAGAAGGGCCAGTACCGGGCCCAGGCCGCCCTTGGCGGGCTGCTGTTCAAGGGCGATGACGGCGTGCCGCGCCAGGCCGCCCGCGGTCTGATGTGGCTGACGCTGGCCCGCGACGCGGCGGCCGGCGGCGACGACAAGTGGATCGTCGACCTCTATGACGACGCCTTCGCCTCCGCCAGCTCCGACGAGCGCGCGCTGGCGCTGGTCTATCTCGAGCAGCACCTGAAGGTGGACCGCTAGAGGCCGGCCAGGGCCGGCCCCAGCCGCCGGACATGCCAGCCGCCGTGACGGCTCAGCCGCGGGCGGCGATGTCGAGGTCGATCCAGACCGGCACATGGTCGGACGGTTTTTCCCAGCCCCGGGTATGGCGGTCGATGCCGGCCGCCTTCAGCCGCCCCGCCGCCTGCGGCGACAGCAGCAGGTGGTCGATGCGGATGCCGTTGTTGCGGGGCCAGGCGCCGGCCTGGTAGTCCCAGAAGGTGTAGAGCCCCGGCGCGTCGCTCACCGCCCGCAGCGCGTCCGTCATGCCGAGATTGAGCAGTTCCTGGAAGGCGGCGCGGGTCTGCGGCAGGAACAGCGCATCGCCGGCCCAGGCGGCGGGATCATGCACGTCGGCGGGCGTGGGAATGACGTTGTAGTCGCCGGCGACAACGAAGGGTTCCTCCAGCGTCAGCCGCTGCGCCACCAGCGCCTTCAGCCGCTTCATCCAGCCGAGCTTGTAGCCGTATTTCTCGGTGTCCGGCGGGTTGCCGTTGGGCAGATAGATGCCGCAGACCCGCACCACGCCGGTCGCGGTCGACACCACCACCTCGATGAAACGGGACTGCACGTCGCTCTCGTCGCCGGGCAGGCCGGTCGTCACCTCGTCGAAGGGATGGCGGGAGAGAATGGCGACGCCGTTGAACCCCTTCTGGCCGTGGACCGCGACGTTGTAGCCGGCGGCCTCGAAGGCAGCGCGCGGGAACTGGTCGTCCTGGCACTTGATCTCCTGCAGGCAGACGAGATCGGGCTGGCGCTCGGCGAGCCAGGCGAGGGTGTTGTCGAGCCGCAGCCGGACCGAGTTCACGTTCCAGGTGGCGATGCGCATGGGCGGTCTCCGGCGGGTGACGGGCCGCGACAATGCCGCGCCGGGGCCACGGGCGCAATCGAGCCGCTGGAACGGCCACGGATGAGTGGGGATTTCGCCGGCGCTGGAACGGGTTCAGAGCACCGGAAGCAGCCGGCGCAGGATGCGGGCGGAGGCGAGCGAGACCTCGTCGGCGAAGGCGTGGAAGTCCATCTGCGATTCCCGCCCGGCGAGATCGGACAGCGCCCGCACCACCAGCCAGCGCACCCCGAACGCCTCGCAGGCCTGCGCCATCGCCGCGCCTTCCATCTCCACCGCCGCGGCGGAAAAGCCGCGGTGCAGGCGCTCGCGCAGCGCCTCGCTGGCGACGAACTGGTCGCCGGTGAGCACCCGGGCAAAGCAGAGCCGCGGCGCCCGCCCGGCACCGCCCGCGGCGGCCGAGAGCGGCACCAGCGCCAGATCGGCCAGCGCCGCCCGCACCCGTTCCAGCAGCGCCGGCTCGGGGGTGTGGCCGAATTGGTCCGTCGGGTTGAAGAAGGGCAGGAAGCCGGCCTGATAGGGCACGAAGCCGTCCGAGCCGGTATAGCCGGCATCGTGCTGCACGATGTGCTCGGCGATGACCACGTCGCCGATGGCAAGCTCGGGGTCGAGCCCGCCGGCGACGCCGGAGAACACCACGGTGGTCGCGCCGAAGCGCTCGATCAGCAGCGTGGTGGCGACGGCGGCGTTGACCTTGCCCATGCCGGCCAGCGCCAGCACCACGGCGCGGCCGTCGAGGCGGCCGCGGTGGAAGCGCATGCCGGCGGCCTCGACCACCTCGTCGGCGTCGAGCGCGTCCACCAGCACGGCGAGCTCCCGCGCGAGGGCGCAGAGCACGCCGACCGGAGGCGTCACAGCGCGAAGCTGGTGCCGCAGCCGCAGGAGGCGGTGGCGTGCGGGTTGGCGATGCGGAAGGAGGCGCCGATCAGGTCGTCGACGAAGTCGATCTGCGAGCCCGACATGTATTCCAGCGACACCGGGTCGACCACCACGGTCGCGCCGTCGCCGGTGACGACGATGTCGTCCGCCTCGCGCTCGCGCGTGATGTCGAACTTGTACTGGAAGCCGGAGCAGCCGCCGCCTTCCACGCTCACCCGCAGCATGCTGGCGGGCGGCTCGGTGGCGAGGATCTCGGCGATTCGGCGCAGCGCGCGGTCGGTGACGAGCACCGGGCCGGGCGCCGCCGCAACCGGCGCATCGGCCGGCAGCGGGGTGGGTGCGTGCATGGCGCAGCCTTCGGGTTGAATATGACCTGCCGCAATAGTTAAGTGCTGCCGCCCCCGAGTCAAAGGGGGGAGACCAGCCCGTGCCGCCGGGGCGCGCGGGCGGCACGCGGCGCGCCGGCCGGCGCGCCCGCTCATCACGACGGATCGGGGAGGGCGCCCATGGCGGTGGCCGGAGCGCAGCCGCGGGCAGCCCATGCCGCGCGGGCGGAAGAGAGCCGGGGCCGGCTGGTGCCCGAGCCCGAGAGCCCGGCCCGCAGCGCCTTCCGCCGCGACGCCGATCGCATCATCCATTCCAGCGCCTTCCGCCGGCTGGCGCACAAGACCCAGGTCTTCGTCTATCACGAGGGCGACCATTTCCGCACCCGCCTCACCCACACGCTGGAGGTGGTGCAGGTGGCCCGCTCCATCGCCCGCGCGCTGGGGCTCGACGAGGACCTGGCCGAGACCCTGGCGCTGGCCCACGATCTCGGTCACCCGCCCTTCGCCCATGCCGGCGAGCGGGTGCTCGACGCCTGCATGGCGGCCTATGGCGGCTTCGATCACAACGCCCAGTCGCTGCGCGTCGTCACCCGGCTGGAGAACCGCTATCCCGCCTTCGACGGGCTGAACCTCACCTGGGAAAGCCATGAGGGCATCGTCAAGCACAATGGCCCGCTCGCCGGCCCGCTGCCCCACGCCATCGCCGCCCATGCCGAGCGGCAGGACCTCTGGCTGTGGAGCTGGCCGAGCGCCGAGGCGCAGGTCGCCGCCATCGCCGACGACATCGCCTATGACGTCCACGACATGGATGACGGCCTGCGCGCCGGGCTGTTCGCGCTGGAGGATCTGGCGGCGCTGCCACTGGCGGGAGAGGTGCTGGCCGGCATTCGCGCGCAATGGCCGGGCCTCGGCGCGTCGCGCACCGTGCACGAGATCGGCCGCCGCCTCATCACCGTGCTGATCGAGGACGTGGTGGCGGAGAGCCGCCGCCGCGCCGCCGCCGCGGCCCTCGCCGATGCCGACGCGGTTCGACGCCACGGCGGCGCCGTGGTCGCGTTCTCGGCGGAGATCGCCGCGGGGGAGGCGGCGATCAAGGCCTTCCTGTTCCGCCGCATGTACCGCCACGCCCGGGTGATGCGGGTGATGGACGCCGCCGGGCAGGTGGTGCGCGACCTGTTCGCCCGCTACATGGCCGATGCCGCCGCCCTGCCGCCGGAATGGCGCGAGACGGTGGAGGGCCTGCC
Source organism: uncultured Starkeya sp. (assembly GCA_964543245.1). Taxonomy (GTDB): domain Bacteria; phylum Pseudomonadota; class Alphaproteobacteria; order Rhizobiales; family Xanthobacteraceae; genus Ancylobacter. Next base: position 8,907 of record CAZIXP010000121.1, read on the forward strand.
CGAGGAGCGCCGCGCCCGCCGCATCGCCGATTTCATCGCCGGCCAGACCGACCGCTACGCCCTGGCCGAGCACGCCCGGCTCTTTGACCGCACCCCCGATCTGCGCTAGGGCGAGCCGCCCTCGCCTTTGGAGGGCGCGCCAGCCGGCGCCCGCCCTGCCCGGAGCCTTGCCGATGAACATCTACGCGCTCTTCGCCGACCATGTCCGTGCCGCGCTCGCCGCCCTCGCGGCGGAGGGGGTGGTGCCTGCCGGACTCGATGCCGGCCGCGTCGTGGTCGAGCCGCCGCGCGAGGCGAGCCATGGCGACCTCGCCACCAATGCCGCGATGGTGCTGTCCAAGGACGCCCGGATGAAGCCGCGCGACCTCGCCGACCGGCTGGCTGAGAAGCTGCGCGGGGTGGAGGGCGTGACGCGGGTGGAGGTGGCCGGCCCCGGCTTCATCAACATCGCGCTGGACGGCGCCGTGTGGCCGGCGCTGCTGAAATCGGTGCTGCTGGCGGGCGAGGGCTATGGCCGCGCCGATCTCGGCGGCGGCGCGCCGATCAATGTCGAATATGTCTCCGCCAACCCCACCGGGCCGATGCATGTCGGCCATTGCCGCGGCGCCGCCTTCGGCGACGCGCTGGCGAGCCTGCTCGCCTTCGCCGGCTGGCAGGTGACGCGGGAATACTACATCAACGACGCCGGGGTGCAGATCGACGTGCTCGCCCGCTCGGCGCTGCTGCGCTACCGCGAGGCGCTGGGCGAGACCATCGAGATTCCCGAGGGCCTTTATCCCGGCGACTATCTCGTGCCGGTCGGGCAGGCGCTGGTGGCGAAATACGGACTCGGCCTCAACGAGCGCGACGAGGCCGAGCAGATCGCGCTGGCCCGCCCGATCGCCATCGACATGATGATGGCGATGATCCGCGATGACCTCGCCGCGCTCAACATCCGCCACGAGGTGTTCTTCTCCGAGCGCAGCCTGCACGCCCGCACCGGCGGCGAGCCCTCGATCATCGACCGGCTGATGGCGGAGCTGCGGGCGCGCGATCTCGTCTATGACGGCCGGCTGCCGCCGCCGAAGGGCGCCCCGCCGGAGGACTGGGAAGACCGCGAGCAGGTGCTGTTCCGCGCCACCGCCTTCGGCGACGAGATCGACCGGCCGCTGGTGAAGTCCGATGGTGCCTATACCTATTTCGCCGCCGACATCGCCTACCACAAGGACAAGTTCGACCGCGGCTTCGCCCAGATGATCGACGTCTGGGGCGCCGACCATGGCGGCTATGTCAAGCGGATGCAGGCGGCGGTGACGGCGGCGACCGGCGGCGTCGGCAACCTCGATATCGAGCTGTGCCAGCTCGTGCGGCTGCTGCGCAATGGCGAGCCGGTGAAGATGTCGAAGCGCGCCGGCAACTTCGTCACGCTGCGCGAGGTGGTCGATGAGGTCGGCTCCGATGCGGTCCGCTTTATGATGATCTACCGCAAGAACGACGCGGTGCTGGACTTCGATCTCGCCAAGGTGATCGAGCAGAGCAAGGACAACCCGGTCTTCTACGTGCAGTACGCCCACGCCCGCGCCCGCTCCATCCTGCGCAATGCCGCGGCGGCGCTGGGCGAGCTGCCTGCCGACCTCGCGGCCTATGCCGAAGCCCCCCTGTCGCGGCTTGACGACGAGGGCGAACTCGCCCTCATCCGCCAGATCGCCAATTATCCCCGCCTGATCGAGCAGGCGGCGGCCGCACGCGAGCCGCATCGCGTAGCATTCTACCTCTACGACCTCGCCAGCGCCCTTCACGCCCAGTGGAATCGCGGTAAAGACCTGCCACATTTACGCTTCATTATCGAAGATGATCGATTCTTGAGCCATGCGCGGCTGGCGCTGGTGCAGTCGGTGGCTCTCGTGATCGCGTCCGGGCTGGCCATTCTCGGCGTTGCCGCGCCTGAAGAGATGCGGTGAGCGCCTTCCTTCGGCGGCCGCTCACGACACAATGCCGGCTCGCCCGAGCCGGCGGGATGCGATGCCGCCCGTGGGGCTGCCAGATGGATCGGTGCGATGGTTGATGAGAGCAGGGTGCGGTTCCGGCAGGACGAGGCTCACCCCCAGCCCACGCCGGAGCGAACCGCTGCGGACGAGCGGCTGGCCGAGCTGGCGCGCCTGATCGCGCAGGACGACCCCTTCGCCGATCTCATGCCGGGCGGGGCGCCCGCGGCGCCGCCCCGGCGCGAGGCTCGTGCCCCGGCGCCCTCTCGTCCGCCCGAGCCGCGGCAGCCCGAGCCGCGCGGACCCGAGCCCCGCGCCGCTGATCCCCGTGCCGCCGATCCCCGCTATGCGGAGCCCCGTTACGCGGAGCCGCGCGCGCCGCAGGCAGAGCCGCGGGGCTATGCGCCGCGTGGCCCGGAGCCGCGCGCGCCCGAACCCCGCTACACCGACTCCCGCGGCGCCGACCCGCGCCCTGCCGCGCCGCCGCCGCGGGGGCCCGCCTCGCGCCCGGCCGATCCCTACGCGCAGTCGACGCCCGCCCGGCCGCTGCGGGAGATGCCGCCGAGCCAGCCGGGTTCGCTGTCCGCCTATGCCCGCGACGTCTATGCCGACCCCGCGCGGGCGCCGGAGCCCTATCCCAACCAGCCCCATTCGCACGCCCTGGCCGACCAGGCCCGCGACCTGAGCCGCGGCTTCTCCCGTCCGCCGCAGCGCCCGGCCGATCCTTATGCCGATCCCGCGCGCCGCGCGCCGGCCGCGCCGCCGGCTCATCAGCCGGCGCCCACCCACCCGCAGGCGCCGGACCGGGCTCGCGATGCCCGCAGCGCGGCGGAGGCGGCGGTGGCCGCCGCTCTCGGCCAGTCGCTCGATTTCGATGCGCTGGAGTCGCCGGTGCCGCCGCCGCGCAGCGCGCCGCAGGGCCAGCCCCGCCCGCCGGAATTCCGGGCGCCGCCCCAGCGCGCGCCGGACAATCGTGCGCCGGACTACCGCGCGCCCGATGCCCGGGGTGCCGATCCCCGCGCGGCCGAGCCGCGTCCCCAGCCCGGCCGCGCCCCGGAATCGTGGCCGGCCGAATCCCGCGCTCCCGAATCCCGCGCACCGGAGCCGCGTGGCGAGCGCGCGGCGCCGTCGCGCGCCGAGCCGGCCGCGCCACTCCGCGAGCGGGTGCCGCTTCCGCCGGTCGCCCCCGCCGCTCCGGCCGCGCGCCAGCCGGCGCCGGCGCGTCAGCCCGAGGAGGAGGCCCGCCCCGTCGCCTATGACGAGGACCGTTCGGCCGACGCCGAGGACATGTATGAGGACGAGGGCGCCTACGAGTACGAGGCGGAATACGAGGCGGCGGACGAAGAGCAGCGGGCGCGCAAGCGCCGCCGGCTGGCCATCGTCACCGTGCTGGTCCTGCTCGCCAC
>CAZIXP010000122.1:0-12273 GCA_964543245.1 uncultured Starkeya sp.
CCGCGGCTGTCGCGGTCGCCGGGGTCGCCGGCGAAGGCGCTGGGGTCGGCCTGCTGGATGCCGGCGGCGCGAATCGACCAGGTGCCGGTCTCCAGCCGCTGCCGGAACTCGGCATCCATCAGGAAGCCCTGCTTGGTCGTCAGCATCGGCGAGAAGGTGACGTCCATATTGGGCGCGATGTTCCAGAAATACGGCACGGTGACACCGATGCCGACATTGCTGGAACTCATGAACTTCGGCAGCAGGAAGCCCGACTTGCGCTTCACCGAGGGGTCCGGCGACTCGAAATAGGGGAAGTAGGCGATCGGCACCCCCAGGAACTCGAACGTCGCGTCCTTGAAGTAGATGGTCTGCTCTTTTTCCTTGTGGATGATGCGCGTCGCCTTGATCTGCCAGAGCGGCGGCTTCTCCGGGTTGGCGCGGCAGGGCTCGCACGGCGTGTAGGAGCCGTTGGTCAGGGTGGTGGTGTCGCCGCCCGAGCGCTGGGCCGCGGCCGCCACGAAATGCATGTTGTCCGGCGTGTCGATGCGCAGCGACTTGACGAAGCCGTCGGCGAAATCCTGCGACAGGTCGAGATTGTCGGCGGTGATGATCTTGCCGTCGCGGTCCTTCAGGCGCACGCCGCCCTCGGCCCGCAGCCGCTTGCCGTTCTGGTCGTAGACGATGCGCTCCGCCTCGACGACGGCGCCGTCGTAATAGATCTGCACATGGCCGATCGCCGAGACTTCCTGGCGCTTGAAATCGTAGACCAGCTCGTCCGCGGTCACGATCATCTTGGCGTTGGGGTCGACCTGGCGCTGCCCGGCCAGTTCGCGGCCGAGGCTGGAGGGATTGCTGCCGTCCGTTTGCGCGAAGGCGCCGCCCGCCGGGAGCATCACGCCCAGCGCGCCAAAAACGACCGTCGAGAACAGCCAACAAGCAGAGACGAGACCACCACCGGATGCCCGGCGGGAGGCCTGACCTGCTTGGCCGGCGGGAACGCTGCCGACCTTCATCCGTCCTCCCGGTGGAGCAAAATGAGGACTCCCATCAATGCTCCAACGACCGCTGGAAACCACGCTGCAAGAATCGGGTGAACGACACCCGCCTCACCGAGATCCTCGGCGAGCTTGGTAGCTACATAAAGCAGAAAGCCGGCAGCGACGCCACCGAGAATCGCCTCGCCGATCCCGCCGAAGCGGAACACCCGCAGGCTGACCGAGGCGGCGATCAGCACCATCGCCAGCAGCAGCAGGGGACGGGCCAGAAGGCTTTGATATTGCAGGCGATAACGCTCGGCACCGAAGCCCACGCGGGTGGCCGCGTCGATGGCTTCCGGCAGGTCCCAGAACGACACCATGTCGCTCTGCAGGGTCTCCTGAACCTGGTCCGGGGTCAGGTTGGTGGCGACCAGAAAGGTATCATAGTGGTCAAGGCCCGAGCCCACGGTGAGCACGCGCGCGTCGTTCAGCTCCCAGGCACCGGCGCCGAGCCGTGCGGTGCGGGCCTCGACTCGCTCGGTGAGCTTTCCGTCCCGGCCGAATACGAACACCGTCACTCCCGACAACTGCCGGCCGCCGTCCTGCTTGGCGGCCGCCTGGATGATCGCCTGCCCGTCCACGCTTTGCTGGCGTATCCAGAAGCCGGCGCTCGATGAGGCGAACATACCGGTCTCCCGGTTAAAAATTTCGGCCTCGATCTGGCTGGAGCGATCTTTGAACTCGGCGGAGAGCGGATTGTAGAGCGTTGTGGACAACACCCCGAGCACCAGCGCGATGAGGCAGGCCGGGGCGATGAACTGCCAGGCCGAGATGCCCGACGCCCGCGCCACCACCAGCTCCAGCCGTCGCGACAGGGTGAGGAAGGTGCCGATTCCCGCGAACAGCACCGCGAAGGGCAGCAGCTGCTCGGTGTAGAACGGGATGTGGTAGACCACGAGCTTCAGCAGCGTCGTGGTGTCGACGTCGCGCTCGCCGACGCGCCGGCTCAGCTCGAGGAAGTCCACGAGCATGATGAGGAAGGCGCAGCCGACATAGATCCCCAGCACCGAGCTGAAGAAGCGGCGGCCGAAATAGAAGCCGAGCGTGCGACCGATCAAGGGCGGGCTCCGGCGGTGCGGCGGGAACGCGGCATCGGGTTCAGTTCACCGTTTCGCGCACGACGCGCTGGGCAAGCCTGTCGAAGAAGCGGCTGACCGCCGGCGGCGCCTTCGGCTTGTAGCCGGCCAGGATCGCGACGCTGCCGAGGATGACCACGAGCGGGATGAGATAGACCACGGGAATCAGCTCCGGCACCCGGCGAACCTGGTTGATGAGGCCGAAGCTGGCGACCTGCAATCCCACCACATAGGGAATCGTCGCCGCCAGCGCGAGGCCGCGGCTCTCGCGGGTCGTGCGCGGCTCGGCCAGCGCGGCGATGGCGATGCCGAAGAAGGCCAGCACATAGAGCGGCAGCGACAGCCGGCGGTGGATCTCCTCGGCGTAGCGGCCGGGGTCCTTCTTGTAGGCGGGGTCCTCGGTGTCGGGGTTGAGCAGCTCGGCGAAGGTGCGCTCCGGCGCCCGCAGGGTGGGGCCGTCCTGGCTGGAATTGAACGGCGAGAGGTCGAAGGCGTAGCGCTGGAACTCGACCACGTTGGTGTCCGGCTTGCCGGGGGTGCGGCGGTGGATGGCGCCGTCCTCGAGGATGAGGAAGGTGCCTTCCTTGGTGTCGACGATCTGGCCGCGGTCGGCGAGATAGGTGCTCACCTCCTCGCGGTTGCGGGCGTCGTTGATGAAGATGCCGCCGAGCACGCCGCTGGCGTTGCGCTCGCGCACGTTGAACACCATGCCGTCGGCGATCGTGGTGAAGCGGCCGGGCTGGGCGATGAAGCCGACGAGGTCGCCGCGCACCCGGGTGATCTCGGTGCGGAACTGCCGCAGCGCCGCCGGCACCAATTCCAGCGACAGCGCCGCGCAGGCCCCCGCCACCAGCAGCGCCAGCACGATCAGCGGGCGCAGGAAGCGGCGGGTGGAGATGCCGGAAGCGCTGGCGACCACGATCTCCGAATCGCCGTTCATCCGGAACAGCGTGTAGGCCACCGCCATGAACAGCGCCGCGGGCGCGAGCGCCAGCAGCAGCGCGGGCATGGCGAGGCTGGTGATGTAGATGAAGGCCAGGATGGTCTGGCCCTGGGTGGTCATGATGTCGAGCTGGCGCAACGCCTGGGTGACCCAGATCATGCTCGTCAGCACGACCAGCGTGCCCACGAAGGCGAAGCCGGCCGAGCGGAACACGTAGCGGTCGAGGCGCGTGATCATGTGGCGTGTCCGTCGCTGCCCTGCTTCAAGTCCCCGCCCCGCGGTGTGTGGATAGGCGGAACCATTCCAATGTGCAAATGAACCCGTGCCCACCACTCTCGTCGCGCGGCCATCATTCGGCTAAACATGCCTAAATCAAGCCGCTGGCGAAAAGGTGCGTACCATGCCCGACCCGATGAAGATCAGCTTTGCCAAGATGCCGGCCGCGCCGGGCGCCATCACCGTCGTGCTGGCGGGGGAGGGGCTGGCGCTTTCCGCCGCCGCCGCCGCGCTGCTGGAGCCGACCGGCGACCTGCTGACGCGCGCCGCGGCCGCCGAGCGCTTCGAAGGCAAGGCCGGCAGCGCGCTGGAGCTGGTGGCCCCCGCCGGGCTGGAGACCGGGCGGCTGGTGGTGCTCGGCGTCGGCAAGCCCGCGGAGGTGAAGCCGCTAGACTGGCTGAAGCTCGGCGGCGCGCTGATGGGCCGGCTGCCGTCGGCCGCGAAGGAGGTGACGGTGGTGCTGGACCTGCCGGAGGTCGAGGTCGCCCCCGAGGCGGCCGCCGAGTTCGCGCTGGGCCTGCGGCTGCGCGGTTACGCCTTCGACCGCTACAAGACCCGGCAGAAGCCGGAGGAACAGGCGGCCCGGCCGAAATTCACCCTTCACGCGGCGGATGACGGCGCCGCCAAGCGGGCGTGGAAGAAGCGGGAAGGGGTCGGCGAGGGTGTCGTCTTCGCGCGCGACCTTGTGAACGAGCCCGCCAACGTGCTGACCCCCACCGAGTTCGCCCGCCGCGCCGGCGAGCTGAGCAAGATCGGCGTCGCCGTCGAGGTGCTGGACGAGAAGCAGCTCAAGAAGCTCGGCATGGGCGCGCTGCTGGGCGTGGGCCAGGGCTCCGAGCAGGAGAGCCGGGTCGTGGTCATGCGCTGGGACGGCGGCAAGGAGGGCGTCGCCCCGCTCGCCTTCATCGGCAAGGGCGTGGTGTTCGACACTGGCGGCATCTCGATCAAGCAGGCCGCGGGCATGGAGGACATGAAGGGCGACATGGGCGGGGCCGCCTGCGTGGTCGGCCTGATGCACGCCCTCGCCAGCCGCAAGGCCAAGGTGAACGCGGTGGGGGTGATCGGCCTCGTCGAGAACATGCCGGACGGCAATGCCCAGCGCCCCGGCGACATCGTCACCTCGATGTCCGGCCAGACCATCGAGATCATCAACACCGACGCCGAGGGCCGGCTCGTGCTCGGCGACGTGCTCTGGTACGTCAAGGACCGCTTCAAGCCGCAGTTCATGATCGACCTTGCCACCCTCACCGGCGCGATCATGGTGGCGCTGGGCCAGGAGCATGCCGGCCTCTTCGCCAATGACGACGCGCTGGCCGCCCGGCTGACCGAGGCCGGCCTCGCCACCGGCGAGAAGGTGTGGCGCATGCCGCTGGCGCCGGAATACGACAAGCTCATCGATTCGCGCTTTGCCGACATGAAGAACACCGGCGGCCGATTCGGCGGCTCGATCACCGCGGCGCAGTTCCTCAAGCGATTCGTCGGCGATGTGCCGTGGGCCCATCTCGACATCGCCGGCACCGCCATCTCCTCTCCGGCCTCCGACATCAACCGGAGCTGGGCCTCGGGCTGGGGCGTGCGTCTGCTCGACCGGCTGGTGGCAGAGAATTACGAGGGCTGAGCCCTCGCGCTTTCCCGGACGCATGGCGAGGGCCGAGCCCTCGCGTTTTGCGGGACGAAGGGCCGGTGCGCGGGCCGCACCGGCGGGAGGCCGGCGGGACCCGGCGTGCGCGGGCGACGCAGGCGCGGCGCTGTCGGGCAGGCCGGCGCAGCCGATGGGCGGGGATGATGGGCGAGGTCTTCTTCTATCACCTCCAGCGCCAGCCGCTGGAGAAGGCGCTGCCCCAGCTGCTGGAGAAGTGCCTGGAGCGGGGCTGGCGCTGCGTGGTGCAGGCCGGCTCGCGCGAGCGGGTTGACGCGCTCGACCAGCTGCTCTGGACCTATGACGACGCGTCCTTCCTGCCCCACGGCACCGACCGCGAGGCCGAGCCGGCGCTGCACCCGGTGATTCTGACCGACGGGGTGGAAAACCCGAACGGCGCGCAGGTGCGATTCCTGGTCGACGACGTCGCGCTGGGCGACATCGCGCCTTATGCCCGGGTCGTGCTGATGTTCGACGGCAACGACCCCGACCAGACCGCCCGCGCCCGCGACAACTGGCGGGCGGCCCGCGCCCAGGGGGGCGAGCTCGCCTACTGGCAGCAGGGCGAGGACGGCCGCTGGCGCCGCAAATAGAGAGCGTCCCGCAAAAGCGCTGGCGGCGGGCCGCCGATCGGCCCGGAGCTTGGTGCCGCGAAGCCGGCGCACGGCACTTCCTGCTTCCGATACCGGCTGCCGCGGTACCCCAAGACCTTGCCGACACTCGGGAAGATGGCGTCCACCGCCGGCCACGGGGCTCTCGCGGTGCCCCGGCGGGGCGCCGCGCCGGCGTCACGCGGCCGGAAAATCGCGCCGGGCGGCCCGGTCCATCGCCATTTTCGCGGCACGATTAAGCCTTTGTTTACACCCGGTTGCGGCCGGCGGCGGCAAGGGGCCGGGAAGCGGCCCGGCGGGTCTCGAAATTGTGACCCATGAGCAACACCCGGTGGCGGAATGCCCGCGAAGCCCTGTGGGGAGCCACTTTGGCTTTGCGCCGCCAGATCGATTCAAACAATATCATCAGCGGATGCCGTGCCCAGCGTGCGGTGGGTCCTGACAACTGAAAACCCAACATTGGTCCAATTTGGGGGAGAATGAAGTGAAGACGGTCATGAAGAATGTGCTGCTCGGCTCCGTCGCCGGGCTTGCGATGGTCGGGACTGCCGCGGCGGCCGATCTGCCTGTGAAGGCGAAGGCTGCCGAGTACGTGAAGATCTGCTCGACCTATGGCGCGGGCTTCTACTACGTTCCCGGCACCGACACCTGCCTGAAGGTCGGCGGTTACGTCACGGCCGACACCTACGCCACCGGTGGCGAGACCAAGTTCACCACCACGGGCGCTGACGGGTACGCCCCCGGCACCTACAAGGACAGCGGTTCCGAGACCTACTTCCTGACCCGCGGCGCGATCCAGCTCGACGCCCGGACCCAGACCGAGTACGGCACCCTGCGCTCCTACATCGAAGCTCGCTTCACCTACGGCAACACCGGCGGTATCGCGAACGAGTTCTCGAACGACCAGACCCCCACCCTGTCCGATTACGGCGGGCGTGGCGGCACCAGCACCGAGCTGAAGTACGCCTACATCCAGTTCGCTGGCTTCACCTTCGGTCGCGCCACCTCGGCGTTCGACTTCTGGGCGGGCGACTTCTGGTACGGCATTCAGCCGGGCGCCTTCTACTCCGACACCACCACCAACCTGGTGTCGTACACCGCTGACTTCGGCAACGGCTTCTCCGCCACCCTGTCGGTGGAAGACGGCTATGCCCGTGAGGCGTCCTACGACTACGTTTACTGGACCCCCACCGAGAACGACAACCAGACCGTTCCGGACATCGTCGCGAACATTGCCTACGAAGGCACCTGGGGCGCTCTGAAGCTCTCCGGCGCGTATCACGACCTGCAGCAGCTTGAGAACGTGCAGTCGCAGGACAGCAGCGGCTGGGCCTTCCTGGCTGGCGTGCGCTTCGACATCGCTGAGACCACCACCCTCTACGTCGAAGGCGCTTACGCCACCGGCGCGGTTGGTTACACCGGCCTCGGCGACTATGTCCCGGAAGTCGACTCCTCGGGTAACGCGGTCTCCACCTGGTACATCGGTGGCGCTCTGCAGCACTACTGGACCCCGACCATCTTCACCAGCGTGGTCGGCAGCTACAGCGAGTCGGACACCTTCGACGTCGCCTCGGGCACCGGTTCGACCTACGACTTCGACGGCACTGCCTCCTGGACCGGCTACAACGTCGGCGCCAACATCGGCTGGCAGCCGGTTAAGGGCCTGACCCTGGTCCTGCAGTACGACTACCTCGACGCCCAGTACGACTTCGGCCAGACCGGTGGTTCGTCCTCGCTCGACTACACCCAGAACCGCGTGACCTTCTCGGCCAAGCGCGCCTTCTGATCACCTGATCCGTCAGGTTCCAAGGGAAACCCCGGCCTCGTGCCGGGGTTTTTCTTTTTGGTGGGTCGACGCCACCTGTGCGCCACCTGCCTGCCCGTGTGACCGGCAGCGATCGCCGACCCCCGCCGGTGCTCTGCCGGGGGGTGAGGTTTTTTCATCGGAATGATGGAAGAGCGCGCCGGCCGACGGCGATCCCGTGGGGCACGCCGTCGGCGGGCGGAGGCCGGCCGGCAGGCGGGGCGTCAGGCGCCCTGCGCGTCGTCCAGCCTGGCGGAGAGGTCGAGCCAGTCCTCTTCCAGCCGGCCGAGCGCCTCGGCGGCGTCGGCGCGCTGCTTCGCCAGCCGGGTCGCCTTCGCCGGATCGCGGCCATAGAGATCGGGCGCCGCCAGCTCGCCATCGAGCGCCGCCATCTGTTTTTCCAGCCGGGCGATGCCGGCCTCGGCGTCCTTCAGCCGCTTGCGCAGCGGCGCCAGTTCGGCACGGCGTTCGGCGGCGGCCTGCCGCTCCTGGCGGCGCTCCGACACCGCGGCCTTGCCCGCGCCACTCCCACCGGAACTGCCCAGCACCTCGCGGCGGTAATCGTCGAGATCGCCCTCATAAGGCGCGATGGTGCCGCCGCCGACCCGCCACAGCCGCTCGGCGCAGGCGTCGAGCAGGGTCCGGTCGTGGCTCACCAGGATAACCGCGCCGGGAAAATCATTGATCGCCTCGATCAGCGCCTGCCGCGCGGCGATGTCGAGATGGTTGGTCGGCTCGTCCAGGATCAGCAGGTGCGGCCCCTCGAAGGTGGAGAGGCCGAGCAGCAGCCGCGCCTTCTCGCCGCCGGAGAGGGCGGCGATGCGGGTGTCGGCGGCGGCGCCGGAAAAGCCCATTTCGGCGGCGCGGGCGCGCACCTTCGCCTCCGGCGCGTCCGGCATCAGGGCGCGGACATGCTCGTAAGGGCTCTGGTCGGCGTGCAGCTCGTCGAGCTGGTGCTGGGCGAGATAGGCCACCTTCAGCCCGCTGGCCCGGACGAGGCGGCCGCGCTGCGGCGGCAGCCGGTCGGCCAGCAGCTTGGCGAAGGTGGATTTGCCGTTGCCGTTCGGGCCGAGCAGGGCGATGCGGTCGTCATGGTCAATGCGCAGATTCAGCCCGCGCAGGATCGCCCGCCCGGGATCATAGCCGGTGGCGACATCCTCCAGCACCAGAATGGGCGGGGAGGGGATGCGCTCGGGGTGGCGGATCGAAATCGCCGCCGGCTCCTCGCCGGGAATATCCTCCAGCGGCGCCAGCCGCGCCAGCGCCTTCAGGCGGGATTGCGCCTGCCGTGCCTTGGTCGCCTTGGCGCGGAAGCGCTCGACGAAGGCTTCCATGTGCTTGCGTTTGGCTTCCTGCTTGGTGCGCTGCTTCTGGTCGAGCACCAGCTTCTCGCGCCGCTGCCGCTCGAAGGAATCATAGCCGCCGCGCCACAGGGTCAGCCGGCTGCGCTCCAGATGCAGGATCGAATCGACCGAGTTGTTGAGCAGGTCGCGGTCGTGGCTGATGAGCAGAATGGTGTGGGGGTAGCGGGCGAGATAGTCCTGCAGCCAGAGCGTGCCTTCGAGGTCGAGATAATTGGTCGGCTCGTCGAGCAGCAGCAGGTCCGGCTCGGCGAAGAGGATGGCGGCCAGCGCCACCCGCATCCGCCAGCCGCCGGAAAATTCCGATGAGGGGCGCGCCTGCGCGGCTTCGTCGAAGCCGAGCCCGGCGAGGATGCGGGCGGCCCGGGCCGGCGCGGCGTGCGCGCCGATATCGGCGAGGCGCAGCTCGATCTCGCCGATGCGCTCGGGGTCGCGCGCGCTTTCGCGTTCCTCCATCAGCCGGGCCCGCTCGGTGTCGGCGGCGAGCACGATGTCGATCAGCTTTTCCGGCCCCGCGGGCGCTTCCTGCGCGACCTGGCCGATGCGGGCCCGCGCCGGCAGCCGGATCTGCCCGGTTTCCAGCGCGAGTTCGCCGGTGATGGCGCGGAACAGCGTCGTCTTGCCGGCGCCGTTGCGCCCCACCAGCCCGACCCGCGCACCGGTCGGCACGGTGGCCGAGGCGTGGTCGATGAGAAGCCGCCCGGCAAGGCGGAGCGAGATGTCGTCGAAGATGATCATGGCGTCTTGTGCCCCGCGGCCCGGCGGCCGGCAAGAGGCAGAATCGGCGGGCTACCGCGCCGCGGCGAGGCCAGCGGGGCCGGGCCAGCCCGGGCCGGCAACATGGGTCCGCCGGGGCAGGGGCGGCGGGTAGGGTACGGGCGGCGGAGCAGGGTCCGCCGCCCGCCCCGACGGCCGGGTCGAGGGAGGGCTTTCTTCCCGGTCATCGTTCCCGGCGCACGCGGCGCCGGGGTCGGCAGCCGGCGCGGCTCAAGGCCGCGCCGAGTCGGGAAATGGGGGCAGCTCCGGAGCGCGCCGGGCCGGGAGAGGCGGCGCGGCCGGCCCGCCGCGCCGCCTACCGAGGTCCGGCGGCGTCACTCCGCCGCGGCGGCGGTGCCGTCAAGGCTGATGCCGAGGCGGCGGGCGACACCCTCGCCATAGCGCGGGTCGGCCTTGTAGAAATGCGCGATCTGCCGCTTCAGGATGAACTCCGGCACGCCGCCCATCGAGGCGACGAGGTTGTCCATCAGCCGCTCGCGCTGCTCCTCGGTCATCAGCCGGAACAGGTTGCCCGGCTGGGTATAGTCGTCATTGCCGATGCGGTGGTCATAGCGGGCGGCGTCGCCGGAAATGCCCAGCGGCGGCTCGGCGAAGGCCGGGTTCTGCGCCGGCCCGTCGAAGGAGTTCGGCTCGTAATAGGCGTCGGCCGTGGCGGTCTTCGGCTCGAAGAACCGCATGGAGCCGTCCTTGTGGTAGTGGTGGACCGGGCACTTCGGCGCGTTCACCGGCAGCGCCTCATAGTGGGTGCCGATGCGGTAGCGGTGGGCGTCGGCGTAGGAGAAGATGCGCGCCTGCAGCATCTTGTCCGGGGAGAAGCCGATGCCGGGCACGATGTTCGAGGGCGACATCGCCACCTGCTCGATCTCGGCGAAATAGTTCTCGGCGTTGCGGTTCAGCTCCAGCACGCCGACTTCGATCAGCGGGTAGTCGCCATGCGGCCACACCTTGGTGAGGTCGAAGGGGTTGTAGGGGGTCTTGTCCGCGTCCGCTTCCGGCATCACCTGCACGAACAGGGTCCACTTCGGGAAGTCGCCGTTCTCGATGGCGGAGAACAGGTCTTCCTGGGTGGATTCGCGGGTGCGGCCGATGACCTCCGCCGCCTCGGCATTGGTCCAGTGGCGGTGGCCCTGCTGGGTCTTGAAGTGGAACTTCACCCAGAACCGCTCATTGGCGGCGTTGATGAAGGAGAAGGTGTGCGAGCCATAGCCGTTGATGTGGCGCACATCGGTGGGCAGGCCGCGGTCCGAGAACAGGATGGTAACCTGGTGCAGGCTCTCCGGCGAGAGCGACCAGAAGTCCCACATCGCGGTGGGCGAGCGCAGGTTGGTCTTGGGGTGGCGCTTCTGTGTGTGGATGAAGTCGGGGAACTTCAGCGGGTCGCGGACGAAGAACACCGGGGTGTTGTTGCCGACGAGGTCCCAGTTGCCTTCCTCGGTGTAGAACTTCAGCGCGAAGCCGCGCACGTCGCGCTCGGCATCCGCCGCGCCCAGCTCGCCGGCGACGGTGGAGAAGCGGGCGATCAGCTCCGTCTTCTTGCCGACCTCGGAGAACACCTTGGCGCGGCTGTACTTGGTGATGTCGTGGGTCACGGTCAGGGTGCCGAACGCGCCCCAGCCCTTGGCGTGCACCACGCGCTCGGGGATGCGCTCCCGATTCTGGTGGGCCAGCTTCTCGAGCAGCTGGTAGTCCTGCAGCAGAACCGGACCGCGCGCACCGGCCGTGATGGAGTTCTGGTTGTCGGCGACGGGCGCGCCGGCGGTCGTCGTCAGCGTCGGACGGGTCATGCTCTTCTCCCTCATGCGCGGCCACCTCCCGGGGCGGCCGAAGCGGGTAGCATAGTGACCACGCGTGACGATAAGATCAAATCAGATTGCGTTCCATCCACGATAAGATAGCCTTATCGCATGATCACGCTGCGCCAGATGCGCTATCTCGATGCGCTGGCCCGGACCCGGCATTTCGGCCGGGCGGCCGAGGCCTGTTCGGTCACCCAGCCGGCCTTGTCGATGCAGCTGCGCGAGATGGAGGCCGAGCTCGGCGTCACCCTGATCGAGCGCGGCCGCGACGGGGTGCGGCTCACCGGCGCCGGGCAGGAAACCGCCGAGCGCGCCCGCGCCATCCTGCTGGCGGTGGCCGATCTCGAAGCCGCGGCCAGTGCCCATGGCCGGGTGCTGGAAGGCCGGTTCCGGCTCGGCATCATTCCCTCCATCGCGCCGTTCCTGCTGCCCCGGCTGCTGCCGCTGGCCCGCGCCGCATTTCCCGGTCTTGAACTGGCGCTGCGCGAGACCCAGACCGACATCCTCACCGCGGAGCTGCTGGCGGGCGAGCTCGACGCCGTCATCCTCAGCCTGCCGGTCGATCACGCCGAATTGAGCGCGGTGCCGCTGTTCTCCGACCCCTTCCTGCTCGCGGTGGCGGCGGCCGGCCCGCTGGCGGGGCACACCATCGCCCATCCCGACCTGCTGGAGCACAAGGACCTGCTGCTGCTGGAAGATGGCCATTGCCTGCGCGACCAGGCGCTGAAGGTGTGCGCCAAGCTCGATCCCCGGCAGCTGCGCTCCTATGGCGCCACCAGCCTCACCACCATCGTGCAGCTGGTCGCCAACGGGCAGGGCATCACCCTGCTGCCGCAGATCTTCGTCGACACCGAGGGAACCGCCGACCCGCGGGTGCGGCTGCTGCGCTTTGCCGAGCCGGAACCGCGGCGGGAGGTGGGGCTGGTGTGGCGCCGCGCCGCGCCGCGAGGTGGGCCTCTTCGACGACCTCG
>CAZIXP010000123.1:0-12151 GCA_964543245.1 uncultured Starkeya sp.
CTCTGTTTGCGTCTTCGCGCATGGCAGCCATGCGGTAGGGGCAAGGCCTGTCGGCAGCGAGGCGCCATGCTCCGCCCCGTCTGCCCCGCTCTCGGGCACGCGGAGCCCTGAACACGCTGCGCGCCGTGCTCCGGGCGGCGCCGGCCGGTCTTCAGCCCGCGGCGGGCACCTTCGCCCGGAGCAGGGCCGGGCTGTGGAAGGCTGGGGACAAGCGGCCCCGTCCACCCGGCCCCAGCCGGGGTAACCGGTCCGTAACCGCGCTTCGGCACACTCGCTTAAGGTTAAACGAGTGGAGGCTGCGTTGAGTGACCAAGTGCGTGCGCGGATGATGCACGGCTCCATCGGTGCCCTGGCCGCGGCCGACGTCGCCTATCTCAGCCGGTCCATGGTGATGGAGGGCGTGCTGGGCGAGCGCGATGCCGACGATCTCATCGCCTTCGACCAGATGGTGGTGCCCCACGCCCCGGAGTGGTCGGCGTTCTTCGTCTCGGCCATCGCCTCCCACATTCTCGCCGGCGCCCCGGCCGATGTGGTGGATGGCGAGAAATGCGACTGGCTGTTCGACCGGCTCGCCCCGCGCGGCCGCGCCGACAGCCCCCGCCTCATGCCGCTGCTGCTGCGGATCATGGAGGGCGCCCGTTCCGTCGTGCCGCGGCTGCCGGCCTTCGCGCTGATGCAGCTTCGCGCCGCGATCATCACCGGCGAGGGCGCCGCGCTCGCCGGCCGCCACCACCCCAGCCGCATGGTCGACGCCCAGGATGTCGCCCTCATCCGCCGCATCCTCGTCGCCGGCGGCGGCGGGGAGGGGCGGGCGATCTCGCGGGAGGAGGCGGAGGTGCTGTTCGGCATCCACGACGCCACCATCGGCGCGGAGAACGCCCCCGGCTTCGCCCCGCTTTTCGCCTGCGCCATCGCCCAGCACGCCCGTGCGGCCTCCGGCCACCACGTCGCCCCGCGCGGCCTGTCGCTCCAGACCGGCGCATCCCCCGGGGCGGGCAGGGATCTCGCCGATCTCGTCGCGCCGGCGCTGCTGGCGCCGGAGGTGGCGGCCTGGCTGGCCCAGCGCATCCTGCGGGATGGCCGCATGACCCCGGCGCTGATCGCGCTGCGCGACCGGCTGCTCGGCCCGACCGCGCCGATCGGCGAATCGCTGCGCGCTCTGCTCGACCGCGCCGCCTGAGGGCCCACCGGAGCCAATTCGCTCCGTCGATCAGGGCGATGGCGCCGGATCCCGCCACGCCGATTCAGGCGGAGCGGACGGCGCGACGGCCCGCAAAGGCGGTGGCGCCGGCCCCGTGCGTGGCCGGCCGCCCGGCAGGGTGCCGACGCCGCGCCTCGCCCGGTGCCGCAACAGCCTGCGCGCCGGACCCTCCGTCCTCATCGCGATGGTACGCTGATCCGCCCGGCCAAGCGCCGGGCGTGGCCGTGGCGCCACCCGTTCCAGCTCGCTGTGCCGGCGGCCGCGACAAGGCTGGCCGCCGCCGCGGGCTTGCCCTATCACCTTGGTGCCGCCCGTGAGGCGGCCTTCGCCCGGTCTCGTCCCATGCATCGTCTCTCCCGCGCCACGGCCCTCTCGCTCCTCCTGCTGGCGGGGCTGGCCGCCGCGCCCGCCCGCGCGCAGGATCGCTGCGCCGGCAAGCTCGGCACCTCCCGCACCCTGTCGGTCGATGCCTCCGCCGGCCTGCATGTCGGCACCAAGCATTTTCCCGACACGCTGGCGCTGGACGACGGCGAGATTGTGCTCACCTTCGACGACGGCCCCTTTCCCGCCACCACGCCGAAGGTGCTGAAGGCGCTGGCCGACCAGTGCGTGAAGGCGACCTTCTTCGTCATCGGCCGCAACGCGGCGGCGCATCCCGCCCTGCTGAAGCGCGAGCTGGCGGAGGGCCACACGGTGGGCCACCACAGCATGACCCACCCGATGACGCTGGCCGACATTCCCTATGACAAGGCGGTGGCGGACATCGAGCAGGGGCTGCGCGCCGACGAGAAGGCGGCCTATGGCACGGTCGCGGCGCGGCCGCGCGTGCCGTTTTTCCGCTTTCCCGGCTTCGGCTCCTCGCCGGAACTGCTGGCTTATCTCGACCGCCGCGGCATCGCGGTGTTCGGGGCCGATCTGTGGGCCAGCGACTGGGACAAGCAGACCCCCGAGCACCAGCTCGCTCTGGTGATGGAGCGGCTCGACCATGCCCGCAAGGGAATCATCCTGTTCCACGACACCCGGGCCCAGACCGTGGCGATGCTGCCGGCCTTCCTCGAAAAGCTGAGGGAGGGCGGCTACCGCGTGGTGCATGTGGTGCCCGCCACCGCGGTGGCCGCTGCGCCGGCCGCCGCGGTGCAGCCGTGAGCGCCGCGGCGCCGGCGCCCGGCGCGGGCTGACCTCCGCCGCGCCTCGCCCGTCCGTTACGGCGTCCGCTCCTGCCGCGATGGCGGGCGAATCGTCCGGGCGACGGGGCGGGGGGGGGCTGAACGGGGCCGCTGAAACGATGAGGGCGGCCCTGCGGCCGCCGCGGTACCCCTGAAACGACGACGGCGGCCCTGCGGCCGCCGTTCGTGTCTTCCACGTGCGCTCGACGTCGATGCCGTTGCCGGCTCCCGGAGCATGCACCAAATCAGAAGAATGGTGCGGTCGAGAGGACTCGAACCTCCACGGTGTTACCCACTGCCACCTCAAGGCAGCGCGTCTACCAATTCCGCCACGACCGCATGCCGTCGGGGTTTCGCTAGGTGCGGCGCCCGTCGGCGGGGCATCGTCTAACAGATCGACTCGGGGTCCACAAGGGCCGAGCCGCCTTCCGCGCGGCGCACCGCGTGCTAGCTGTGGAACGTCGAGACATTTGCCCGCGCAGCCATTATCTCAAGGCCATGAGCGAGACTGGAACCCCCCTCGATCCGCCGCAACCGGCCGCCGTGCCGGCTGCGGACCCGCCGCCGCGTGAGCCGGCAGGCCTTGCCGCCTCATCCCTGGCAGACAGCAGCCGTCCGACCGGGGAGGGCGGCCCGCGTCCCGCCGCGCCGGCGCGCGGCGATCTGGCGGCGCGGCTCCCGGCGGCGGAGGGGTCGCCGCCGGTGCGCTGGCGGGTCAGCGAGGGCCTCGTCACCTATCCCGATGCGCTGGCGGAGATGGACCGGCTCGCCGCCGCGATTGCCGAGGGCGCCGAGCCGGAGACGGTGTGGCTGCTGGAGCACCCCCCGCTCTACACCGCCGGCACCAGTGCGCGGCCGGAGGACCTCGTGGAGCCCGACCGCTTCCCGGTGTTCCAGGCCGGGCGGGGCGGCCAGTTCACCTATCACGGCCCCGGCCAGCGCATCGCCTATGTCATGCTCGATCTGCGGCGGCGCGCCCCCGATGTGCGGCGCTACGTGGCGGCGCTGGAGGAGTGGCTGATCGCCACGCTGTGGTCCTTCCACATCCGCGGCGAGCGGCGGGAGGACCGGGTCGGGGTCTGGGTGCGCCGGCCGGACAAGCCGGGCGAGGCGGAGGACAAGATCGCCGCGATCGGCATCAGGGTGCGGCGCTGGGTGACGCTGCACGGCATCGCGCTGAATGTGGAGCCGGATCTCGGCCATTTCGCCGGTATCGTGCCCTGCGGGGTGCGCGAGCACGGCGTCACCAGCCTCGTCGATCTCGGCCTGCCGCTGGACATGGCCGACGCCGACCTGGCGTTGCGGCAGAATTTCGAGGCGATCTTCGGCCCGACGGTCGTGGAGTGAGGCGGAAAAAAGGGCGGCCGGCCCAGGGGCTTGAGGCGCGTTCTGGCGAAAATGATTCAGCCGCCCGGCGTGGCCGCCGCCCGGTGAAGGCGCTGGCGCCATCGGGCGCCAAGCGGGGGCGCTAGGCGAGGGCGCCGAGTGGGGGGCGCCGCTGCCGAGGGCGTTCGCCGCGTGCCGCGCTGGCCCGGCCGGGCGCCTACAGCGTCGGCCGCACCGTGAACGCGGTCGCGGCGCCGGGGTCCATCGCTGCGTCGCCGGGCGGCAGCACCTCCACGCGCTCCACCCGCGCGGCGGCCGGGCCGCGGTGGCAGGCGGCGATCATGTCCTCCACCGCCGGCTTCGGCCCGATCAGCCGGGCCTCCACTGCGCCCGAGGCGCGGTTGCGCACCCAGCCGCGCAGGCCGCGGCGCTGGGCTTCCTGCGCCAGCCAGGCGCGATAGCCCACGCCCTGGACGCGGCCATTGATCATCTGGCGGGTGTCGTGGCTCTCGTCCATCCGGTGCTCCTGTCGCGGGATCGGCGCGGCCATGATGCCGGCGGGGTGGGCGAGGGGTCAAAAGGCGGCTGACGGTCCCGCGCGGCGCGCCGGCGCGGCCCCGCGCGGTGTCCCCGCGAACAGACCCGGCAGCGCCCGGTTATGTGGCGCGGCTGCCCGCTTCCGCCAAATCTTGCACTGGCCGCGCCGCCGCGAATTGCCTTGGCGGCAGCGGCTTTCTAAAGACGTTCTGCGCCGGTCACGGCGTGCCCCCTCACCACGCGGAGACCGGCATGCGCGACGAGAACGATCCCGGCGCTTCCGCTGCCAGTGCGGCGGCCGCCCCGCCACACCCTCGTCCCGAGAGCGGGGCGGAGATCGACACCGCCTTCGTCACCGGGGTGAGCGAGGCCATCGAGCGCGGCGACCTCGCCACGCTGCGCGAGCAGGTCGAGGGCCTGCACGAGGCCGACCTCGCCGCCCTGCTGGAAGCGCTGGAGCCGGCCGAGCGCCCCCGCCTCATCGAGCTGCTCGGCGCCGATTTCGACTTCACCGCGCTGACCGAGCTCGACGAGACGGTGCGCGTGCAGATCCTCGAGGAACTGCCCGCCGCCACTGTGGCGCAGGGCGTGAGCGAGATCGATTCCGACGACGCGGTCTACATCCTCGAGGACCTCGACGACGCCGAGAAGCAGGAGATCCTGGGCCAGCTGCCGATGCTGGCCCGCGCTTCGCTGCAGCGCAGCCTCGACTACCCCGAGGAGAGCGCCGGCCGGCGCATGCAGACCGAGTTCATCGCCGTGCCGCCGTTCTGGACCGTGGGCCAGACGCTGGACTATATCGGCGAGACCGAGGGCCTGCCGGAAACCTTCTTCGAGGTGTTCGTGGTCGACGCCACCTACCGGCTCACCGGCTCGGTGCCGCTCGACCGCCTGCTGCGCACCCGGCGCGGCACCAAGCTCGGCGAGGTGGTGACCCCGGACCGCCATGTGGTGAAGGCGACCGACGATCAGGAAGACGTCGCCCGGGTGTTCGAGCGCTACAACCTCATCTCCGCCCCGGTGGTGGACGAGGCCGAGCGGCTGGTGGGCGTGCTCACCGTCGACGACATCGTCGACGTCATCCAGGAGGAGGCCGACGAGGACCTCAAGGCGCTGGGCGGCGTCGCCGGCGACGAAGAGCTCTCCGACAGCGTCTGGTACATTGCCAAGAGCCGCTTCACCTGGCTGCTGCTCAATCTGGTCGCCGCCAACCTCGCCTCCTTCGTCATCTCGCTGTTCGAGGGCGAGCTGCAGAAGATGGTGGCGCTGGCGGTGCTGATGCCCATCGTCGCCAGCCAGGGCGGCAATGCCGGCACCCAGACCATGACGGTGGCGGTGCGGGCGCTGGCCACCCGCGAACTGCGGCCGAGCAATGCCGGCCGGGTGGTGGCGCGCGAACTGCTGGTCGGGCTGTTCAACGGCGTGGCCTTCGCCGTCATCATGGCGGCGGTGGTGTTCGCCCGCTTTGGCGCGGTCGATCTCGGCATCGTCATCGCGCTGGCGATGGTCATCAATCTGGTGGCGGCGGCGCTGGGCGGCATCCTCATCCCCATCGCGCTGCAGAAGCTGAAGGTGGACCCGGCGGTCTCCTCCGGCCCGTTCGTCACCACCATCACCGATGTGGTCGGCTTCTTCGCCTTTCTCGGCATCGCCTCGCTATGGTTCGCCTGAGACGAACGTTCGTTTGTTAACGTTTTGTCGGAAATCGTATCCAATCTGCCCGGACTTCTCGTGACAGATGCCGCCCGCTCGTGAACAGTAGGCGTCTCCCTTACGTGGAGGTGGTTCGCGTTCTGGACGAGGTGTCATGACCCGCAACACCGGGCCCGCCGACCGGATGATCCTTGCGGTCGCCCTCGTCATTCTGGCGGCGGTGTCGGCGATGGGAGCGTTCTCGCTCGTCGCCGCCGAGCGGATCGACGCCTCGGCGGGGCGGCGCTGGACCGATCTGGTCGGGGAGTCGCTGCAGCGCCGGGCCAGCGACCTGCAGCGCGATCTCGCCAGCTTCGCCCATTGGGACGAGTCGGTGCTGCGCACCGCCTTCTTCCTCGACACGCCCTGGGTGCATCGCAATTTCGGCAAGTGGCTGCACGACACCCGCCACCACGACCGGTCCTACATCATCGTCGGCGACCGGGTGACCTATGCCGCAATCGACGGCGAGGTGGTCGCGGCCCGCACGGCGCCGTTCGCCGCCGATAGCATCATGCCGATCGTGCGGGGGGTGGAAAGCGCCTATGCCGCGGAGGCGGCGCAGGCCGAGGCCCACTCCGACACCGCGGGCGAGGGGCTGCGGCCCGACATCACCCCGGTGTTCCGCGCCGGCTACGCCACCGTGGACGGCGTGCCCGCGCTGGTGGGCGCCATCAGCATCACGCCCGATCTCGGCCGCGTGGTCTCTCCCACCCGCACCCCGCCGATCGCGGTGACGGTGGAGTTCCTCGACGGCGACTTCCTGCGCGAGCTCATCGCCGAGCTGCACCTCGGCGACCCCCAGGTGTCGCATGAGCGGCCCGACCGGGAGCGGCTGGCGGTTCCCATTCCCTTCGTAGACCCCGCCGAACGGCCGGCCTGGCTGAGCTGGCTGCCGGAAAAGGCCGGCGCCACCCTGCTGCGGGCGCTGCTGCCTTCGTTGATCGGCACCGCCTGCCTGCTGCTGGTGGCCTCGGTGATCGTGCTGTGGTTCGCCCGGCGGGCGACCGCCGACCTTGCCGAGAGCGAAGCGCTGGCCTCACGCCTCGCCTTCGTCGATCCGCTGAGCGGGCTCGCCAACCGGGCGATGTTCCTGCGCACCCTGGCGGCGCGGCTGCCCCGCGCCAGCGGGTCCAGCCGGCTCGCCGTGCTGTTCGTCGACCTCGACGGCTTCAAGGACATCAACGACACGCTCGGCCACCAGTTCGGCGACCTGCTGCTGTCCGAGGTCGGCACCCGGCTGCAGCACCTCGCTTCGGTGGACGGGCTGGCGGCGCGGTTCGGCGGCGACGAATTCGTGCTGCTGCTGCCGATCGGGGCCGAGAATGCCGAGGTGGAGCGGCTCTGCGCCAACATATTGCAGGTGCTGCGGCAGCCCTTCACCATCGGCGCCCACACCATCGTCATCGGCGGCTCGATCGGGGCGGTGGTGGCGCCCGATCACAGCACCTCCGCCGACGAGCTGATCCGCCTCGCCGACATCGCGGTGTACCGGGCCAAGGCGGAGGGGCGCGCGACCTTCCGGGTGTTCGAGCCGAGCATGGAGGCGGAGCTGCGCCGCCGCCGCGAGGTGGAGCTGGAGCTCGCCGGTGCGCTCGATCGCGGCGAGATCACCGCCTATTTCCAGCCCCAGATGGGAATCGACGGCGAGACCGTGATCGGCTGCGAGGCGCTGGCGCGCTGGCAGCATCCCCGGCGCGGCATGGTCCCGCCCTGGGAGTTCATCGGCATCGCCGAGCAATCCGGCCTCATCACCCGGCTGGACATGTATGTGCTGCGGCTGGCCTGCCTCGCCGCGCGCGACTGGCCCGGCATCAAGCTCGGGGTCAATCTGTCGCCGGTCGACTTCCTCTCGCACGACCTCGTCCACAGCATCGCCGCCATCCTGGAGGAGACCGGCTTCGAGCCGAGCCGGCTGGAGGTGGAGATCACCGAGACGCTGCTGGTCGGCAACCAGCCGGAGGCCTTCGCTATCCTCTCGGCCCTGCGCGACATGCATGTGCGGATCGCGCTGGACGATTTCGGCAGCGGCTATTCCTCGCTGGGCTATATCCGCCGCTTCCGGATCGACAGCCTGAAGATCGACCGCAGCTTCACCCAGAACATCGGCGTCACCGACGATGCCCCCGCCATCATCGACTGCGTGGTGCGGCTGGCGCGGGCGCTGGGGGTGACGGTGACGGCCGAGGGTGTCGAGACCCGCGCCCAGCTGCGCTATCTCGCCTCGGTGGGCTGCCACCACGCCCAGGGCTATCTGTTCGGCACGCCGATGCGGCGGGAGGATTTCGAGCAGTATCTCCACCAGCGCCAGCCCCGCACCCAGATCGGCCATGCCCGCTCTGCCTTCAAGTGACGGAGCCGCCGTGTTCTTCATCGTCTCCAAGCTGTTCTGGGCGGTCTTCGCCCCCTCCACCTTCCTCGTGCTGGTGGTGCTGGCAGGGGTTCTGCTGGCGCTGCGCTGGCGCCGCGCCGGCCTCGCTCTCGCCGGTGCCGGGGCGGCGGCGCTGCTGCTGTTCGGCCTCTCCGCGCTCTGGGTGTTGCTGATGCTGCCGCTGGAGAACCGCTTTCCCGCCTTTCGCGACGATGGCGGCCGCGTCAACGGGGTGATCGTGCTCGGCGGCGGCGAGGAGGCGGACATCTCCGCTGAGCGGGACCAGCCCGCCTTCGCTCTCGCCGGCGAGCGGGTGCTGGCGCTCGGCTATCTCGCGCGGCGCTACCCCGAGGCGCGGCTGGTGTTCTCCGGCGGCAGCGGCCAGCTCGACGCGGTGCCGAGCCAGACCGAGGTGGCGGCGGTGGCGCGCACGCTGCCCTGGCTCGGTGTGCCGGCGGAGCGGGTGACGATGGAGGGGCGCTCGCGCAACACCTGGGAGAATGCCCGCTTCACCCGCGACCTCGTCGACCCGAAGCCGGGCGAGCGCTGGCTGCTGGTGACCTCGGCCTATCACATGCCCCGGGCGGTCGGCTGTTTCCGCGCGGTCGGGATGCCGGTGACGGCGTTCCCCGTGGACTACCGCACCGGCGGCCACCCGAGCTGGACGCCCCCCAGCGATTCGCTGGCGGAGGGCATGATGTCGTTCGAGGTGGCGGTGCGCGAGTGGATCGGGCTGGTGGTGTACTACGCCACCGGCCGCTCATCGGCGCTGTTTCCCTCGCCCTGAGCCGCCGGGCGGCCGAGGCGGTAGACGCCGCGGAACTCGCTCGGGTCCGCCGGCCGGCCCTTCCGGTAGATTGAAATCCGCCCCTCGGTCGCCATCCGCACCGCAGCGCGGCGCACCCGCGGCAGGAAGCGCTGCCAGCGCTCGGGCATCTGCGCCTCGGCGGCGAGATGCACCGCCGCCTCGGCCGGGCTGATCGGGCGGCCCTTGGGGTCGGCGGCGATCAGGGCGAGAATGGCGCGCTCCACCGCGGGGTCGGTTTCCGCCGTGCCGTCGGCCGGGGCCGCGGCATCCTCGCTGGCGGTGTTCATGCGTCGTCCTCCTCGTCCAGCACCCAGTGCGCTTCCGCGCCGAACTGGCGATTCAGCATCACCAGGAACAGCGCGAAGGTCGCGGCCATGAAGGCCCAGCCGTTCACATACCAGCCGAGATAGCCGATGGCGAAGAAGAAGGCGCGCTGGCCGCGGTTGAAATGCCGGCCCGCCAGCGTCGCCATGCGCGCCGCCTTCAGCACGTGGCGCTGCGCCGCCGGGGTCTGCGCCTCCGTGGGCGGCGGGGTCGAGCCCAGCAGGATGGTGGTGTAGTTGAACAGCCGGTAGGCCCAGGCGAACTTGAAGAACGCATAGGCGAAGATGATCGTGATGCCGAAGGTCTTCAGCTCCCACGACATGCGGTTTGCAGGCGCCACGAAAGGCAGGTCGGAGAAAATCTTCATCACATCCTCCGAGGATTGGAGGATGGCGAGCGAGGCGCCGATGGCAAGCAGCGAGGTGGAGGCGAAGAAGGCGGTGCCGTTCTGCAGCGCAGCCACGATCTGGGCGTCGACGATGCGGTTGTCGCGCGCCAGCATCCGCCGCATCCAGTCGAGCCGGAACCGGTCCATCCGCCGGTTGAGCGTGCGCTGCTCCGACCAGCCGCCTTCCATCAGGTGGTGATAGGTGAGCCATGCCGCGAGGAACACCGCCAGCGCGACGTAATCCAGAAGCGAAAACCCGGGGATCATCGCCGCGTCGGCCTCCGGCCCTGTTCCGCGCCCGTGCCGGGCCGCGCCGCATGCATGCCGCACGGGACAGCAATGCGCGCGTGCAGGGCATCATGACGGTTTTGCGATTGCGAAATCATTCACGATTTATTAGCTTTTGCGACATTCAGCGCGTCACGGCCGGGGGGCCAGCCGACACGCCGCGGGCAGCTTCATCATCATGGTATCTCCTATGAATTCGGTTACCGAGCGTTCCTGCTGGGGCGTAGCCCGGTGGGCGGCCGCGCTCTTCCTTGCCGGCGTCGGCATCGTCTATCTCTTCGGCGGCTTCGCTTCGGTCGTCAGCAGCTAGCAGGGCGCACCAGGCCGCGCGAACCACGTGCGGCGTCCGGCGGCGCCCCCACCTTTAAGATTGGGACGTGACGGCGTCCCGACTTGCGGCGGTAGCTTTTTGCCCCGATTGTCCCGTTCCGGACAGGGGAGACCTCCGCGCATGGCGCTCAAGCTCATCATCGGCAACAAGAACTATTCGTCCTGGTCGCTTCGGCCGTGGCTCGCCATGACCGCGGCGGGCATTCCGTTCGAGGAAGAGCTGGTGTTGCTCGACACCCCGGAATTCGTCGAGCGGGTGCGGCCCTACTCCCCGACTCTGCGGGTGCCGATCCTTCTCGATGGCGAGGCGGTGGTGTGGGAATCGATCGCCATCATCGAGCACATCGCCGAGCGGTTCCCCGAAGCCGGCATCTGGCCGGCCGAGCCGGTCGCGCGGGCGCGGGCGCGGGCGCAGGCCACCGAGATGCATGGCGGCTTCTCCGGCATCCGCGGGGCGTTCCCGATGAATCTGTGGCGGCCGCCGGCGCCGCACCCGGTGCCCGAGAAGGCCCAGCGCGATCTCGACGCCATCACCGCCGGCTGGCGGACGGCGCGCGAACGCTTCGGCGCCGGTGGCGACTTCCTGTTCGGCGCCTTCTGCGCCGCCGACGCGATGTATGCCCCGATCGCGACCCGCATCCGCACCTATGGCCTGCCGGTCGACCCGGTGAGCGCGGCCTATGTCGAGGCGATCCACGCCCACCCTGCCTTCCGCGCCTGGTATGACGCGGCGATTGAGGAGACCGCGCTGGTGGCCGACGACGAGATCGACTGGCCGCTGGTCAAGCGCATCTAGCGCCATTGCCGCAGCTTTGCGGCAGGCGGCGCATCGTCAAAGCTTGCCGGGAGGCCGGCCCGCCGGGGAAAGGCGGCGCCGGCCTCTGGCCCCTCGCCACCGCCGCGTGCTAGCCAGACCGCCATGCCGCTCCACCTGCTGAAGCTCTGCGTCGGTGCCGACTCGATCGAGGACATCGAGGCCTGGATCGCCGAGACCCTGGCCGACCAGTCGGCGCGGGGACTGGCGCCCCGCCATGTCCACACGACCCGCATGGTGCCGACCCGGGTGGAGGAACTGCTCGACGGCGGGTCGCTCTACTGGGTCGTCAAGGGCGAGGTGAGCTGCCGGCAGCGCCTCCTCGCCGTGAGCCCCTTCGTCGATGCCGACGGCATCCGCCGCTGCGACCTCGTGCTCGAGCCGACGGTGCAGCGGGTGGAGCCGCGGCCGAGCCGCCCGTTCCAGGGCTGGCGCTACCTCGCGCCCAAAGACGCGCCGCCTGATCTGAGTACCGCTGCCGCTGGTGGCGAGCCGCTGCCGGAGAGCCTGCGGCGCGAGCTGCGCGCGCTCGGCCTGATCTGAGGGTCATCGGGGCCGCTTTCGGACTCATCGTCCTCCCCACCGCACTGACCCTCCACCCCGACGGGACCCATTTCCGACCTGGCGCGTTGGCACACAGGCAACCCCGGCAGGCATTTGCGGAAGGAAGGAAAATGGCAGAGGACGTCACCCCCGAGCGTCGCGTCGTGGAAGATGGCGAGGTGGGCGTGCAGTCGACCACCCCCTCGCGGCAGAGCGTCGAGGTCCGGCCCATGCGCTATGTGCTGGGTATCGGGCTCCTGCTCGTCATCATCGGCATGGCGGTGAGCTATATCAGCATCTAGAGCATTTTCGAGCGAAGTGGATTCCGGTTCGCGTGAAGAAAATGCGGCAAGACAACAACCT
>CAZIXP010000124.1:0-2628 GCA_964543245.1 uncultured Starkeya sp.
TGAATGGTGTGGCGCTTGGCCTGGTAGTATTGGCCCAGGTGGGTTTCCTCATCCTTGACGATCCGGCGCGCCATTTCGGCGACGGGCGGCGGCATGTACCGGCCGGCCAGATAGGCGGCGGCCAGCTTGCTCTGCTGCTCGGCAAAATTCACCAACGTCGGCAGCGGCTGGGCCAGCGCCATGTAGAACAGGTTCGGCACGCCGGGCTTCATCATCCGCTTGAACAGCGGCAGCCGGTGATCGGCGTCGGGAACGAGCTCGGGGTCGTCGAAGAACGGGAAGCGCATGTCGTAGCCGGTGGCGAAGATGATGGCGTCGACCTGCTCGACGGTGTCGTCGGCGAAGCGGACGTTCCCGCCCTCAAGGGCCTTGATCGCCGGCTTGAACTTGATGTCGCCGCAGCCGGCAACACAGCATTTGCCCATGCCGCGGGCCACGACCGCCGCGTGGGAGGTCATGCCGCCGCGGGTGGTGAGGATGCCCTCGGCGGCGTGCATGCCGTGGATGTCTTCCGGCGAGGTCTCGATGCGGACCAGGATGACCTTGCGGCCCTGCGACTTCAGCAGCTCCGCCTCGTCGGCGGAGAACACGATCTCGCCCGAGGCGGCGCCGGGCGAGGCGGGCAGGCCCGAGCCGATGACCTGCTTGTCGGCCTTGGGGTCCAGCATCGGGTGGAGAAGCTGGTCCAGCGCGCCGGGATCGACCCGGGCGATCGCCTCTTCCTTGCTGATCACGCCGTCATTGGCCAGTTCCACCGCGATGCGCAGCGCGGCCTTGGCAGTGCGCTTGCCCGAGCGGGTCTGCAGCATCCACAGCTTGCCGCGCTCGACGGTGAATTCGAGGTCCTGCATGTCGCGGTAATGGCCTTCCAGCACCCCGGCGATGCGCTGGAACTCTGTGAACACCTCGGGAAGCGCGCTCTCCATAGAGGGCTTCTCGGAGCCGGCGGCGATGCGCGCGGACTCGGTGATGTTCTGCGGGGTGCGGATGCCCGCCACGACGTCCTCGCCCTGGGCGTTGATCAGGAACTCGCCATAGAGCGCGTTCTCGCCGGTGGAGGGGTTGCGGGTGAAGGCGACGCCGGTGGCCGAGGTCTCGCCCATATTGCCGAACACCATGGCCTGCACGTTCACTGCCGTGCCCCAGCTCTCGGGGATGGCGTGAAGGCGGCGATAGACGATGGCGCGCTGGTTCATCCACGAGCCGAACACGGCGCCGATGGCGCCCCAGAGCTGGTCGTGGGGGTCCTGCGGGAAGGGGCGGCCGAGCTCATGGGCGACCAGCGCCTTGTAGCGGGTCACGATCTCCTTCCAGTCCTCGGCGGAGAGGTCGGTGTCGAGGGAATAGCCGTGCTCGTCCTTGTAGCCGTCCAGCACCTCCTCGAAATGGTGGTGGGAAAGGTCCAGCACCACGTTGGAGTACATCTGGATGAAGCGGCGGTAGCTGTCATAGGCGAAGCGGGCGTCGCCGGAGGCCGCGGCGACGGCCTCGACGGTGCCGTCATTGAGGCCGAGATTGAGCACCGTGTCCATCATGCCCGGCATGGAAGCGCGGGCGCCGGAGCGCACCGAGACGAGCTGCGGGTTGGCGGGATCGCCGAAGGTCCGGCCGGTCAGCCGGGCGATATGGCCCAGCGCGGCCTCGACCTGGCCCTTGAGTTCCTCGGGATAGGCGTTTCCGTGCGCGTAATACCAGGTACACACTTCGGTGGATATGGTGAAGCCCGGCGGCACGGGCAGGCCGAGATTGGACATTTCGGCAAGGTTGGCGCCTTTGCCGCCCAGCAGATTGCGCATCTCCGCCGCGCCTTCCGCAGTGCCGTCACCGAAGGTGTAGACCCATTTTGTCATGTTTTGAGAATCCGTATCGAGGAGCCGGTGAACACGATCCCTGCTCCGATGGAAAATCGGCAGGGTCCGGAAGTCACGTCAGATCAATAAGCTACTGCCCCCGCGGCAGCCTCGTCCCGATCACTTTTCCATGATCGTGTCTAGCGCTTCACGCATGCCGCTGCAATTGGCCTTTTGCACTGCGGCATACCGTCCTGCGTTGAAGCCGCGGTGTCGATGGGTCACCTTCCGCGGGCCGGCATGCCGCCGGTGCGAGGAGGTTTCCATCATGAACGACACTGCTCTTCTTTCCGCCTGGACGCCGCGGGTTCTCAGCCTGCTGCGCATCATGGCCGGGCTTCTGCTGCTGCAGCACGGTACCACCAAGGTGCTCGGCTTCCCGGTGACGCAGATGACCGGCGTCTCGCTGACCGCGCTGCCCGGCATCGCCGGCATCATCGAGCTGGTGGGCGGGGTGCTGCTGGTGCTGGGGCTGTTCACCCGGCCGACCGCCTTCATCGTCTCCGGCATGACCGCGGTGGCGTATTTCCTGGTCCACGGGCCGCAGAACTTCTTCCCCATCATCAATGGCGGCGAGCTCGCGGCGCTGTACTGCTTCGTGTTCTTCTATCTCGCCTTCGCCGGCCCTGGCCCGATCAGCGTGGACGCGGCGCTGAAGCGCTGAGCGGGCCGCCTCGCGCCGGCGCGACGCGGCGCCCGGTGCCCGGCCCGCGCCGGGCACCGCCGGCAGGCATCACGGCCGCAGGCGGTGCGACCGCACGCCCTCACACGTGGCCCA
>CAZIXP010000124.1:2651-12082 GCA_964543245.1 uncultured Starkeya sp.
GGTAGATGGCGACGATGAAGTTCAGCAGGCGCGGCATGATGAGGATGAGAATCCCGGCCAGCAGCGCCACGATCGGCTGAAGGACGATGACGTCGACATTCATGGGCAGGCCCTCCTGAGGCGCCGCCCCGGCGGGTGCCGGGGCCACGGGCGCCGCGGGCCGAAACGGCCCGGCCCCTCAACGGCGGGAGGTAGCAGAAGGTTCCGGATCGGCGGCAGGTACCGGCGACGGCAGGTCCCCGTGGGAGAAGACCCGCCGCGTCAGCGGACCCCCTGCGGGCAGGTCTGACACCGGCAGGGCGGGCGCCAATTTCTCCGCCCGCGCCGGCGGGCAGGCATCGGGCCGGCCGCCGCCTCTGCCGGCGGCCATCCGGCCGCGCCCGGCGGCTCAGCCCTCGATGCGCTCGAAATCCGCGATCGCCCGGGTGACGCGGCGAATGGCGCCCAGCAGGTTCAGCCGGTTGGCGCGCAGCGCGGGCTCGGCGGCGTTCACCGTCACCTTCTCGAAGAAGGCGTCGACCGGCGCGCGCAGCCCGGCGATGGCGGCCATGGCGCCCTCGACATCCTCGTCGGCGAGCCTGGCGTCGATCACCGGGGTGGCGGCGGCGATGGCGTCCGCCAGCGCGCGCTCCTCCGCCTCGACGAACAGCGCGGCGTCGGGCGCGGCGTCGTAGCTGGCGCCGTCCTTCTTCTCCTCGATGCGCAGGATGTTCGCCGCGCGCTTGGTGCCGGCGAGCAGGTTCTTGCCGTCCTGCGTGGCGAGGAAGCGCGAGAGCGCCTCCACCCGCTTCACCACCAGCAGCAGGTCGTCCTGCCCGGGCAGGGCGAAGACGGCGTCGACAAGGTCGTGCCGCGCCCCGCTCTCGCGGAGGTGGACCTTGAGGCGGTCGGCGAAGAAGGCGAGGAGATCGGCAGCCGTGTCGCGGGCGAAGGCCTGCCCGACGTCTTTGACGTCGGCCTGCGCCTGCTCATAGCTGACGCCGCTCTTGCCGAGATGCATCGCCGAGACGAGCCGACGGCCGAAGCGGACGTCGACGACCGTGTCGAGCATGTCTCCCTCGCGGCGGCGCTCCACCGAGACGTCGACCCCGGTGAGGATCTGTCCCAGCAGCAGCCGGGAGAGGTTAAGCCGCACCCCGTTCTCCAGCACGATCCGCACCACGCCCAGCGCGGCGCGACGCAGGGCGAAGGGGTCCTTGGAGCCGGTGGGCTTCTCGTCGATCGCCCAGAAGCCGACCAGCGTGTCGAGCTTGTCGGCCAGCGCCACCGCGACGGACACCGGCGCGGTCGGCACCCGGTCGGTCGGGCCCTGCGGCTTGTAGTGTTCGTCCGCCGCCGCGGCGATCTCCGCCGGCAGCCCTTCCAGCTCGGCGTAATAGCGCCCCATCAGCCCCTGCACCTCGGGGAACTCGCCCACCACCTCGGTGCGCAGGTCGCTTTTCGCGTAGAGCGCGGCCTGCTCGGCAAGGTCGGGGTCGGCGCCGACGAGAGGCGCGAGCTCGCGCGCCAGCGCGGCGATGCGGCGGATGCGCTCCAGCTGCGAGCCGAGCTTCTCGTGGAAGGTCACATTGCCGAACTTCGCCAGCCGCTCCTCCAGCGGCACGGTGGCGTTGGTCTTGCGGTCGGTTTCCCAGAAGAACTTGGCGTCGGAGAGCCGGGCGCGGATGACCCGCTCATTGCCGGCGACGATGGCGGCGCCGCCATCGCTGGCGGCGAGGTTCGACACCAGCACGAAGCGGCTGGCGAGCCGGCCGGTGGCGGGGTCGCGCAGCACGAAGCACTTCTGGTTGGCGCGGATGGTGGCGCGGATCACCTCGTCCGGCACGTCGAGGAAGGCGGGATCGAAGGCGCCCATCAGCACCACCGGCCATTCCACCAGCCCGGCGATCTCGTCCAGCAGCCCGGCATCCTCCACCAGCTCCAGCCCCTGCGCGAGCGCGAGGTCCTTGGCGTCGGCGAGGATGATGTCCTTGCGCCGCTCGCGGTCGGCCACCACCTTCGCCGCCTCGAGCTTGGCGAGGTAGTCCTCCAGCCGGCGCACGCGGATCGGGCCGGAGGCGAGGAAGCGGTGGCCCCGGGTGGTGTCGCCGGAGGCGAGGCCGTCGATCTCGAAGCGCACCACCTCGGGCTCCTCGGTCTCGGGCCCGAAGGTGCAGAGGATGGACTGCAGCGGCCGCACCCAGCGCAGCGAGCCGGCCTGCGCCGAGGCCTTGCCCCAGCGCATCGACTTCGGCCAGGGGAAGGCCCGCACGATCTCCGGCACGATCTCGGCGATCACCTCCGGGGTCGGCCGGCCGTGGCGGTGGATGCGGGCGACGTAGAACTGGCCCTTCTTCGGGTCGCTCTCGATGCTCGCCTCGTCGAGCGAGGCGAGTCCTGCGGCCTTCAGGAAGCCGTCGATCGCCGCCTGCGGCGCGCCGACCCGCGGGCCCTTGCGCTCCTCGTGCCGGTCCGGCTGGGCGGCGGGCAGGCCGTGCACCGCCAGCGCCAGCCGCCGCGGGGTGACGAAGGCCTTGGCGCCCTCATAGAGCAGGCCGCGCTCCACCAGCGCGTCGGTGACGAGCTTCCTCAGGCTGTCGGCAGCGGCCGCCTCCATGCGGGCGGGGATTTCTTCGCTGAACAGTTCGAGCAGAAGGTCGGGCATGGCTGGCGGTCTCGGCGGCGGGACGCGGCGGGAAGGCCCGGCGTTCCGGGATGAGGGTTCGCGCGGGACCTAGCACGGCCCGGCGGGCGATGGAAATACGGCGCGGCTCAGCGCAGCGGCTGGCCGGTGCGGTCGCGCAAAGTAAGGGCGGCGGCCAGCGACACCGCCGCCATGCCGATGAGATAGACCGCCGGCCCCATGTCGTCGTGTTCGCGGGTGACGAGATAGACCGCCACCATCGGCGCGGTGCCGCCGGCGATGCCCAGCGCGAGATTGTAGCTGAACGACACCGCCGAGCAGCGCGCCCCGGCGCGGAACATCTCCACCAGCGCCGCCGGCATCGGGCCGCAATAGGTCGACATCAGCACCGCGAAGCCGAGCTGGCCGACGATGACGCCCGTGGCGTCGCCGCTGCTGAGCAGGCGGAACAGCGGCCAGGACAGCACGATGAGGGAGATCAGCCCGCCCACCATCAGCCGCTTGCGGCCGATCCGGTCCGACAGCAGCCCGCAGAGCGGGCACAGCACCAGCAGCACCACCATGGTGGCGGTGTTGATCTGCAGCGAGCTGCGCACGGAGAGGCCGTCGACCTCCTGCATGTAGGTGGTGAGGTAGACGAACAGCAGGTAGAAGCCCGCCCCCAGCATCACGCTCAGCGCCATCGCCCGCAGCATGTCCGCCCCGTCGCGCTGGAAGGCGTCGACGATGGGCAGCGGCACCCGGGGGGTTGGGCTGGGCTCGCGGGCGGAGGTCGCCGGCGCGGCCGGCTCGCGCCCGGTCCGCCGCAGCACGAAGGCGAAGCCGCCGAGCACGATGCCGGCGAGGAAGGGCACCCGCCAGCCCCAGGCCACCAGATCGGCCTGCGACATCAGCGAGGCGGTGAGCGCCGCCACCGCCGAGCCGAGCAGCGTGCCGCCGCTGGCGCCGAAGCCGGCGAAGGAAGTGAGGAAACCGCGCCGCCCCGGCGCCGCGTTCTCGGCGAGGAAGATGGCCGACATGGTGTATTCGCCGCCGATCGAAAGCCCTTGCGCCAGCCGCAGCAGCAGCAGCAGCACCGGTGCCGCCGCGCCCAGCGTGGCATAGGTCGGCAGCACGCCGATCGCCACGGTGGAGAGCGTCATCAGCCCGGCCGAGACGTAGAGCGCGTAGCGCCGGCCATGGCGGTCGCCGATATGGCCGAACAGGATGCCGCCCAGCGGCCGCATGAGGAACGAGGCGGCGAAGATGCCGAAGGCCGAGATCAGGCCGACAAAGGCATCGCCGGCAGGAAAGAAATTGGTCGCGAACACCGCGGCGAGAAAGCCATAGGCGGCGAAATCGTACCATTCCAGCATGTTGCCCAGCACGCCGGCCAGCAGCATGCGCGGACTGGCCCCGCCCCCGGCGGCGGCCGATCCCTCCGTTGCCGTGCCCGCGCCGGTCGGGAGGCGTTCACGGTCGAAGCCGGTGGCCGTCATGGCGGACCCTCAGATGGGGGTGGGGGAGAAGCAGGCCGGAAGGAGGCGAGGCAAAGGCGCGGGAACGGGGCGGGCGGTGGACGAGGCGGGCGACGCGGGTGAACGGGCGACGAGCGTGAGCCGGTGGGGCCGACGGGCGCGGGCTGCGCGACGTCAAGGGGCTACCGCGCGGCCTGCGGTTCCGCAATCCCTTTCCATCACCCCCGCGGCGCGAGACTGCGGTTGATGAGGTCGCGGATTTCCCGGGCGATGAAATAGCGCGGATTCGACGTGCCGGCGATCTCGGACGAATGAAGGTGGCGGGCGAAGCTCAGCCAGCGGCTCGTGCCGGGCGCCGCCCCTCGCGCGCGGCGGGCGCATCCTCGGCGGTCATGGCCTGCAATCCTGAGGGCCCGGGATTATAACAAAAGGGCGGTTTGTCATAATCCCGGCCGGCAGCATTGGCAGCTTTTATCATCCCGCCGCGCTGTCTGCCGCCGCGCCGCCCGCCCCGCCCGCCGCGGTGGCAAGCCAGGCGGCGCCGCAGGCTTTCGCCAGCTCGCGCACCCGCAGGATGTAGCTCTGGCGCTCGGTCACCGAGATGACGCCGCGCGCGTCGAGCAGGTTGAACACGTGGCTCGCCTTGATGCACTGGTCATAGGCCGGCTGCGCCATGAGGTGGCGGGAGCGGTCCTCGCTCCAGCCGGCTTCGAGATATTTCGCCGCCGCGCTCTCGGCCATGCGGAACTGCTCCAGCAGCATGGCGGTGTCGGCGTGCTCGAAATTGTGCCGGGAATATTCCTCCTCGGCCTGCAGGAAGACGTCGCCATAGGTGACCTTCTCGTCACCCTCGCGGCCGTTGAAATTCAGGTCGTAGACGTTCTCCACGCCCTGCACATACATGGCGAGGCGCTCCAGCCCATAGGTCAGCTCGCCGGCGACCGGCGCGCATTCGAAGCCGGCGACCTGCTGGAAATAGGTGAACTGCGACACCTCCATGCCGTCGCACCAGCACTCCCAGCCGAGCCCCCAGGCGCCGAGCGTCGGGCTCTCCCAGTCGTCCTCGACGAAGCGCACGTCATGCAGCCGGAGGTCGATGCCGATGGCGTCGAGCGAGGCGAGGTAGAGCTCCTGCAGGTCCGGCGGCGACGGCTTCAGGATCACCTGATACTGGTAGTAATGCTGGAGCCGATTGGGGTTCTTGCCGTAGCGGCCGTCCTTCGGCCGGCGCGAGGGCTGGACATAGGCGGCCTTCCACGGCAGCGGCCCCAGCGCGCGCAGCGTGGTGGCGGGGTGGAAGGTGCCGGCGCCCACCTCCATGTCGTAGGGCTGCAGCACGACGCAGCCCTTGTCCGCCCAGAAGCGCTGGAGCGCGAGGATGAGGCCCTGGAACGAACGGTCGGGCCGCATGTGGGGCGGAAGCGTGAGATCGATCATGGGATGAGCCGGCGGTTTGAGGTGGCGGCAACCTAGTCCGCCGCCCCCCGCCGATCAAGGCGCCGGCACGCCCGCCGGGTGGAGGCGTTGGTGGCACGGCCCCGTGGCGGCACCGGCTTTTGGCCCGGCCGCAAACCGACTAAGGAAGGTGCATGGTCGATACCCCGCCCGATTCCCCCGTCTCCAACACCCTCGACTGGAGCGTCTCCGAGCTGTCCGGCGCGCTGAAGCGCACGGTGGAGGACGCCTTCGGCCATGTCCGCGTGCGCGGCGAGATTTCCGGCTTTCGCGGCCAGCATTCCTCCGGCCATGCCTATTTCTCGCTGAAGGACGCCGGCGCCCGGCTCGACGCCGTGGTGTGGAAGGGCACGTTCGGCCGGCTGAAGGTGCGGCCGGAAGAGGGGCTGGAGGTGGTCGCCATCGGCCGCATCACCACCTTCCCCGGCAAGTCCTCCTACCAGATCGTCATCGACCAGATCGAGTTCGCCGGCGCCGGCGCCATCATGGCGATGCTGGAGGAGAGGAAGCGCCGCCTCGCCGCCGAGGGGCTGTTCGCCCCCGAGCGCAAGCGCCGCCCGCCCTTCCTGCCGGGCGTCATCGGCGTCGTCACCTCGCCGACCGGCGCGGTGATCCGCGACATCCTGCACCGGCTGGCGGACCGCTTTCCCCGCCGGGTGCTGGTGTGGCCGGTGCGGGTGCAGGGCGACACCTGCGGGGCGGAGGTGGCCGCCGCCATCCGCGGCTTCAACGCGCTCGCCCCCGGCGGGCCGGTGCCGCGGCCGGATGTGCTGATCGTGGCGCGCGGCGGCGGCTCGCTGGAAGACCTGCTCGGTTTCAGCGAGGAGGCGGTGGTGCGCGCCGCCGCGGAGAGCGATATCCCGCTGATCTCGGCGGTCGGCCATGAGACCGACGTCACCCTCATCGATTTCGCCGCCGATGTGCGCGCCCCCACCCCCACCGCCGCGGCGGAGATGGCGGTGCCGGTGCGGGCGGCCCTGCTGGCCGAGGTCGCCGCGCTCGATGCCCGCCGCCGGCGGGCCATGGTCCGGGCCGGCGAGCAGCGCCGCGCGGAGCTGCGCGCGCTCGCCCGGCTGCTGCCCACCGCCGACGCCCTGCTCGCCGTGCCGCGCCAGCGCCTCGACGTCGCCGCCCAGCGGCTGCCGCGGGCGCTGAAGGCCAATGCGGCGGCGCACCGGCTGCGCCTCGCCCGCGCCGAGGCGCGGTTCTCCCCGGCCCTTCTTGCCGGCCAGATCGCCCGCCGGCAGGAGCGCGCCGCGGTGCTGGCGGACCGGCTGCCGCGGGCGCTGAAGGCCGCCACCGCCGGCCACCGGCTGCGCCTCACCCGGCTGGAGGCCCGGCTCGGCCTCAGCGCCCAGGCCCATGCCAACCGGGTCGGGCGCGGGCGCGAGCGGGCCGAAACCCTCGCCGACCGGCTGCGGCGCGCGCTGCGGCAGGAGGCCCGGCAGCGCCGCGAGCGGCTGGACGCCGTCAACAAGCTGCTGACCGCGCTGTCCTATCGCGGCGTGCTGGAGCGCGGCTTCGCGCTGGTGCGCGGGCCCTCCGGCGAGCCGGTGCGGCGCGCCGCCGGGCTGGCGGCGGGCGCGCGGCTGACCCTGCAATTCGCCGATGCCGACCTCGCCGCCGTGGTCGAGGGGCCCGCGGGAGCGGGGGAAGCTCCCGCCGACAGCGGCCCGGCGGCGGAGAGCCGCGCCGCGCGCCGCGACAAGGCCCGGCCCCGGGACAAGCCGGCGGGACCGAAGCCGGCGGGGCCGAAGCAGCCCTCGCTGTTCGAGTGACGGCGGAGGCCGATCCGGGCCGCCCCGGTGAGCGGCACCCAACCGACGGGGACGGCGCGACCCCGGCGCAACACGGCCGCGCCCGGGCCGGCGGCCCTGCCCGCTGCGGCCGGGGTGGCTGCCGGAGCGGCCGGCTTGCGGCGGGCGGGGCGGCTCGCCATTATATCGCCTTGTAGACGCAGGAATGAGCGCGGCCATGAACCGCTTTGAACGTTTCCCGCCCGCCTCCGGCGAGGCCGAAATCCGCTATCTCGACGGCGATTTCCGCATCGTCCGGCCGGGCACCTTCGTGCGCTGCGCCGTGACCGGGCAGCCCATTCCGCTCGACGAGCTGCGCTACTGGAGCGTCGACCTTCAGGAGGCCTACGCCACCCCGCAGGCGGTGCTCGCCCGCCTGCACCCCGGCCGCGCCGCGCGGTAGCCGCGGGGCTCAGCCCCGGGCGAGAGCCCGGGCCAGCAGAGCGTCGAGCGCCAGCATGCTGTCGCGCTCCAGCACCAGCCGCACCGGCAGCACCCGCAGCACCGGCCCGAGGATTTCGCCCGCCGGCGTGCCGAGCAGCCGCACCGCGTCCTTCTCCGTGGTGACAAGCTGGAGATCGCCGGCATCGGCGGCCCGGCGCAGCTCCAGCGCCTCGCTTACGCTATAGGCGTGGTGATCGGGAAAGCCGCGGGCCAGCACCGGTGTCGCGCCGATCTGCCGCAGGGTTTCGAAGAACTTGGCCGGCCGGCCGATGCCGGCAAAGGCCGCCACCCGGTGGCCGAACAGCCGCGCCGCGCCCTCCGCCTCCGGCGCCAGCCGGCCCCGCAGCACGACGAGCCCCTGCCCCAGCGCGGCCTGCGCCACCTGCTCGCCGGGCGCGCCCTCGCCGATCAGCAGCACCGCCTGGGCGCGGGCGAATTGGGGCGCCAGCGGCGCGCGCAGCGGGCCGGCCGGCAGGCACAGCCCGTTGCCCACCCCCACCGCGCCGTCCACCACCAGCACCGACAGCGCCTTGGCGAGGGCGGGATTCTGGAAGCCGTCATCCATCACCACCACATCGGCCTGCGCCGTCACCGCCAGCTCCGCGCCGGCGCGGCGGTCACGGGCGACCACGGTGGGCGCCACCCGGGCCAGCAGCAGCGGCTCGTCCCCGGTGGCCGCGGCCCGGTGGGCAGGCGTGACGAGGAAGGGGCCGGGCAGCTTTCCGCCATAGCCGCGGGTGAGGAAGACGGGATGGCGGCCCTGCGCCTTCAGCCGCTGGGCGAGGGCGAGGGCGGTCGGGGTCTTGCCGGCCCCGCCCACGGTGGGATTGCCGACGCACACCACCGGCACGCCGGGATCGCGGCCGGGGCGGCCGAGCCGGCGGGTGGCGATGGCGCCGCCGAGCCACCCCAGCGGCTCCAGCAGCCGGGCCAGCCCGGCCGGCTCGCTCTGCCACCAGAAGCCCGGCGCGCGCATCGCTCAGCGCCCTCCCCGCGCGCCGGCGGGGCATGGCAGACGTCGCACCGTCGGGTGAGCCATCGCTAGTGCCTCTCCAGCCGGATCTGCACGAGATAGGGGTCGATCGCCGCCAGCGTGCGGTCGAGCCCGCCACCCAGGGCGGCGATGGTGGCCCGGCCGGCCTCGACGGTGCCGGTGCGGCGGCTCTGGTCGCCGAACAGCGCGTGGACCTGGCGGTACAGTTCCTCGGCGCTGGTCACGGTCTCGGCGCCGTAATTCTGGTTCAGCCGGCCGTAGATGTCCTGGAAATTCATCACATGCGGGCCATGCAGCACGGCGCAGCCGAGCCGGATCGGCTCGATCGGGTTCTGCCCGCCATGGCGCACCAGCGAGCCGCCGATGAAGGCGAGCGGCGCCACCCGGTAGAACAGCCCGAGCTCGCCGATGGTGTCGGCGACATAGATCTGGGTGCCGCGATCCGGCAGGTAGCCATCGCTGCGCAGCACCGCGGGAAGGCCCGCCTCGGTGGCGGCGCGCACCACCTCGGCGCCCCGCTCGGGGTGGCGGGGGGCGACGATGGTCAGCAGATCCGGCATGGTCGCCCGCAGCCGGCCATGGGCGGCGAGCACCGCCTCCTCCTCGCCGGGGTGGGTGGAGGCGGCCAGGAAGACCGGCCGCTGGCCGATCGCCCGGCGCAG
>CAZIXP010000125.1:0-11852 GCA_964543245.1 uncultured Starkeya sp.
TTTCTTCACGCGAACCGGAATCCACTTCGCTCGAAAATGCTCTAATGTCGCGCCCTGGGTGAGGCAGGAGGAAGCATGTCGGGGCGCACGCGGATCATCGACAGGGGCGGCATGGACGCCGGCGCGCAGGCCATCACCGGCCAGCTCGGCCGCACCGTCCAGCGCCTGCGCAAGGCCTATAACCTCTCGCTGTCGGACCTCGCCGAGCAGTCCGGCGTCGCCAAGTCGATCATCAGCCAGATCGAGCGCAACGAAACCAACCCGACGCTCGCCACCGTCTGGCGGCTCTCGCAGGCGCTGGACATGTCAATCGAGCGCTTCCTCGCCGCGACGGATGACGAACCCTTCGTCGAGCATCTCAGCCGCTCCGACACCCCGATGCTGCTGTCGGAAGATGGCAAGTGCCGCCTCACCATCACCGGCTGGATCAAGACGGTGGAATGGCTGCAATGGTTCGACTTCGTCGCCGAACCCGGCGGCGAGCTGATCTCCGACGGCCATCAGCGTGGGTCCATCGAATGCCTGTCGGTCATTGCCGGCGAGTTGGAGGTGGAGTGCGGCGACGTGACCGAGCTGGCCCGCGCCGGCGAGACGCTGCGCTACCGCTGCGACCGCCGCCATGTCATCCGCAACACCGGCCGTGACGCGGCACACGCCACCATGGTCTGCCTGCTCAAGGCCGCCGTACTGGACTGAGCCGCCGCGGCCGCCCCCCCGGGCTGACGACCGGAGCCGCCAGACCTCACGACGTGCAAAGGTGCCCGAACCGCGGGCCGGCACACCGCCCGCCAATGCGGTGCCGCGAACTTTGCAG
Source organism: uncultured Starkeya sp. (assembly GCA_964543245.1). GTDB lineage: Bacteria > Pseudomonadota > Alphaproteobacteria > Rhizobiales > Xanthobacteraceae > Ancylobacter. Next base: position 815 of record CAZIXP010000125.1, read on the forward strand.
ATCGCGGCACCAATAGGCGTGGCACCAATGGGCGCGGCTCAGTGCGCCGCGCTGGGCGAAGCGGGCGGGACCTCGGCCGAGCCCGCGCCGTCGCGCTTCTTGCGGCTGCCGAGCGAGGCGAGCCAGCGCGACACCACGTAGAAGGTCGGGGTGAACAGCAGGCCGAACACGGTCACGCCCAGCATGCCCGAGAACACCGCCGTGCCGAGTGCCTGACGCAGCTCGGCGCCGGCACCGGTGGCGATCACCAGCGGCACCACGCCGAGGATGAAGGCCAGCGAGGTCATGATGATGGGCCGCAGCCGCAGCTTGGCCGCCTCGGTCGCCGCCTCGTAGCGGTTGTGGCCCTGATCCTCGAGCTGCCGGGCATATTCGACGATCAGGATCGCGTTCTTGGCCGCGAGGCCGATGAGCACGATGAACCCGACCTGGCTCAGGATGTTGTTGTCCATGTGCCGTATCAAAATGCCCGTCACCGCTGCGATGAGACACATCGGCACGATGAGGATGACCGCCAGCGGCAGCGTCAGGCTTTCATACTGCGCCGCCAGCACCAGGAAGACGAACACCACGCCCAGCCCGAAGGCGAAGATGGCGGTGTTGCCGGCCCGGATCTGCTGATAGGCCAGCGCCGTCCACTCGAAGGAGAATCCCTCCGGCAGGGTCTCCCGCGCGATCTGCTCCATGCTGGCGATGGCCTGACCCTGCGAGAAACCGGGCGCGGTGTTGCCGTCGAGCTCCGCCGATGGGTAGAGGTTGTAGCGCGGCACACGGTAGGGGCCGGAGATGTCGCGCACCGTGGCGAAGGAGCCGATCGGCACCGTCTCGCCATTGTTGTTCTTCACCCGCAGCCTCAGCAGGTCCTCCGGCGTCAGCCGGAAGGGGGCGTCGGCCTGGGCCTGCACCCGGTAGGTGCGGCCGAACAGGTTGAAGTCGTTCACATAGGACGAGCCGATATAGGTCTGCAGCGCCCCAAACACCTCCGACATGTTCACGCCGAGGAGCTGGGCCTTGGTGCGGTCGATGTCGAGGAAGAGCTGCGGGGTCGAGGTCTCGAACAGCGAATAGACCTGGACGAGACCCGGCGTCTGGTTCGCCCGCCCCATCATCGCATAGACCGCGCCCTGCAGCGCGGCATAGCCGCGGCCGTTGCGGTCCTCGATCATCATGCGGAAGCCGCCGGCATTGCCGATGCCCTGCACCGGCGGCGGCTGGACCACGATCATGAAGGCTTCCTCGATCGAGGCGAGCTTCTGGAACAGCGCGCCCTGGATCGCCGCGGCAGATTCACCGGGCCGGGTGGCGCGTTCCGCCGCCGGGCCGAGGATGACGAACATGGCGCCGGCATTGGGCGCGTTGGTGAAGGTGGCGCCGGAGAAGCCGACGATGTTCACCACATGGGCGACGCCCGGGGTCGCCAGCGCGATCTTGGCGGCGCGCTGCATCACCTCGTTGGTGCGCTCGAGCGCCGCGCCGCCCGGCAGCTGCGAGGCGACGATGAGATAGCCGCGGTCCTGTTGCGGGATGAAGCCCTGCGGGGTGTCGCGGAAGATCTGCAGGCCGAAGAACAGGATGGCGCCATACACCACCAGCACCAGCACGGCGAAGCGCACCAGCCGGCCCGTCAGCCAGCCATAGCCGCGCGAGACGCCGTCGAAGCCGCGGTTGAAATAGTAGAAGAAGCCGGTGACCGGCCGCGCATACCAGGCCGGCTTGTGGTCCTTCTGGTGCGGGCGCAGCAGCAGGGCGCACATGGCCGGCGAGAGGGTCAGCGACACCAGCAGCGAGATCAGGGTCGAGCCCGCAATGGTGAGAGCGAACTGGCGGTAGAACTGCCCGGAAATGCCGGTGATGAAGGCCGACGGCACGAACACCGAGGCCAGCACCAGCGAGATGGCGACGAGCGCGCCGCCGACCTCGTCCATGGTCTTGTAGGCCGCGTCGCGGGGGCTGAGCCCGGTCGAGATGTTGTGCTCGACGCTTTCCACCACGACGATGGCGTCGTCCACCACGATGCCGATGGCCAGCACCAGGCCGAACAGCGACAGGTTGTTCAGCGAGAAGCCGAACAGGCTCATGATGAAGAAGGTGCCGATCAGCGAGACCGGGATCGCGAGGATCGGGATGATCGCCGCCCGCCAGGTCTGCAGGAACAGGATCACCACGATCACCACCAGCACCACCGCCTCGATGATGGTGTGCTCCACCGCGCGGACCGATTCGGCGATGAACTGCGTGGGATTGTAGGCGGTGGAATAGGTGATGCCCGGCGGGAACGACTTGGCGATCTCCTTCATCGCCGCCTCGATCGCCTGCCCGGTGTCGAGCGCGTTGGAGCCCGGCAGCTGGAAGATGCCGAGCGCCACGGACGGCTTGGAATCGAAATAGGAGATCGATGAATTGTCCTGGGCTGCGATCTCGATGCGGGCCACGTCCCGCAGCCGCACCACCGCGTCGCCCGTCTGCCGTACGACGATGTTGCCGAACTCCTCGGGCGTCGAGAGACGGCCAAGGGTTCGCACCGCCACCTGGAAGGCGAGCTGGTGGGGCACCGGCGGGGCATTGAGCACGCCCGAGGCGACCTGGATGTTCTGCGTCTGCAGCGCGGCGGTGACGTCGCTGGCGGCGAGGTTCAGCGCCTGCAGCTTGTTGGGGTCCAGCCAGATCTGCATCGCATAGTCGCGGCTGCCGAACACGGTGATGGAGCCGACGCCCTTCACCCGCTGGAGCTGGTCCTTGATCTGCAGATTGGCGAAGTTCGAGATGAACAGCGAGTCGCGCGAGTCGTCCGGCGAAAACAGGCTGACGACCATCAGGATGTCGGGCGAGCTCTTCGCCACCGTCACGCCGATCTGCTGCACGTCCTGCGGCAGGCGCGGGGTCGCGGTGGCGACGCGGTTCTGCACCTGGACCTGCGCGATATCGAGGTCGGTACCGACCTCGAAGGTCACCGCAATGGAGAAACGCCCGTCCGCGCTGGAGTTCGACGAGACGTAGAGCATGTTCTCCACGCCGTTGATCTGCTGCTCGATCGGCGCGACCACCGTGTCGGCGACGGTCTCGGCGCTGGCGCCGGGATATTGGCCGGTGACGTTGATCACCGGGGGCGCGATCTCGGGATATTGCGCGACCGGGAGGGAGAGGAAGGCGACGCCGCCAAGGATCATCACCACGATCGAGACGACGGAGGCGAAGATCGGGCGGTCGATGAAGAAGTGCGAGAAGCGCATGGTTCGGCCTCCCGGCTCAGTTGGCGGCCGAGGGGGCGGGTGCGTCCGGCTTCTTCTGCTCCTCCTGGGCAACGACCTTGGAGCCCGGCCGGATGCGCATCAGCCCGTTCACGACCACGAGGTCGTCCGGCCCGAGGCCGCTGGTGATGACGCGCTTTCCGTCGATCACCCGGCCGAGGGTGACGTATTTCATCTGCGGCGCCTGCGGCTCGGTGCCGGGTGCCATGACATAGACGAATTTGCGGGTCTGCTCGGTGCCGATGGCGACGTCGGGCACCAGCATGGCCGGGTGCGGCGCGGAGGCCGGCACCTGGATGCGGCCAAACATGCCGGGCGTGAACAGCCCGTTCGGGTTGGCGAACTGCGCGCGGCCGCGGATGGTGCCCGTCGTCTCGCTGATGCGGTTGTCGACGAAGTCCATCGTCCCATCATGCGGGAAGCCCTGCTCGGTGATCAGGCCGAGCTTGACGGGAACCGGCTGGTCGGCGCTGGCGAAACGGTCCGCCATCGACTTGTAGCGCAGATACGACGCCTCATCGAAGGTGAACTCGAAATAGATCGGGTCCAGCGAGACGACGGTCGCCAGCAGCGTGTTGGTGTTGGCACCGCCGGAGCCGCCGGTCACGAGGTTGCCAACCGAGGCGCGGCGGTCGCCGATGCGGCCGGTGACCGGGGAATGCAGCTCGGCGAAGTCGAGATCGAGCTGGGCGGCGGCAACGGCGGCCTGATTGGCCGCAACCTGGGCCCGCGCGGTGCGCTCGGTCTGCTGGCGCTGATCATAGGTCTGGCGCGAGATGGCGGTGGAGGTCTTGTCCTGCAGCAGCGTCTCGGCGCGCTGGAGATCCGACACCGCGAAGTCGAGATCGGCCTGCGAGCGCTGGAGATTGGCCTGCGCCTGCTGCAGCGCGACCTGGAAGGGCCGCTTGTCGATGACGAAGAGCAGGTCGCCCTTCTTCACCAGCTGGCCGTCGGTGAAGGCGATGCGGTCGAGATAGCCGGAGACGCGGGCATAGATGTTGACGAGGTCCACTGCGGCGAAACGGCCGACATATTCGTCATAGTCGGTGATGGTCTGCACCTGCGGCTTCGCCACCGTGACCGGCGGGGGCGGCGGCGCACCCTGCTGGGCCTGCTGCTGGTCGCAGCCGGCGAGGCCGAGCGCCATCAGGGCAAGGAATCCGGCGGCAAGGCGCGGGGCGAGGGCTTTCATAGAACGCTCTCCGAACAAACTGACGGGTCCGGGCTTCCGCCCGACCGGCTGCGCGTCCGTCCCGCAACGGAGGCTGCCACGCTCCAGCCACTACCACAGTTTTGCTGCGCTGCGTAAGTCCACTAAACCACCGGCGGGCGCACCGGGCGGCTACGCAGCATGCCGCGCAGGTGGCGCGGCCCGATCAGCGCCAGCAGCAGCGCGCCATAGAGCAGCGCCCCGCCCACGATGCAGGCCGCCAGCCGCGCCACCTCGCGGAAGGCGGGCAGCCCGGCCACCACCGGCTCCAGTGCCTGAGCCAGCGCGTAGAGCGCCCCACCCAGCGCCAGCCCGATCGCCACCAGCCGCGGCAACGTGCGCAGCAGCGCGCCATCGCCGGCGGGATAGCCGACGCGCCGGGCGAACCAGATGAGCAGGCCGAGGCTCACCCATCCCCCCGCCGACGTCGCGAAAGCGAGCCCGACCTGGGCGAACTGGTCCATCAGCGCGACCTTCAGCCCGATATTGACCAGGGCGCCCAGCATGGTGGCGATCACCGGGGTGCGGGTATCGCCGCGGGCATAGAAGGGCGACATGAAGCTGCGCATCACCACGAAGGTGGGCAGGCCGACCGCATAGGCCGCAAGCGTCAGGCCCGCGGCATGGGCATGCTGGGCATCGAAGGCCCCACGCATGAACAGCCCGCGCATGATCAGCTCCGGAATGGCGAGCGAGGCCGCCACGAAGGGCAGGCTGAGCGTCAGCGTCAGCTCCACCGCCCGGGCCTGCGCGTAGCGCGCGCCTTCGTCGTCCCCCGCGGCGAGGCGGCGCGACATCTCCGGCAGCAGCACGATGCCGGCGGCGATGCCAACGATGCCGATGGGCAGCTGGTTGATCCGGTCGGCATAGAACAGCGCCGCGATCGAGCCCTGCGGCAGGAAGGAGGCGATCAGCGTGTCGGCGAAGATGGCGAGTTGCACCCCGGCCGAGCCGACGATCGCCGGCCCGAGTGCGCGCAGGAAGGCCCGCATCTCCGGGTCCAGCCGTGGCCTCGCGAAGCGGATGCGGATTCCCGCCCATTCGGCGTCGAACACCAGCAGGCCCACCTGGAGGAAGCCGGAGATCAGCACGCCCCATGCGGCGGCGTGGCCGGCGGTGGGAAACAGCCCGGCGACGCTGAGCGTGCCGACCATGGCGACGTTGAGGAAGATGGAGGCCGCCGCGGCCGCCCAGAACCGGTCATTGGCGTTCAGCACGCCGCCCACCAGCGTCACCACGGCGATGAGGCCGAGATAGGGGAAGGTGATGCGGGTGAAGCTGACCGTCAGGGCGAAGCGCTCGGGATCTGCGGCAAGGCCCGGCGCCATGATCCGCACCACCCATTCGGTGCCGGCCAGCGCCGCGGCCAGCAGCACGAGCTGGGTGATGACGACGCCGGTCAGGATCTCGCCGCAGAAGACGCTCGCCCGCGCCTCGCCCTGGCGGGTCTTCACCCGGGCGAAGGCGGGCACGAAGGCCGCGTTGAAGGCGCCTTCCGCGAAGATGGAGCGGAAATGGTTCGGCAGCCGGAAGGCGATGTAGAAGGCCTCGGCGGTCGGCCCCGCCCCCAGCGTCGCGGCCAGCACGATGTCGCGCATGAAGCCGGAGAGCCGGGAGATGAGGGTCCAGCTGCCGACGGAGAAGATGCTACGGATCATGGGGCTCGATCAGCCGTCTCGCCACGATCGGAATCGGCGCGGGCGAGGCGGGCGCGCCGGCGGCAAACTAGCGGCCCGCCACCGGGCCGGCCAGTGCCGCGGGATCACGGCCGGCACATTTCCCGCGGCGCATGAGCCGCGCCGCAGGCCGAAAGCGGCTCACGGCGGCGCGGTCAGGCGCCCAGCGCGCGGCGCACCGCGGCAATCACCCGGTCCTGGGTCGCGGCGTCGAGATAGGCGTGGATCGGCAGGCTGATCACCTCGCCGGACAGCTGCTCCGAGACCGGAAGCCCGTTGCCCGCCGCGGGATAGTGCGCGTAGGCGGGCTGGCGGTGCATCGGAATGCGGTAATAGACCGCGGTCGGCACGCCTTCCTTCTGCAGCGCGGCGGCCAGCGCGTCGCGGGTGCCGTGCGGCAGGCGGATGGTGTACTGCGCCCAGACCGAGCTGGCGCGGGGATCGACCACCGGCACCGTGCACACATCCGCCAGCGCCGCGTTGTAGCGCCGGGCGGCGGCGTCGCGGGCGGCGATCTCGTCCTCGAAGATCGCCAGCTTCTCCAGCAGGATCGCCGCCTGGATGGTGTCGAGCCGGCCGGTCATGCCGATGCGGACGTTCTCGTATTTGTCGACGCCCTGGCCGTGCTCGCGCACGCTCTTCAGCACCGGAACCAGTTCGTCGTCATCGGTGAAGATGGCGCCGCCGTCGCCGTAGCACCCCAGCGGCTTGGCCGGAAAGAAGCTCGTCGCGGTGGCATCGCCGAAGCTGCCGGTGCGCTGGCCGTTCCAGGTCGCGCCGAAGCCCTGCGCGGTGTCGCACAGCACCTTCAGCCCGTGGGCGCGGGCAATGGGCAGGAGGGCATCGAGATCCGCCGGCTGGCCGAACAGGTCGACCGGGATGACGGCGCGGGGGTTCAGCCCTTCCCGCCGGGCGACCGCGATCGCCGCCTCCAGGCTGGCGGGGTCCATGTTGAAGGTGTCGGGCAGCACATCGACGAACACCGGCGTCGCGCCGACCCACGGCACCACCTCCGCCGTGGCGCAGAAGGTGAAGGAGGGGCAGAACACCGCATCGCCAGCCTTCACGCCCCACGCCATCAGGATCATCGCCAGCGCGTCGGTGCCGCTGGCGCAGGACACCGCGTGGCGGGCGCCGGCGAAGGCCGCGAGCTTCGCCTCGAGCTCGGCAACTTCGGGGCCGTTGACGAAGCGGCAATGGGTCAGCACCCGGCTCACCGCCTCGTCGATGCGCGAGCCGAGGCGGGCGCGCTGGGAGGCGACGTCGATGAACGGGATGGGGGCGGATTCGGTCTTCACGTGCGAGGTCATCCGTATCCTCTCAGCCGGCGGCCCGCAGGCGCGGCTTGCTGTCGGCCTCGCCCGAATCTCCGGCGAGGCAGCGAATGGCGGTGGCGATGGCGGCAACGCCGTCCTGGCCGGTCACCTCCGGCGGCTCGCCGGAGCGGATCGCCTCGAGGAAGCGGGAAAGCTCCACCCTCAGCGGCTCGGCATAGGCCACCGGCAGGTGGCGCATGCTGTAGCTGCCGTCCGTGCGGTAGTCGAAGCACTCGGTGACCTGCCGGGTCAGCAGGTCGCCGGTGACGTATTTGTTGCGGGTGGCGACCTGCACCGTGCGCGCCTTGAAGGGCGTCAGCCAGTTGGTGTTGATGTGCGCCAGCACGCCATTGGCGGTGCGGAACTGCAGCAGGGCGATGTCTTCCCGCTCCGCCACCGCCGCCTTCACCTGCGGCTGCACCTCGGTGATGTGCGAGCCGGTGAAATGGCAGATCAGGTCGATGTCGTGGACCGCCAGATCGATCACCACGCCGACATTCGACATGCGCGGCGGGAACGGGCCGACCCGGGTGATGCCGATGGAGAGGATTTCCTCGCCGCGGATGGCGTTCTTCACCGCCGCCACGGCCGGGTTGAAGCGCTCGACATGGCCGACCATCAGGGTGACGCCGGCATGGGTGGCGGCGCCGACGATGGCCTCGGCCTCCTCGACGGTCGGGGCGATCGGCTTTTCCACCAGCACATGTTTGCCGGCAGCGATGGCCGAGAGGGCGATGTCGTGGTGCAGGTGGGTCGGGGCGGCGACGACGACCGCGTCGAGGCCGAGCGCAACCAGCTCATGCACGTCGGCGACCGCCTTGCAGCCGAGGAACTCGCCGACCTTGCGGCTCTGGGCGAGGTCGGGGTCGGCAATGCCCACCAGGGTCGCGCCGGGAAGGTCGGCGAGCACGCGGGCGTGGTTCGCACCCATGACGCCGACGCCGACGACGCCGACGCGCAGGGGCGCGCGGGCCGCGGGAATTGCGCTCTGAGCCATGATTCTGCTCCTTGATGTATCGCTCCGCCGGGCGCGGTCTAGCATGCGCCCCGGAAGCAGGCGAGCGCGCGGCCGCCCGCTGCCTACGACGAAAGCATCAAGAATTGCTGCTTCCTGTTACAGCAAGGCCGCGACCGGGAGGGCGGCCGGCGGCCTCAGCGCCGCGGGCGGCGGTACATGCGGCCGAACGGCACCACGGCGAGCCTGGCGAAGGGCGGCACCTTGCCGCGGTAGCCACGCGGGCGGCCTTCGAGGCGGCGCGCCAGGTTTTCAAACGGCTTGGCGAGATTGCGCAGGAAGCGGCGCATGCCGCGGCGGGCGGCCGAGGCGCCCGCGTCCATCCGGTCGAACTCCAGCAGGCTGCCGCCTTCATCCACCGAGGGCGGCTCCAGCATGCGCTCCTGGATGGCGATGCTCGGCGTCATCTGCAGGATCTTGCGCTGGTAGAGCAGCCCGGTCTCGGGCCCGAAGATGACGTGGTCGATCGGCGCCGGCGGCTCGGGGTAGGTCTCGACCAGATAGGCGGCAAAGTCGCGCGAGAGGATATAGGCCGCGGTGCCGTAATGCTGGTGGTAGAGATGGGCGAGCCGGAACCGGTCCGGCAACGTGATCGCCTCGCGGCCGATCAGCGTTTCCTGGAACATGGTCTCGATCTTCACCGCGTCGGTGCCGGCGGGGATCCAGTCCTCCCGCGTCAGGAACGGCCCCGCCTTGTCGGAGAAGATGATGTCGTCCTCGAACACCGCGCCGAAGGCGTCCTCGCCCTCCGCGATCCGGCGCCAGCAGCTGCGATGGCTCTGGAAGCAGGCGACCTCGCCGATCGCGAGCCGCCGCTTCACCGTGCCGTCGGCATTGTAGAACACCGCGGGCTGGATGCCGACCTTCTTGCCGTCGATGCCGGAAACGCGCTCGAACGGTACACTGATCCGCCCGAACCGCTCAGCCATGTTGACGAGCCGCTCGGGCGAGCGATCGAGATTGATGAGATAGCACTTCATGCGACACCGGCGGGGCCGGCAGGCACCGGCCGATAACGGAGAGCGCCACGGCGGCGCGGTGGCGCTAGCTCTAGCCGCTACGGCGCCCACCGGCAACGGCGGCCGCGCGCGGGGTGGTCATGCACGGCGCGAAGCCGTGGCGGCGGCGCCGGCCGCCTCAGCCGCCGGCGTTGACGAAGCGCTTGAAGACGTAGCCGGTCTTGCCGTCGGCCACGATCTGGCACCAGATGTTGCAGGACACCACGGTCACCTTCTGCCCGGCCTTGAGCGTCGCCAGCGCGGCCCCGCCATTGCCCGGCTGGGCGCGCAGCGTCACGCTGCTGCGGATAGTGGCCTCGCCCGCGGCGGGCGCCGCGCCGGCCTCGGCATCATCGCCCGCCGGCGCGCCGTCTTCCGTCGCGGCGGGGCTGGCGGACGGGGCGGGGCTGGCGGCTGCGACTTCGACCGGGTCCGCAGCGGATGCAGAGGCGGCGGGCTGGCCGGCAACCCTCGGCGCCGGCGGCTTGGGCCGCGGCAGCGGCACGGCGGCGGGGGCGGCCGCAGGCTCGGCGGCTTCGGTGAGGCTGGTGTCCTGAACCGCCGCATCGGCGCCGGCCCGGCCGATGGGCGGCTCGACCACGGCAATCGGCGATGCCGGCTCCGGCGTCTCGGCCTGCAGCGCCAGCGCAGCGCCGGGCGCGGCCGCGTCCTGCGGCGGCAGCGCCCGCGCCAGCGCGACCGAGGCGGCCGGCGCGGGGGTGGAGGCGGGTGTGGACTCTGCGCCCGCCGAGAGCCTGACCGGGGCCGGCTGGACCGGCAGCGCCTCGGCCGCCGAGAGGGCCGCCGCGTCGGGCTGCGCCGCCGTCGCCTGCTGGGCCGGGACGGCTCCTGTCGCCGGCTGCGCCGTGAATGCTACCGACGCTGGCTGCGCCGGCGTGGCAGCAAGCTGAGGTACCGGCGTGTAGGGCGCGGCGCTGCGCGGGGTCGGCTGGGCCGCCGCCATCTCCGAGGAGCTCACCACATTGGAGGCGGCGACTTCGCCGGCGGCGGGGCCAGTCTCGGCGATATCGTCATTGCGCGAGGCGAGCGACTGGAGGGCGACACCGGCGCCGCCGACGACCGCAAAGGCCAACGCCAGCACCGCGAAGCGCTGCCAGGTGATGGTCTGCGAGCCTGCCCGTTTCTTCCGGGCCGGGCGTTTGAAGGCGCCGCGCGCGTCGCCCGACTCGCCGCGGGCGGCGGGCGCGCGCCAGCGCGTCTCGCCGGCGGCCGGCTGCGGCTCGGGGGCAGCCCGCGCGGCCAGCGGAGCCGCGGTGGTCTGACGGGGACGCCGGGTGTCACCCGGCTGGCGTACATAGGCGCCGGGATCGGACAGCGCACTCAGCGCCGCCTCGATATCGGCGGCGACGCCGGTGCGGGAAGGATCGAGCGCCGGGCGCAGCCCGGCAGGACGCGCAGAGCGGGGACCGGCCGGCGCGGGCGCGGGGCGCGGGGCCGGCGCGGCGGCCGCCGGACGCGGGGCCACGGGCTCCCGGGCGATCCGCTCCAGCGCCGCACGGTCGACGATCTCCCGTTCGGCAACGGCACGGTCGAGCGGGTGGGCATGGCGGAGCA
>CAZIXP010000126.1:0-11746 GCA_964543245.1 uncultured Starkeya sp.
TGCTCGGCTCGGTCGGGGTGGGTGCGATCGGCGGGGCGCTGATGCTGACGCGGCTGCGCCAGCGGCTGGGGCCGGACGGGCTGATGCTCGCCGCCGCGCTGTTCACCGCGCTGCCCGCCGCCATCCTCGCCCTCGCCCCGCCCAAGGCGGCGGCGGTGGCGCTGCTCTTCGTGATGGGGGCGGCGTGGATCGTGGCGCTGACCACGCTGAACGCCACCGCGCAGGCGATCCTGCCGAACTGGGTGCGCGGGCGGGCGCTGGCGGTCTATCTCACCGTGTTCAACGGCGCGATGGCCGGCGGCAGCGTCGGCTGGGGCTTCGTGGCGCAGGAGATCGGCCTTGCCGCGACGCTGCTGGCGGCGGCGGCGGGCCTCGTCCTCACCGGGCTGGTGGTCCACCGGGTGGCGCTGCCCACCGGGGATGCCGACCTCACCCCCTCCCGCCACTGGCCCGAGCCGATGATCGCCGACCCGGTGGAAGGCGACCGCGGCCCGGTGCTGATCCTCATCGAATACCGCATCGGCCGCGCCGACCGCGCCGCCTTCCTCGCCGCGCTGGAGCGGCTGTCGTCGTCGCGGCGGCGCGACGGCGCCTATGCCTGGGGCGTCGACGAGGATGCCGCCGAGCCGGAGATCATCGTCGAGTGGTTCATGGTGGAAAGCTGGGCGGAGCATCTGCGCCAGCACCGCCGCGTCTCCCATGCCGATGCCGACGTGCAGCAGGAGGTGCGCCGCTTCCACCTGCTGGAGGAGGGCCCCAAGGTGCGCCATCTCCTCGCCCTGCCGCGGCAGCGGGCCGAGCCGCGCCGTCCGGACTCGCGCTGACGGGGCAACAAAAAAATCCCCCGGTGCAGGCACCGGGGGAGGGAGTGAACCGAGAGGGGGAAACCGCTCGGGAGGGATGGATGCGAAGGCGCGGGCCTGTTTCAGGCGGCCGCGTCGCGCATGGTCTGCACCAGCATCACGCCCACCGTGGCGCCGGCATCCTGCAGGCCGCGGGCCTTCTCCTGGAAGGCGGCGGCCTTGCCGTGCTGCGCGACCATGGACTTGGTGGCCTCCAGCGCCTGCTCCGCCGCCTCGGCGGCGCGGCCGAGCGCCGGGCCGAGCGCAAGGCCCTCCGCCGCGGCGGCTTCGAGCGCGCGGGCGATGGGGTCGAGCACGTCGAGGATGGTCTTGTCGCCGGGCTTGGCCTTGCCGCGCTCGGCCACGCCATCGGCGAAGGCGCGCCAGAAGGCGGCGGCCTCGGCGGTGCCGATGGCCTCGGCCCCCTCCAGCGCCTTGCTGGCGCGCAGGAAGCCGGTGGCGGTCAGCGTGCCCATGGTGGAGGGCGCGGTCTTGGCCATGATGACGCCCGCGCTGCGCAGCAGCTTGGAGAGCGTCGCCTCCGGTGGCTCGGCGGCGAGCGCCTCGGCAGCGGCGGCGAAGGACTTGCTCATGGTGATGCCGAGGTCGCTGTCGCCCACCTTGCCGTCCAGCGCGATGAGGAATTCGCGCTGTTCGGCAAACAGGGTGCGCCACGCCGCGAACAGGGCGACGAGATCGGCCGGCCGGAACTGCTCCATGCCCCGCCCTCCCCTCAGAGCTTCACATGCGCCACGAAGGGCGTGTGCGCCGGGGCGTCGATGAGGCGCTCCAGCTCCTCGTCGAGCACCAGCATCGAGATCGAGGCGCCGGCCATCTCCATCGCGGTGGCGTATTCGCCGATGAACACGTGGCGGGCGGTGGCGCCGCGCGCCTCCAGAAGCTGCGAGACCCGGCGGAACAGGATGTAGAGCTCTTCCTTCGGCGTGCCGCCGAGCCCATTCACCAGCACCGCGACCTCGGCCCCGGGGCCGACATCCTGCTCGGCGAAGAGCCGCGCCATCATCTCGTCCACCACCGCGTCGGCGGGGGCGAGCGTCTTGCGGCTGATGCCCGGCTCGCCATGGATGCCCATGCCGATCTCCATCTCGTCCTCGCCGATGGAGAAGGTGGCGTGGCCGACCTCCGGCACCACGCAGCTCGACAGCGCGACGCCGATGGTGCGGGTGTTGAGCCGGGCCTTGTCGGCGATGCGGGTCACCTCGTCGAGGGAGAGCCCCTCGGCGGCGGCGGCGCCGGCGGCCTTGAACAGGAAGAAGATGCCGGCGACGCCACGGCGCTTGTGCTCCTCGCCCACGACGGAGGAGGCGGCGTCGTCATTGCCGACGACCTGCTTCACCGCGATGCCGTCGAGGTCGGCGAGCTCCGCCGCCATGTCGAAATTGATGATGTCGCCGGTGTAGTTGCCATAGATGTAGAGAACGCCGGCGCCCTGGTCGATCGCCTTCGTCACCTCATACATCTGCTCGGCGCTGGGCGACTGGAACACCCCGCCGACCGCGGCACCGTCCAGCATGCCGTCGCCGACATAGCCGAGGAAGACCGGCAGGTGGCCGGAACCGCCGCCGGTGGCGATGCCGACCTTGCCCGGCTTCGGTCGGGCGGTGACCATGCAGCGCAGGTCGTCGGCGACATAGGTGAGTTGCCGGGGATGAGCGCGGTAGATGCCCTCCAGCATCTCGTCGACGAAGCGCGCCGGATCGTTGAGAAACTTCTTCATGTCTTCCTCTCGAAGCGAAGGTTCAGCTTTTCTTCTGGCACGTCACGAAGAAGGCGGCGGCGAGCAGGATGAAGCCGCCGACCACCACGCGCTGCCAGGTGCTGGGAATGCCGACCAGGACCAGGACGCTGTTGACCACCACCACCAGCAGCACGCCGAGCAGGGTGCCGAGCACGGTGCCGGTGCCGCCGGTGATGCGCGCCCCGCCCAGCACCACCGCGGCGATGACGTTGATCTCCGTGCCCACCAGGTCGAACGGGTTCGACTGCCGGTTGGCGCAGGTGTGGATGATGCCGGCGAGGCCGGCGAGCGCGCCGGCGTAAGCGAACATGAAGACGTGGACCGTGCGCAGGTTGTAGCCGAGCCGCGCCGCCACCCCGGCATTGCCGCCCACGGCGAAGATCGCCTTGCCCATCAGCGTGCGGTTGAGGATCCACCACGTCACCAGCGCCGCCGCCGGCAGGACGAGGAAATACATCGGCAGCGTGATCGTCGCCCCGGTCGCCGCTTCGAACTGGAGCAGCGGCATCCGCCCGAAGGCGCCCATCTGCGGGGGCAGCGACATGATCCACACCGTGCCGATGAAGGACAGCAGGAAGCCGCGGAACAGGTATTGCGTGCCGATGGTCACGATCAGCGAGGGCACCCGGAGATGGTGCACCAGCAGGCCGTTGATGGTGCCGAGCAGCGCGCCGCCGGCCATCGCCATCAGCACGATGACCGGCATCGGCAGGCCCGGCACATGCCGGGAGACCAGCACGGTGAGCGAATACATGGTGAAGGCGGCGATGGCGGTGAAGGACACGTCGATGCCGCCGGCGGCGAGGATCACGAACACGCCGAGCGCGAACAGCCCCATCACCACGCTGGCGCGGCCGATGTCGATCAGCGAGGAGGGCTGCAGGAAGGCCGGGTTGGCGATCGACACCGCCACGCAGATCGCCACCAGCAGCACGAAGGTGATCGCCTCCGGCCGCCGCGCCACCAGATCGCGCAGGCGGGAGCCGCGGGCCGGCCGGGGCCCGGCGTCGACGAGGTCGAGCGGGGCCGGGTTCATGGCACATTCTCCGTCTTGGAAGCGAGCATCGCCTGGTAGAGACCGTCCTCGTCGGCCTGCTGCGCGTCGAATTCGGCGACGATCCGGCCGCCATTCATGACCAGGATGCGGTCGCAGTTCTGCAGCAGCTCCGGCAGGTCGTCGCTGACGATGACGAGGCCCATGCCGGCCTCGGCGAGCTGCTGGATCACCCGGTAGATGGTGTCCTTGGAGCCGACATCGACGCCGACGGTCGGCCCGTGCAGCACCAGCAGCTTGGGCAGGATGCTGAGCCAGCGCCCGATCAGCACGCGCTGCTGGTTGCCGCCGGAGAGCGCGCCGACCGGCAGGTCGAGATTGGTGGTGTTGAGCCGCATGTCCTGCGAGAGCTTGGCCGCCAGCGCGCGGCCCTTGGCCTGGTCGACCACGCCGAAGGCGCCGGCAAGCTGGCGCACCACGAGGGCGATCTCGTTTTCGAGGATCGACTTGTCGAGGAACAGCCCCTCGGCCAGCCGGTCTTCCGGGACATAGCCGATGCCGTGGGCGATGGCCTGCCGGGGGTGGCTCACCCGGGTCTCGACGCCGGCGACGAAGAGCCGGCCCTCGCTGGCCGGGGCGACACCGGCGATCGCGGTGGCGAGTTCGTTGCGGCCGGAATCGGCGAGGCCGGTGATGCCGAGGATCTCGCCGCGGCGCACGGTGAGCGACACCCGTTCGAAGGCCTGCGGGCGGCCGAAGCCATCCAGCCGGAACAGCTCCTCCGCGCCGGGCCGGCCGGTGCGGTAGCGCGCCGCCTCGATCTTGCGGCCGGTCATCAGCTCGGCGATGCGGGCCTTGCTGTAGCTCTCGATCGGGCCCTGCTCGACGCACTGGCCGTCGCGGAAGATGATGGCGTGGCCGCCGATGCGGTAGCACTCGTCCAGCTTGTGGGTGACGAACAGCACCGCCACCCCCTCGGAGCGCAGTCGCTCCACCACGCGGATGAGGTTGTCGACCTCGCGCCGGGTCAGCGAGGTGGTGGGCTCGTCCATGATCACCATCTTGGCCCGGGTGGCGACCGCGCGGGCGATGGCGACGAGCTGGCGCGCCGCCAGCGGCAGGTCGGCGACGACGGTGTTGAGGAAGGCCCGCACCGTCGGCAGGCCGACCATGGCGAGCGCGGTGGCGGCGGTCTCGCGCAGCCGCTTCGCGTCGAACAGCCGCGCCAGCCGGCCGCCGCCGCTCACGAGCTGCTCGTTGAGCGCGACATTCTCGGCGACGGTGAGGTTCGGGATCAGCGAGAGGTCCTGGTAGACCGTCTCGATGCCGGAGGCGAGCGACTGGATCGGCGTCAGCGCCCGGTGCGCCCGCCCCTCCAGCACGATCTCGCCTTCGTCGGGCACCAGCGCGCCCGACATGATCTTGATGATGGTGCTCTTGCCGCAGCCATTCTCGCCGAGGAGGTGGTAGGCCTCGCCCGGCACGATGGTGAAGCCGACGCCGCGCAGCGCGTGGACGCCGCCGAACCGCTTGTGGATGTTGCGCACTTCCAGGAAGGGACGCGACCCCGCCGGGAGATGGGCGTTCTCGAGTGGGGCGTTCTGGGACACGCGCGACCCCGTGATCAAGGTTTCGGGCTGGCGAAGGCGGAAACCCGCCGGCTCACATCGCCGTCCGTCACGCCGGGGGCTCGATGAACCCCCGGCGCCGGACGGAACGACGTCGCTCAGAACAGGTATTCCTTGTAGTTGTTCTTGTCGGCGAGAACCATGCCGTTGCCGATGATCAGCACACCCTCGCCGGCGCCCTTGGTGACCTTCACCTTTTCATAGCCGGGCACGCCGAGATCCATGCCGTCGGTCAGCGGCTTCTTGGCGAGCAGGGTCTTGGCGATCGAGTTCATCGCCATGCCGGCATTCTTGGGGTCCCAGAAGCCGATCGCGGTGATGGCGCCGGATTCCAGCAGGTCGGCCGAGGGGTTGGGCAGGCCGGTGCCGACCAGGCACACCTTGCCGGAGAGGCCCGCCTCGTCGATGGCGCGGCCGACGCCGAGCACGTCGTTGCCGGCCGAGGTCTGGAAGCCCTTGATGTCCGGGTGCTTGCGCAGGATTTCCTTGGCCTTCTCATAGGTGCCGTTGGCGTCGTCGAACGACTCGTTGTTCGGGTCGACGAGCTGCATGTCGGGATACTGCTTGGCGTTCGCCTCGCCCGCCCCGACCCACTGCATGTGGGTGCGGCTGCCGAGCGAGCCGACGAAGGTGGTCCACTTGCCCTTCTTGCCCATGCATTCGGCGAGGCGCTGGTTCAGGGCCTTGCCGTAGTCGGCATTGTCGAAGGCCTCGACGTCGGCATTGGTGTTCTTCTGGTTGTCGGCCTCGTGGGTGACGACGACGATGCCGCGGTCCATGGCGCGCTTCAGCGTGCCCTCGAGCACCTGCGGGTCCATCGGCACCACGGCGAGCGCGTTCACACCCTTGGCGACGAGGTCCTGCACGATCTGGAGCTGCTGGGCGGCGTCGGCGGTGGCGGGGCCGTACTGGGTGGCGACCACGTCGGGGTTGGCGGCCTGGAACGCCTTCACGCCGGTGTTCATGCGGTCGAACCACGGAATGCCGCTGATCTTCACCACGGTGGCGATCACCGGCTTCTCCTGCGCGACCAGCGCGCCGCCGGAGATCGCCAGGGCGGCGGCGACCAGCGAGGCGCCGAGCAGGGTCTTCGAGTGCTTCTTCATAGTTTCCTCCATGATCTTTGCCCTCGATCGGGTGGTTTCGATGCGCGAGGGTTTGCGCATCACACGGGCTTCTTGCGCGTGCCCGGGGTCAGGAAGCCGACGAGGTCGTAGCGCCCCACGGCCAGGAAGGTCAGCAGCAGCGCGCCCCAGGCGAAGTCGCGCACGAAATTGGAGAGGCCGCCGAAATTCAGCATGCTGGACAGCAGCTGCAGCGCGATCGCCGCCATCACCACGCAGATCACCCGGCCATAGCCGCCTTCCGGCCGGACCCCGGCCATGACCGCGATGAGGATGGCGATGAGCAGGTAGGACGTGCCGTAGTCCCACTTCACGTTGACGTTGCGGGCGGCGATGATGACGCCGGCAAGCCCGGAGAGCGTGCCGCTCATGGCATAGGTCGCCACCAGCACCCGCGCCTTGGGGAAGCCGGCATAGGTGGCGGCACGGGGATTGGTGCCCATCAGCATCAGCCACAGCCCGTAGGGCGTGAACTTCAGCAGCGCCGCGATGAGCCCGGCCGCCGCCATGAACACCAGGAACCCGATCGGCACCTGCAGGAAGGTGGCGTTGCCGATGCTGGAGAGCGGCTCCGGGCTGCCCACCGTCACCGCCCGCCCGTTCGAGGCCACGACCGCGATGCCGGTGAACGCCATCTGGGTGCCGAGCGTGCACAGGATCGGCGTGATGTTCAGGCGGGCAATGAGCAGCCCGTTCAGGGTGCCGCCGATGGCCCCGACCAGCACGGCGACCGCGATGAAGGCGAGCGAGAAGGCCACCTCCTGGTCCGCGCTCGACAGGAACATGCCGACCACCACCGCCGAGAGCACGCCGGACAGATTGGCCAGCGCGATGCCGGAGAGGTCGATGCCGCCATTGCCGGCGCACATCGCCAGCATCACGCCGATGGCCAGCAGGCCGATCTCGGGAAGCTGGCTGGCCATGGACTGGAGATTGAACAGCGACAGGAACGAGCCGCCGGAGATGGCGGCGCCGATGGCGAGCAGCAGAACGTTGATGGCGATGAGCATGACGAGCTGCCCGCCGGTCGTCCGCATGGTCTCCTCCCGATTTTTTTACTAAATTCGGACCAGCTTCACTAAATTTCCTAGCAAGGAGTCCGGCCGCGCGCAAGCCGGTTGAGGCCGCGTTCGATGCGGAACGGCAGCGGCGGGCTGCGGGAACAAGGCGACGCGAAAGGTCGCAGCCGAGGCGGGAATCCGGCCGGGGGCACGCCCGGGAGGGGAAAGCCGTGAGCCGTCAAATAAGGCAGTTCTTCTGACTTATCATTATGTTGCGCCGCACAACGCCATGCGCCGCCGGTACCCGGCCGGCCGCACCGGCGGGCTTCGGTGCAGCCTGGGGCGCCATGAAGAGCTAGAGCGGAAGCGACCGCTGGCAAGGCAGTTGCAAGGTGTTTTCTTTTGGCTTAACCGTCATACAGGGCCATAAATGTTTACTAAACAATTCGGCGACCTGCCCCTCTCCTCGGACCCGTGCCGCGCGCGATGAAGCTGAAGAAGACCCTCACCATGCGGGACATCGCGGATCTGGCCGGCGTCTCGCCGGCCACGGTGTCGCTGGTGCTGAACGGCAAGGGCGAGATTTCCGGCCTCACCCGCGCCCGCGTGCTGGAGGCCGCCGCCCGGCTGAAATACGTCCCGCGCACCGGCCGGCAGCGCGCGGGCGCCAGCGAGACCATCCGCTTCCTCAAGATCGCCAAGCACGGCCACACCGTGAACCGCGACCACAGCGTGTTCATTTCCGACTACATCGACGGGATGTCGATCGAGGCGAGCCGGCGCGGCTATACGCTGGAGATCGTCAGCCACGAGGGCCAGCCGGCCAGCTCGATTGCGGAATCGCTCGCCGCGGCGCCGGTGAGCGGGGTCATCGCGCTCGGCACCGAGCTGTCGGAGGCCGATATCCGGGTCATCCGCGGGGTGGGGCTGCCGGTGGTGTTCATCGACACCTTCCACGACGTGGTGGACGCCAATTTCGTCAACATGAACAACGAGGACGCCGTCCACAAGGTGCTGGTCCGGCTGAAGGACCAGGGCTTCCGCCGCATGGGCTTCGTGGCGAGCCATGTCGACACCACCAATTTCCGGCTGCGGCAGGAGGCGTTCTTCCGCAACATGGCGCGGCTCGGCCTCACCGCGAATCCCGCCGACATCATCTCGGTGGAATCCACCCATGAAGGCGCCTATGCCGACATGGCCCGCCATCTCGGCGAGGGCATCGATCTGGCCGAGTGCTATTTCTGCACCAATGACGTGATTGCCTATGGCGTCATCAAGGCGCTGCGGGAGTTCGACATCCGCATTCCCGAGGACGTCGCCATCATCGGCTTCGACAACCTGCCGCTCTCCTCCACCATGGAGCCGGCCCTCACCACCATCGAGGTCTCCAAGCGCAAGATCGGCAATCTCGCCGTCACCGTGCTGGACGATCTCATCCACGCGCCCGACGCCCAGCCGCCGGTGAAGATTCTCGTCGGCGCCGAGCTCGTCACCCGCGCCAGCGACGTGCGGGTGAACCCGCTGCGGATCGAGGACGGGCCGGCCCGGCCGCCGCGCCGGGCGCGGGCACCGCGGCAGCCGCACTCGGCCTGACGGGCGGCGGCACCGCCATCAAGAACACCGGGAGGATTCCGTGCCGCGCCTCGCCCTCATCCACACCGTGCCCGCGCTCATCGCCCGCTTCGCCCCGCTGGTGGAGGCGGCGCTGCCCGGCTGGACCCGCTACAACATCGCCGACGAGAGCCTGCTGCAGGACACCATCCGCGACGGCGCGGTGTCGGACATCACCCGCCGCCGCCTCGCCGCCTATGTCGGCGGGGCGGTGGAGGCGGGGGCGGATGCGGTCATCGTCACCTGCTCCTCGCTGGGCGAGGCGGTGGATGCACTGCGCCCGCAGGTCGCCGCGCCGCTGTTCCGCATCGATCGCGGCATGGCGGAGGCGGCGGTGGCGCGGGGCCGCCGCATCGGCGTGCTCGCCACCCTCGCTACCACGCTGGAGCCGACCTCCCGGCTGATCGAGGACACCGCCCGCGCCGCCGGCCGGCCCTGCACGTTGCTGCCGCACCTCTGCGAGGGCGCGTTCCAGCGGCTGATGGACGGCGATCGGGAGGGCCACGACGCCGCCATCCGCGCCGCCTTTGCCACGCTGGCCGGCACCGCCGAGGTGGTGGTGCTGGCGCAGGCCTCGATGGCGCAGGCGCTGGCCGGGGTCGAGACCCCCGTGCCCGTGCTCACCAGCCCCGAGCTCGGCATCGACCACATCGCCGCGCAGCTCGCCGCCCGCTGAGGGCGCCCGCCTTTGCCCGGCGCCCTTCCCCGCCCCCCTGGGAGACGCTTCATGAAATACCGCACGCTGGGCCGCTCCGGCCTCAAGGTTTCCGCCCTGTCGATGGGCACCTTCTCCTTCGGCGGCGTCGGCGACTTCGCCAAGGTCGCCCGCCACGGCGTCGCCGAGGCCCGCCGGCTGGTGGATGTCTGCCTCGACGGCGGCATCAACGTGTTCGACACCGCGAACATGTACTCGCTCGGCCGCTCCGAGGAGATTCTCGGCGAGGTGCTGGAGGGCCGGCGCGACCGGGTGCTCGTCACCTCCAAGGCCCGGATGCGGATCGGCGACGGGCCGAACGACGAGGGCGTCTCGCGCTTCCACCTCATCCGCGAATGCGAGCGCAGCCTGAAGCGGCTGCGCTCCGACCACATCGACATCTACTTCATGCACGAATGGGATGGCCTCACCCCGGTGGAGGAGATGCTCTCCGCGCTCGACACGCTGATGCGGCAGGGCAAGGTGCGCTATATCGGCTGCTCCAACTATTCCGGCTGGCACATCATGAAGGCGCTCGGCGTCGCCGAGGCCAAGAACCTGCCGCGTTTCGTCACCCAGCAGATCCACTACACGCTGGAGGCCCGCGAGGCGGAATATGAGCTGCTGCCGATCGCGGTGGACCAGGGCGTCGGGGTGATGGTGTGGAGCCCGCTGGCCGCCGGCCTGCTTTCCGGCGCCTTCGGCCGCGATCGCGCCCCGGCGGAGTCGCGCCAGGCCGCGGGCTGGACCGAACCGCCGATCCGCGACGCCGAACGGCTCTGGCGCATCGTCGACGTGCTGACCGACATCGCCGGCGCCCGCAGCGCCACCCCGGCGCAGATCGCGCTGGCCTGGACCCTCACCCGGCCGGGCGTCGCCTCGCTGGTGGTCGGCGGCACCGAGGAGCGGCACTTCCGCGACAACATCGCCGCGGTGGAGCTGGAGCTGACGGGCGAGGAGCTGGAGCGGCTGAACGCGGTGAGCCGCCCGCCCTATATCTATCCCTACTGGCACCAGCACAATTTCGCCCGCGAGCGCTTCGGCGCCGGCGACTGGGCGCTGCACGACAGCTTCGAGGATCTCGGCCGGGTCTGATCCGGCCAGATCTGATCCGCCCGGGTCTGATCTGCCCGCGCCGCCGCCGGCGTTGCGCCCGGGTGTCACGCAAGCGGCCGCGGCGGGTTCCGCGGCAGCTCCCGATCACGAAGTGCTGATCTGGCCTTGGAACTTACCGCCGGCATCACACGTTAAGCCCACGGAAACGGACATGGTGAAGATTCAATGAACGACACCGTTCAGCGACGTTCATCGGTATGAACCGGCAGCAACGCCGGGTTCAGCCCCGGTTCCACGTGAGAGTTGAGAGTGAAGGCATGACGGACTGAGATCCGGCGGGTTCCCGCCGGTGCAACCGGCAAGGGGACTTGGCATGATCAAGACCGTTCTCATCAGCACCCTGGCGTCCCTGGCCTGCGCGACCGCGCTGTTTGCCGGCGCCGCTTCGGCCACCGGCTTCCTGAAGCGCGCGCCGGAGGTTGTCGACGTCGCCGCGCCGATCTCGCAGGAGGTCGCGGGTGATTGCGTGGTGCAGGCGCGCTGGGTGAGCAGTGGCGGCCGGATGATCCAGGTCGAACGGCCCGTCTGCTACTGACGCACGGTTTTTCAAAAGGTTTCAGAGACAGGCTCGCGGCATCCCCACTCCCCCAAGCCCCACGCGAGCCTTTTCGGCCCCGGCTTCCTCCCCCCAGGAAGCCGGGGTTTTTCTTTGCCGAGAATCCGTCGTGCGGCGCGACACCCCCGGCGCGGCGATGCCCCGGCGGCGTGGCGTGCGGGCGTCGATGAACGGCGGACAACGGGACGTTCAGGCGGGGTTTGGCGCGGCACTGCCACAAAAACACATCGCTACTCCGGTTCGCCGACCCCCGGGGTGGCGCTGGCTCCGGCCCGGCTTCGCCCGGGCCGGAGTCTTCGCACACCGGCCGCCGCCTGCGCCCGGCTTCGCCCGGGCCGGAGTCTTCGCACACCGGCCGCCGCCTGCGCCCGGCTTCGCCCGGGCCGGAGTCTTCGCACACCGGCCGCCGCCTGCGCCCGGC
>CAZIXP010000127.1:0-5635 GCA_964543245.1 uncultured Starkeya sp.
CCGGCCGCGCCGGGAGACAGATGATGAGCGATGCCTTCAAGGACTGGGAAACCGACGGACAGGGCCATCTCAAGGTGTGGCCGCTGTTCGGCTTCACCACCGCGCTGTTCGGCCAGGAAGCGGCCGGGCTGCGGCTGGAGATCGGCACCACCGCGCCGAAGCCGGGCGAGCCGATTCCCGCCCTTCAGCTGGTGCTGAAGCCCGATCAGGTCCGCCAGCTCGCCGATGCCCTCGCCGAGGTGGCGGAGCGGCTGGAAACCCTCACCTCGCTGGCCGGCCGGGCCTGAAGCCCGCCGCGCCGGCTGTCGCGCCGCCGCCACGCCGCCAGTCCCGGCGGGGGGCCGCGGCGCTGTCCGGCGCCGTCACGCCGCGAGGAAGCGGGCGTCGGCCTGGTCGAGCCGGCGGCGGATCTGGGTCACCGCCAGTGTGTCGTCGGGCTGGCAGTTGTCATAGGTCAGCCGTTCGCCCTTGCGCACCGCGCGCACCACCCGCGCCCGCTCGGCGAGACCGAGCGGCAGGGCGAAGCCTTCGCGCGCCTCGCGCCAGGCCATGGTGAAGCCGCGATAGTCGTATTCGCCGATCTTGCCCAGCACCTGCCCGGGAGCGAGGTCGCGCTTGGCCACCGCGACGCATTCCGCCACGGGCCGGTCCAGCACCTCCATGTCGGGCTGGCCGTGCAGCACGGCGCGTACCGCCGACAGCGGCACTTCGAGGCTGGTGAGGTGGAACGGGCGGATCAGCGCGAAGCACGGGCCGGGTCCGACCTTCAGGTCGGCCATGCGCTCGATCACCCGTTCATGGCGCGGCCGCACGATGCAGAACACCCCCGGCGCCACCCCCTTGCCCAGCGTGTAGTCCACCACCCCGGAGCGGGAGAGGATGCCGCCATCCTCCCGGCTGCACAGCACCTGCGCCAGCTCGTCGCGGTCGGCGGCGGGGCCGTGCATGCCCGGCACGTCGGGCACCAGCCCGGTGGCGTTGGCGAGCGCGGTCATCTCCACCATGGTCTTGGAGCCGTCGACGAACTCCACCAGCATGCGCGGGTTCATGTTGCGTGCGGCCGCCTCGGCGGCGAAAGCGTCGGGGGTGGCGTCGCGGTCGAAGGCGTTGTTCTTGGCCTTGCCGGCGCAGACGATCTCGAAGCCGAGCGCCTGCGCGAAGCCGATCAGCTCGATGGTCGAGGCCGGCTCGTCCCCGGCCGCACCGGTGAGCACCACCCCGGCGGCGCGGGCCTCCTGCTTGAGATGGCGGCCGATGGTTATGTCCGCCTCGACCGAGAGCAGCACCACATGCTTGCCGTGGCGGATCGCCTCCAGCGCGACGATGGTGCCGATATTGGGGCTGCCGGTGGCGTCGATGACCACGTCGATCCGCCCGGCGGCGCACATGAGGGTGTAGTCCTCCGTCACCGCGATCTTGCCGGCCTCGATCGCGCGGTCGATGCCGGCGATGGTGGAGGCGGTGGCGAGGTCGTCGCGGGCATGGCCGGCGATGGCGGCGGCCTCGAAGGCCGAGCCGGGATTGCGCACCGCGACGGCGCCGATCCGCACGCCCGGCATCAGCGCCGCCTGCACCAGCAGGTCCGTGCCCATCTGCCCGGCACCGACGAGGCCGAGCGTGATCGGGCCCTTCGCGGCGGTGTGGCGGGCCAGCTCGGCGGCGAGCCCGGTGCGGGCGATCCCGCCCGGGAGGGGGCCGGCCGGCAGCAGCGTGCCGAAGGGCGCGAGCCCGGTGGTGGAGAACATCTGCGCTTCCTCTCCCCCCGCGCGTCCGGCGCGGGGTGTCGTCGGCTCTTCGGTAGCCGACATTGCGGCGGCGGCAAAGGTTCTCTTTGCGCGCGCGGTCACGCCGGGGACGGCGGCGCCTCCGCCGCGAGCCGGGCGAGCACGGCGGCGGCGGTCATCTCGTCGGTGATGAACACGGTGGGGCGCAGCAGCCGCAGCGCCCCGATCACCGCCTCCGTCTTCTCCGGCCCGCCGGAAGTGAGGATGCGCCGCGGCGTCGCCTGCAGCGTCTCCATGGGGATCGACATCACCCGCCGGTTGATCGGGTGGTCGATCAGCCGGCCCTCGACGTCGAGGAAATTATACACGATGTCGCCCACCGCGCCGGCGGCCTCCAGCGATTCCCAGTCCGACTCGGAGAAGAAGCCGAACCGGCGCGCGGTGCTCTGCGCGCCCATGCCGCCGACGCTCACCACCACCGCGTCCATCTCCCGCGCCAGGGCGTAGACGGTGCCGAGCCCGCAGCGTTCGATCAGCGCGGTCTTGGTCTCGAGGCTGTCGACCAGCGCCGGGGCGGCGATGAGGTGGCAGTCGGCCTGGAACAGGCGGGCGAACTGCCAGGCGAATTCCGCGGGGTTGTACTGCCGGGCCTTGGTGATGCCGCCGAGCAGCGAGATCACCGAGAGATTCGTTACCGTCTTCTCGTCGACGAAGCCGAGCGCGCGCATCAGCGTGCGGCCCCAGCCGAAGCCGATCCGCAGATCGGAGCGGATGAGCTCGGAGAGATACTGCCCGGTGGCGGCGCCGATGGCGGGGGTGGGGTCGGCGCCGGGGCCGGAGAGCGGCACCACCACCGCCTCGGCAAGGCCGAACGCCTTCTGCAGCCCGATCTCCAGCCGCGGCAGTTCCGCCACCTCGCGGCTGAGCGAGATGCGCACCTCGTTGAGGCTGCGGGCGTCGGCGAGCAGGCGCACCACGGTCACCCGGCCGATGTCCAGCGCCTCGGCGATGGCGCTCTGGGTCATGCCCTCGACATAGTACATCCAGGCCGCGCGCAGCCGCAGCCGCGAGGAGCGCCGCCCGGCCGCCCCGGGTTCCGGCGCGGCCGCCGCCGGGTCCTGCCTCTTCGCCGTCTCGTCCGCCATGGTCCGCCCCGCTTGCCGGCCGATCCTACAGGGGGGAGGGGGGCTTCATCAAACTTTAGGCGTAGGCGGCGGCATCCGCCTGCCGTCGCCCGCCCCGCCCGGGTATTTTCCAACCGCGCCACCCCGGCCATTCCTTGCCGGCGCAGCGGAAACGCATGCCGGACATGTGCGATTCGCCCTTGAACTAGGTCGCATGCGATTTAATCTAATCTTCACACAACAGGGATTGGCGCACGTCATGTCCGACAAGGGTTCCATCACCGGCAAGGGCCTCGCGGCCGACGACCCGATGCGGCTGAGCGACTTCCTGTGCTTCGCGGTCTATTCGGCCAATCACGCCTTCAACCGGGTCTACAAGCCGATGCTCGACCGGCTCGGCCTCACCTACCCGCAATATGTGGTCATGGTGGCGCTGTGGGAGGGCGACGGCCTCACCGTCGGCCAGATCGGCGACCGGGTGCTGCTGGAGACCAATACGCTCACGCCGCTGCTGAAGCGGATGGAGGGTTCCGGCCTCGTCCAGCGCTCGCGCTGCGTCGAGGATGAGCGCCAGGTCCGGGTGAAGCTGACCGAGAAGGGCCGCGCCCTGCGCACCGAGGCCGCCATCGTGCCGCGCGAAATGGGCACCTGCCTGGAAAAGGACAGCGCCACGCTGGAGCGGCTCACCAACGAGCTGACCCACCTGCGCGACGGGCTGCTGGCGCGGATCAAGGCGTGAGCGCCACGGCGCCGCTCTTGCTGCCCGAGCCTGCCCGCGCGGCTCAGGATGCCGCCGCCTGTTCCTCCACCTCCCGATCCGCCACCGTCGCCCAGCCCTCGCCGCCCGCTTCCGCGGGGAGGGCGGGCAGGCGCGCGGCGCCTTCGATGAAGCGCCGCATCCGGGTGACCTCGGCCCCGACATAGTCGAGGAACGCCCGCACCCGGGGGGCGTGGCGCAGGTCCGGGTGGGTCAGCAGCCAGAGATCGGCGGAGAAGGTCGGCTCGATCGGCCCGAGCCGCACCAGCAGCGGGCGGGCATCGCCGCTCATGCAGGGAATATGTCCGATGCCGATGCCTTCCTCGATCGCCTCGGCCAGCCCCAGAACCGAGTTGATGCGCAGCACGATCCGCTCCGGGGCGATGTGCTCGTGCAGGAATTTCGCGGCCTGGACATGGGAGAAATTCTCGCCCAGCCCGATCCAGTTGCGGGCCGCCAGTTCCTCGAACGTCACCGATTCCGGGTTGGGGAAGTCCTGCGCGCGGCCATAGAGCGCCCAGTTGATGGTCGCCATCTTGCGGCCGACGAGGTTCTCCGGCGGGTGGTCGGTGGCGCGGATGGCGACGTCGGCGTCGCGCTTCGACAGGTTCAGCGAGGTCGCCGACAGCACGAAGTCCAGCCGCACCTCGGGGTAGCGCTGGCGGAAGCCGCCGAGCACCGGCATCAGCAGGTTCATCATGATCGAATCGGGAATGGTCACCCGCAGCTCACCGGCGGGGGTCGGCTCGCGTCCCGCCAGCTTGCGCCCGACGCTGGTGATCTCCTCGTCGAGCCGGGCGGCGAGGGCGAAAAGCTCTTCCCCGGACGGGGTGAGGGCGTAGCCGGTGCGGTGGCGCTCGAACAGCGGGCCGCCGAGGGTCTCCTCGATCTGGTTGAGCCGGCGGAACACGGTGGAGTGGTTCACCCCCATCTGCGCCGCCGCCGCCGGCAGGCCGCGGGCGTCCGCCACCGCCTTGATGAGGCGGAAATCGTCCCAGCTCAGTCCCTTGAACGGTTCGGCCATGCCCGTCGAAGCTCCTCGTTGCGCCGTCGATTTATTTCGCCGTCGCAATAGTTGAATCATATCGGCAGGAGCGTTGTTGCGTCAACGCAAGCGATGCTTGATGGATTCCATCCCGGTTGGGATTATCTGGATAGCCAGCAAGGGCGCTGGCGCGCCCCACCAGATGAGGGCACCACGATGATCCACAACGGTATCCACCACGTGACGGCGATTGCCGGCAATGCTCGCCGCAATGTCGAGTTCTATACCCGCACGCTTGGTCTGCGGCTGGTCAAGAAGACCGTGAACTTCGACGATCCCGGCACCTATCATTTCTATTACGGCGATGAGGTCGGCTCGCCCGGCACCATCCTCACCTTCTTCCCGTGGGACCACGTCGCGCCCGGCCGGCTCGGCGTCGGCGAGACGCAGGAGACCGTGTTCCGCGTGCCGGAGGGCTCGATCGGCTACTGGACCCAGCGCTTCGTCGAGAAGGGCGTGACCCATCAGGCCCCGGTGAAGCGCTTCGGCGAGAGCGTGCTGTCCTTCAAGGACCCGCACGGCATGCGCCTCGCGCTGGTGGCGGTGCCCGGCATCGAGAACGAGCCGGGCTGGACCAATGGCGACATTCCCGCCGAGGCGGCCATTCGCGGCTTCCACAGCGTGAACCTGCTGCTGGCCGAGGCCGCGCCCACCGGCGCGATCCTGACCGACGTGTTCGGCTTCCGCGAGGTCGGCCGTGAGGACTCGCTGGTGCGCTTCGCAGTGGAGGGCCAGGGGATCGGCGGCGTGGTGGACATCCACGAGGCCGGCGGCTTCCTGCCCGCCCGCATGGGCGGCGGCTCGGTCCACCACATCGCCTTCCGCGCCGAGGACGACGCGGCCGAGGCGGCGATGGTGAAGAAGCTGCAGGAGAACCACGGCATCCGCACCACGGAGCAGAAGGACCGCAACTACTTCCGCTCGGTCTATTTCCGCGAGCCTGGCCATGTGCTGTTCGAGATCGCGACCGACATTCCCGGCTTCG
>CAZIXP010000127.1:5645-11396 GCA_964543245.1 uncultured Starkeya sp.
GCCGCGGACGAGCCGGTGGCGAGCCTCGGCGAGGCGCTGAAGCTGCCCGCCTTCCTGGAGCCGCAGCGCGCCCGCATCGAGCAGGTCCTGCCCGAGATCGCGTGAGCCGGCCCCGCCGGCGGGCCTTCCGGCCCGCCGGTCCGGTCCCACCGTATGGGAACGGCATGGCGTCCCGCGGACGCCGGCCGCTCCTTCCCCGAGCTCTCCTGCCCCGAGCTCTCCTGCCGCCAACGCCCGGGCCGGGTGCCCGGGCACCTTCTCCCCCCGACCCGCCCCGTGCGGGCCGGGGGCGGGTCGGGGCGGCGGGACGGGTCGGGTCGGCGAAACGGCCGGTACCTGCCCCGCGTGTCGCCTGTGTGCCGCGCCCGTCTGCCGCCCATTGGTCGCCGTGGCGGGGCGGCATGCTGATAGCCCACCCTGCCTATGGCCGCGCATCGCTGCCGCCGGAGCGGCAAACCGGGCAATAGCCGCCGCCTGAGGGCGGCAGACACCGTGAATGGCCGCCGCTGGCGGCCGGCGCCTGAGGGCGGCGAACCTGGAAAATGGCCGCCGCCTGAGGGCGGCAAACCTGGCAAATGGCCGCCGCTCGCGGCCGGAGGATCCGTCATGACCGCCATCTCCGCCCCGGCGAAGGCCGGGCTTTCCTTCATCCACCGCTTTGAGCCCGGCGCCGACGCCGCCCGCCGGCCGCTGCTGCTGCTGCACGGCACCGGCGGCGACGAGCACGACCTCGTCCCGCTCGGCGCCCGCGTGGCGCCCGGCGCCGCGCTGCTGTCCCCGCGCGGGCAGGTCATCGAGGGCGCGATGCCGCGCTTCTTCCGCCGCCTGCGCGAAGGCGTGTTCGACGAGGCGGATGTGCGCCGCCGCGCCGGCGACCTCGCCGCCTTCGTCGCGGAGGCGCGGGAGGCCTATGGCCTTGCCGCGCCGATCGCGCTCGGCTTTTCCAACGGCGCCAACATCGCCGCCGCTCTGCTGCAGCTCCACCCCGGCGTGCTGGCCGGCGCGGTGCTGGTGCGGGCCATGGTGCCGCTGGCCGAGCCGCCGGCGCTGCCGATCCCCGGCACGTCGGTGCTGATGCTCTCGGGTGCGATGGACCCCATCGTCCCGGAGGAGAACGCCGCCCGCCTTGCCCGCTTCCTCGCGCAGGCCGGCGCGCAGGTGGAGCACCGCGTGCTGCCGGCCGGCCACGGGCTTTCCCAGGCCGATCTCACGCTGACGCGCGATTGGCTGGAACAGCGGGGCACCTCTCGCGGTTGATGGCGGCCCCCGGCGCGGCGTTTGCCGTCGCGCCGGGGTTCGACCACACTGCCGCCGGCCCGCCTCATGCGGGCGGGGCAACGCCGGGGGGAAAGCCGATGAGGTGGGAGGATTTCCGCCGCAGCGACAATGTCGAGGATCGCCGCGGCGCCGGCGGCGGATTCGGCGGGGGCGGGGGCTTCCGCGGCGGCGGGCTCGGCATCGGCGGGCTGATCGTTGTCGGCCTGCTGGCCTGGGCCACCGGCATCAACCCGGCGATCCTGCTCGGCGGCGCCGAGGCGATCTTCGGCGAGGGCCGTCAGACCCGGCAGGAGGCGCCCGCGGCCCGCACCGGCGCGCCCAGCGACCAGCTCGGCCAGTTCGCCAGCGCCGTGCTGGCGCAGACCGAGGATGTCTGGGTCGAGCTGTTCAAGGCGCAGGGTAAGACCTATGAGAAGCCACGCATGGTGCTGTTCTCCGGCGCCACCCGCTCGGGCTGCGGCGCCGCGCAGTCGGCCATGGGTCCGTTCTATTGCCCGCTCGACCAGAAGGTCTATCTCGACCTCTCCTTCTTCCAGGAGCTGAAGGACCGGTTCCGTGCGCCCGGTGACTTCGCCGCCGCCTATGTCATCGCCCACGAGGTAGGCCATCATGTCGAGAACCAGATCGGCCTGCTCGCCAAGGTGCAGGAACGCCAGCGCCAGGCCTCGCGCGAGGAGGCCAACGCCCTCTCGGTCCGGGTCGAGCTGATGGCGGATTGCCTCGCCGGGGTCTGGGCCTACCACGCCAATGACCGCTTTCGCATCCTCGAGGCCGGCGATGTCGAGGAGGCGCTGAACGCCGCCACCGCCATCGGCGACGACACGCTGCAGAAGCGCTCGCAGGGCTATGCGGTGCCCGACAGCTTCACCCACGGCACTTCGAAGCAGCGCAGCACCTGGTTCACCCGCGGGCTGAAAACCGGCTCCATGCAGCAGTGCAACACTTTTCAGGGCGGGATTTGAGGCCTATCTCTCGGTCATGACCCAGACCCCCGCCGAGAAGCCCTTCGTCGCGCTCAACATCGCGGTGCTCACCGTCTCCGATACCCGCTCGTTCGACGACGACCGCTCGGGCACGACGCTGGTCGACCGGCTGGTGGCGGCCGGCCACAGCCTGGTCGCCCGCGACATCGTGCCGGACGAGGTGCCCGCCATCCGCGGCAAGGTGGAGGGGTGGATCGCCGATCCCGGCATCGACGTGGTGCTCACCACCGGCGGCACCGGCTTCACCGGCCGCGACGTCACCCCGGAGGCGGTGGAGCCGCTGTTCGAAAAGCGGATGGAGGGCTTCTCCACCGTGTTCCACCTGGTCTCCTTCGGCAAGATCGGCACGTCGACCCTGCAGAGCCGCGCCACCGCCGGGGTGGCGAACGCGACCTATGTGTTCTGCCTGCCCGGCTCGCCCGGCGCCTGCCGCGACGCCTGGGACGAGATCCTGGTTCATCAGCTCGACGTTCGGCACCGGCCCTGCAATTTCGTCGAGATCCTGCCCCGGCTGGACGAGCACCTGAAGCGGCCCAAGGCCAGGGGCGCCACGGTCTAGGTTGCTGTTTTGCCGCATTTTCTTCACGCGAACCGGAATCCAGTTCGCTCGGAAGGCTCTGGCGGCGCCAGACGTGCGGCGCCTCAGCCCGGCAGCAGGATCTGCGAGCGCAGCAGCACCAGCCCGCCGCGGCGGATGCGGCGGACCAGCCGGTGCGGCGCGGCGGGGCCGGGCGGGTGGCCGCCGAGCCGGTCATAGAAGCGGCGGTGGATCAGCAGCCCCTGCTGGGCCCGCGGCCGCCCCGTCACCGCGTGCCGCGCCATGGCGGCGGCCTCCCGCAGCCGCGGCGCGATGCCGAACCCGTCCAGCGCCAGGCGGAAGGTGGCGGCCTGGCGGTCATTGGCCTCGTTCCGCTCGACCTGGTCGATGAAACCGCGCACCTCGCGCGGCCAGCCCTCCTGCAGCAGGGCCTGCGGGTCGAGGAACAGCAGCCAGGCGCTGCGCGCCGCCGCCGCGCCCTGCCGCAGCCGCGCGCCGGGGTCGGGAGGTCCCTGCAGATATTCGCAGCCCGCGGCATCGGCGATGTCGGCAATCTCGCCATCGCCGGCATCGACCAGCATCACCTCGCGCACAAGGCCCGCCGCCGCGCCGGGCACCAGCGCCGCCAGCGCGGGAATCAGCAGCCGTTCCGTGGGGTGGGTGGCGATGACGACGGAGATCACGGGCTTCCATGGGGCTTTCGCCCGCCGGGGGGCGCCGGGCGCATGTCACATTCGGGCTGAAGTCCTTGATCTGCCTATAGCACGTGGTTTCGCAGCGTCGAGCCCCGTTGCAAAGATTGCAGGATGTTCTTGATATGTTCTCGTCGCGGCCCTAGAACGGTGTCGAGGCAGGAGCAATTCCCATGGCACAGATCGAGGACGCCGGCCTGCGGCCGGCCCCGGCCGGGCCGGTGCCGGCGACGCCGGGGCGGCGGGCGGGCAACCGCAACATTCTCGGCCGGCTGGCGCAGGAGCGCCGGACCCGGCAGGAGCAGGCCGAGGCCGCCGCGGCGCGCGACCGCAGCGCGCTGGTGGACATGGCCGGCACCGCCGGGGACGAGCCGGCGCCAGCCGTGGAGGCGGAGCGGCGGCGCGGGCGCGGCGCGCTCTCCAACGCCGCCGGCCGCTTCGAGCCGCACGGCCGGGAGGCCTTCGACGATGGCTGGCAGAGCCTCGACGAGCTGCCCGCCTTCCGCACCGAGGTGACGGTGGAGCGGGCCCGCACCATCATCACCCGCAACGATTCCCCCGATGTCGGCTTCGACCGCTCGATCAACCCCTATCGCGGCTGCGAGCATGGCTGCGTCTATTGCTTCGCCCGGCCGACCCACGCCTATCAGGGCCTTTCCGCCGGGCTCGACTTCGAATCGAAGCTGTTCGCCAAGCCGGACGCGCCGGAACTGCTGGTGAAGGAGCTTTCGAAAGCCGGCTATGAGCCGCGCACCATCGCGCTCGGCATCAACACCGATTCCTACCAGCCGATCGAGAAGGAGTGGCGCCTCACCCGCCGCATCCTGGAAGTGCTGCGCGATTTCGGCCATCCCGTCGGCATCGTCACCAAATCGGCGCTGGTGCTGCGCGACCTCGACATCCTCGCCCCGATGGCGGAGAAGGGGCTGGTGAAGGTGGCGCTGTCCATCACCACGCTGGACCACACGCTGGCCCGTGCGATGGAGCCGCGGGCGGCGACGCCGATGCGCCGGCTGGAGGCGGTGCGTCGCCTCAGCGAGGCCGGGGTGCCGACCGCGGTGCTGGTGGCGCCGCTCATCCCCGCGGTGAACGACCATGAGCTGGAGCGCATCCTCGACGCCGCCGCCGCCGCCGGGGCGGAGGAAGCCGGCTATGTCATGCTGCGCCTGCCGCTGGAGATCCGCGACCTGTTCAAGGAGTGGCTGCTGGCGCATTTCCCCGACAAATACCGCCACGTGCTCTCGCTGGTGAAGGAGCTGCACGGCGGCAAGGAATATGACGCCGCCTTCGGCCAGCGCATGACCGGCTCCGGCCCCTATGCCTGGACCGTGGGCCGGCGGTTCGAGATCGCGGTGGAGCGGCTGGGCCTCAACCGGCGGCACCTGAAGCTGACCACGCGGCATTTCCACCGCCGTCCGGCGGCGGGGGAGCAATTGTCGCTGTTCGGCTAGAGCGTATCCGGTGAACGCACGTTCACCGGATACGCTCCAGCTTGTTGTTTTTCCCGCATTTTCTTCGCGCGAACCGGAATCCGCTTCGCGCGAAGATGCTCTCGAGCATTGGCGGTGAACCCGGTGCCGCGGCACGGCTCGATCTGTCTGGTCCTGCGCAGGGTCTTGCCGCGAGCCGCTGCCCGCTTCGCCGAAGACGCGGTACGGGCGGTCCCGGGCTGCACTCGGCAGGGGGATAGCCTTCTGTCTCTTCGCCGGGACGGGCTGACCGGGCACGCGGGACCCTCCCGCTCCCCAGCCGCCGGCCCGGTTCCCCGGGCGATGGCTGGGGAGGGCAGGGGGAGTCGGATCGCGGAAGGCGGCAGGCGCGGACGCGCCTGCCGGCAGCGGGTGCCGCGACGTGCGGGGCAGGCCATTGCGGCGTCCGGCTGCGCCACGCCGCCGGCGAACCGCGCGGGAGGGACCGGTAAGGCCCGGCAGTCCTCGCGCGCTGAGCGGCGCGGGCGCGCGACTGGGTTATGACGTAACGTAATGTTCGTTTCGTGGAACGGCTGGCGTGGGCGAGGTGGAGCGGGGCCTGTGAGCCGGCGAAGCTGGATGTGGCGGGATAGTCAGGGAGGAGCGGAGATGATGGGAACGGTCATCGGCATACGGGCGGGCGTGCGCCCGCTGGCGGGCGGCCGGCTGGAAGCCGCAGCCGGAGGCCCCGCGTTCCCTGTGGCTGCGCCGCGTTTACTTCGATGTCACCGGCCTGCCGCCGTCGCCGGAGGATGTCAGAAATTTCGAAGCCGATGCCTCGCCGGAGGCGA
>CAZIXP010000128.1:0-11062 GCA_964543245.1 uncultured Starkeya sp.
TTCATCACAAACCCAAACAAAACCCCCGACCGGATAATACCGGCCGGGGGTTTTGTTTTGTGTCAAGGCAGCCAAGCCGCGATCCGGCCAGAACGATGGTCCCTCGCCAGCTCGTCGCGCAAGCCGCCGCAGCCTGGGACCCTGCGGCCCGCCCAAGCGCCGCCCGCGGCCAAATCCCCGCTACAGCCGCCGCCCCGTCTCAATGAAAATCCCGCGAGGCCGGAAGAACCCGCACCAGACGGGGATGCCCTCGCGTCGACTGCCGGCCGGCGAGCATATGCCCCTGGCGGATGTCGCGGCGTGCCCGCTCATCCACGCCGGGATCGACCTTCGGGCTGCCCATGGGATGGGCGCCATCTGCCCGGGGCGTATCGAACAGGCGGGAAAGTTCCCGTGTGCGGTCGTGCACCCGCTCGGCCATCACATGAATGACGCCCTCGGCGCTTTTCTGCACCCGCCCTTCCACCACCACGAGGCGCGCACCCATCACCTGGGCGCGGAACCGCTCGAACAGCCGGGCCCAGATCAGCACATTGACGATGCCGGTCTCGTCCTCGATCGTCATGAAGATGGCGTTGCCTTTGCCAGGGCGCTGACGCACCAGCACGATACCGGCGGCGCGCACATAGGCGCCATCGCGCAACCCGGCGATCTGGGCGCTGCTCAGGGCGTTCTCCGCGCTGAAGAGCGGGCGCAGCACCCCCATAGGATGGCCTTTGAGCGAGAGCCGCGTGACCTGGTAGTCCACGGCAATGTGCTCGGAAACCGGCATGAGGGGCAGATGCGCCGTCTCATCCACCCCGAGTTCACCAGCATCGGCGACCGCAAAGAGCGGCAGCGGCGCGTCATCCGGCAAGCGGCGCACCGCCCACGCCGCCGCGCGGCGATCAAGCCCCTGGGAGCGGAAGGCATCGGCATCCGCCAGCTTGCGCAGCGCCGCCACCGGCAGCCCGGCGCCTCGTGCCGTGGTCTCGATGTCCGGAAAAAGCCCTTTCCGACGGGCCGCGACGATCCGTTGGCTCCACGCCTCGCTGAAACCGTCGATCTGCCGGAAACCGATACGCAACGCCAGCGGCCGGCCGGGGTCGTCGCGTTCCAGCGTGTTGTCGTGGAAGCTGTGATTGATGTCGGCGGGGCGGATCTCCACCTCGTGCTCGCGGGCATCCCGCACGATCTGGGCCGGGGCATAGAAGCCCATGGGCTGGGCATTCAGCAGCGCGCAGGCGAACGCCGCGGGATGGCGGCATTTGAGGAAGGCCGAGATGTAAACCAGCTTGGCAAAGGAGGCGGCGTGGCTTTCGGGAAAGCCATATTCGCCGAAGCCCTTGATCTGCTCGAAACAGCGCGCGGCGAAGGCGGGATCATAGCCGCGCGCGCTCATGCGCTCGATCAGCAGGACCTGGAACTGGCCTATCGTTCCCATATTGCGGAAGGTTGCCATGGCCCGGCGCAGCCTGTTGGCTTCGACGTCGGAGAATTCCGCCGCGACCATGGCGAGCTTCATCGCCTGCTCCTGGAACAGCGGCACGCCCTTGGTGCGGGCGAGCACCGCAACCAGCTCATCGGGAGCATGGGGCGGCTTGGGTGCGGGATAGGTCACCGCCTCGTGGCCGCCGCGCCGGCGCAGATAGGGATGCACCATATTGCCCTGGATCGGTCCCGGGCGCACGATCGCGACCTGGATCACGAGATCGTAGAGCTCGCGCGGCTTCATGCGCGGCAGCATGTTGATCTGGGCCCGACTTTCCACCTGGAAAACCCCGATGGAATCGCCCCTGCAGAGCATGTCGTAGACATCGCTCTGTTCCCGCGGGACGGAGGCCAGGGTGTAATCGATGCCCTCATGGGCCCGCACGAGATCAAACGCCTTGCGGATGCAGCTGAGCATGCCGAGCGCCAGCACATCCACCTTCATCAGGCCGAGCGTATCGATGTCGTCCTTGTTCCATTCGATGAAGGTGCGGTTCTCCATCGCGGCCCTGCCGACCGGCACCATCTCGTCGAGCCGGCCCTGCGTCAGCACGAAGCCGCCGACATGCTGGGAGAGATGGCGGGGAAAGCCGATGAGCCGGGTGGCGAGGGCGATGGCGCGGGTGATCATCGGGTTGTCGGGGTCGAGGCCGGCCTCCCGGACCTGGCTCTTCGTGATCTCGCTGCCCCAGCTTCCCCAGACGGTGTTGGCCAGCCGGGCGGTGACGTCCTCGGTCAGTCCCAGCGCCCGGCCGACATCGCGGATGGCGCTGCGGGGCCGGTAGGAAATGACGGTGGCGGCGATGCCGGCGCGGTGGCGGCCATAGCGTTCATAGATGTACTGAATCACCTCTTCGCGCCGCTCGTGCTCGAAATCGACGTCGATGTCGGGGGGCTCGCGCCGCTCCCTGGAGATGAAGCGGGCGAAGAGCAGCTCGCTTTCGGCGGGGTCGACTGCGGTGATGCCGAGCACATAGCACACGGCGGAATTGGCCGCCGAGCCGCGTCCCTGACACAGGATGCCTTTGCTTTTTGCGAAGCCGACGATGTCATGGATGGTGAGAAAATAGGGCGCGTATTTCAGTTCCGCAATCAGCGCCAGTTCTTCCCTGATCTGCGTCTCGACTTTGGACGGCACGCCGGCGGGGTAGCGGATGGCCGCGTGCTCCCAGGTCAACGTCTCCAGCCAGGCTTCCGCCGTATAGCCCGGAGGAACCGGCTCCTTGGGGTAGTCATAGGTGAGTTCGCCCAGCGAGAAAGCGATCCGGGCGAGGAAGTGCCGGGTTTCCTCCACCGCCTCCGGCGCATCGCGAAACAGCCGGCCCATCTCGGCCGGCGATTTGAGATGCCGCTCGGCATTCGCCTCCAGCCGGCGGCCGGCGGCCTCGATCGTCGTGCCCTCGCGGATGCAGCTCACCACATCCTGCAGGTCCTGCTGATCGGGGTGGTGGTAGAGCACATCATTGGTCGCGATGAGCGGCAGGCGCAGGGCCCCGGCCACGGCCTTCAGCGCGGCGAGGCGGCGCCGGTCGTCGCCGCGCCGGTGCATGGTGGCGCCCAGCCAGAGCGAGCCGGGTGCCGCCTCACGAAGCCGGGCGAGCACCGGGTGGAGAGAAGGCATATCATTAGCCGGCATATCATGGGGCGGCAGCAGAATCAGCGACAGGCCGCCCGTCTCGGCGAGAAGGTCGTCGAGGCGGAGAAGGCACGAACCCTTGGCGGCACGCAGATTGCCGGTGGTGAGCAGTCGGCACAGCCGTCCCCAGCCCTCGCGCGTCTGCGCATAAGCGGCGATGTCGGGCGTGCCATCGGCAAAGGCCAGCCGGGCGCCGACGGCCAGGGAGAAGGGCAATGGCGCGGCTGGCGTGCCGCTTGACTGACGCCAGGCCTCTTCCGCTTCCTTTATGGCGGCATAGACCCGCACCACGCCCGCCACGGTGTTGCGGTCGGCGATGCCGAGGCCGGCCTGCCCCAGGGCGAGAGCCTGCGCCACCAGGTCTTCGGCGCAGGAGGCCCCACGCAGGAAGGAGAAGTTGGACGCTGCCACCATCTCGGCGAAGAAGGGCATCGGGATGTCTGCGCTCATGCCGACCTCACGGGAACAGCCCATGGACGAACCAGCGCGGCTCTGTCGTTTCGCGGCCATAGAGCCCGGCGCGGAACAGCCAGAAGCGCCTGCCCTCGTGATTTTCCACCCGGAAATAATCCCGCGTGGGGGTGCCTTCTGCCCGGCGCCACCATTCGGGGGCGATGCGCTCGGGCCCTTCCGCGTGGGCGACCTCATGCACCACCCGCCTCCAGCGGAAGCGCAGCGGCGGGCCGTCCGGCACCTCCGCCAGCGCTTCGATCGGCTGCGGCGGGTCGAACATCATCAGCGGGCGGGGCAGGCGGTCCTCCGCGATCGGCGCCGGCGGCGGGGCCGGGTCGGCCGCGGGCACCCGCCGGGCCGCGCGGTCGGGATCGTGGGAGTCGCGCCTCATGAAGCGCAGCACGCGGTCCCGCCCCAGCCGGGTCGCCAGCCGGTCGACCAGCGCGGCCACCTCTTCCTCTTCGATGGCGCGCCCATCGAGGCTCACCTGGGTCGGGGCCAGGGTTTCAGCCCGCAGCACGGCGAGGCGGATCAGATCGAAACCGAAACCGGGATCGAGCGGGTCGGCCAGCGCGTCCAGCTTTTCGAGAAACAGCCGGCCAAGGGATGAAGGGTCGCGCGAGGGGCGTGCGGTCTCCACCGTCAGGCGCCGCACTGCGCCGTCGGCCCGGAAGAACGAGGCCTCGAAGGCCCGTCCGCCTTCGCCGCGCGCCTCCATCATCAGCGCGAGATCGTCGGCCAGCTGGCGCAGCGCGCCCTCGATATCCCCGGCCCGCCCGATCGGCTCGGGAAAGCGGCGCTCGGCCATGCAGGCCGGGAGGGAGCGGCGCGGCACGATCCGCACATCCTCGAGGCCCAGCGTGCGCCGCAGCCGCGTCAGGAGGCTCTCGCCAAAGCGCGCGGCCAATGGCGTGCCGGGGCGTATGGCGAGATCGCCGATGGTCTTGAGCCCGGCGCGGGAGAGCCCGGTCACCGTCCCTTCCGGAAGATCCAGCGCCGAAATGGGGAGCGGGGCAACATATTCCGCCTCCCGCCCGGCCGGCACCACGCCACCCCTGTCGCAGCGGGCGAGCGCACGCGCCGCCTCCGGCGTACCGGCCACCACCGCGCGGAGCGTCAAGCCGTGACGCTGGAGATGCTCCATCATCCGCCGGCGCATGTTCGCTTCGCCGCCGAACAGATGGGCGCAGCCGGTGATGTCGAGCACGAGCCCGTCCACCCCATCCAGCGCCACCAGCGGGGTCCAGCGGTCGCAGTCGTCCGCGATCCGCTCGAGAAAGGCGGCGTCGGCGGCGGGATCGTGATCGGCCACCGCGAGGGCTGGAATGCGGGCGCGGGCATCCGCCAGCGTCAGGCCCGGCACCAGACCGACGGCCCGCGCCTGCGGCGAGACCGCCGCCAGCCGCAGCGCACCCTTCACCCGCTCGACGAACACCAGCGGCACCGCCTCATCCGGCGCGCCGGAGGGCGACGACCTCTGCCGGTTCCGCTGCCGGGCCAGCCGGTTTGCCGGCAGGAACGGGAACCACAGCGCGAGATAGCGGGGGGAGGTCGCGGAAGGAACGGCTCTCATGGTCCCACTCCAGATTCCATGCGTGGCCTTGAAGGCCGCCGCGATGACGCAGCAGGGTGGCGGTGAAGGCGGGTGCGCCCGGCGCTTCGGCTTCCAGCGGGGTCGAGATCATCGGGCGCACCCCCCAGCGGGTGACGGCGACACTGGCGGAAGGCCGGGCGGCCATGCGCAGCAGAAAAAAGGTGACGCCGGAAACGCTGGCCCGCAGTGCCAGCCGCCGGGTGGCCGTGAGGTCCAGCACCTTCGGCTCCCCCCAGGGTTCCAGCAGCACGGCCCCGAGCGCGGCGCAGCGCACGGCGTCGGCGGCCGCACGACGCGCCTGCTCTGCGTCGCGCGCCCGCACCAGGATGAGCTGCGACGGATCGAGGCCGAAGCCGCTCAGGCCGCAGGCATCCAGTCTTCCCACTTCCGAATCGATGAAATCCTGCCGCACCCAGATGATGGGCGGCATCTGGCGGGCCCCGTCCGCTCCCTGGGCGGCACGCAGCGCCAAAGCGAGCGCGAAGCCGGAGGCGGCGGGAAGGTCGCCCCCCTCGGCGGCGTAGATTTCGTGCAATGCCCCGCGCACCAGCGTCTTCGCCAGCACGCCGTCGGGCCCCGCAGCCCCCAGGCTGAAGGTGGATAAGGCGCCGGGCAGATGCTCGGCCTCCAACCCGGCCAGCATCCGCCTCAGCGCGGAAACGTCCTGTGCCGCGCTCATGTCTGTTCCTGTTTTGTTCGATTAAAACGACTCAAACGGGCAGGAGAGTCAAGGGAGCGGACCGGCGCATCGGCGCTGCGCCGAAGCCGGGTGTGACCCCCGTGTCCGTGGCGGCCACGGTGCCACGGCGATTCCATGAGGGCTTGCAGAGCGATGCCGGAACCGGGTGCCCGATGGCGACGAGACCGGCGGGACACCTCGGAGCAGGCAGTCTTAGCGATACCCCGCCTGATCGATGCCATGCCGGCGCAGCTTGTCGTAGAGCGTCTTGCGCGGGATGCCGAGCCGCTTCAGCGTCGCCTGGATATCGCCGCGGGTGGCCGTGAGGGCGTCGCGGATCTGGGCGGCTTCATAGGCCTCGATCCGCTCCGGCAGGCTCTTGGCCTCACCGGCGTCGCTCGGTTCGCCGGCCAGCGCGCCGCCGTCCTCGAGGCCGAGCGCCACCCGTTCAACGTAATGGACCAGCTCGCGCACATTTCCGGGCCATTCGTGGTTGGCGAGATGCTCGCGAACCCCGGCCGTGATCAGCGGCGCGGGGCGGCGGAAGCGCTTGGCGGCCTGACCGAGGAAATGCCCGAACAGCAGGGGTATGTCCGCCTTGCGCTCGCGCAGCGGCGGAATGCGGACGGTCGCGACATGCAGGCGATAATACAAGTCCTCGCGAAAGCTGCCGCGCCGCACCAGTTCATGCAGGTCGATCTTGGAGGCCGCCACCACCCGGATATCGACCTTGCGGACCTCGTTTGTACCCAGCGGCGTGATCTCGCGAGCTTCCAGCACCCGCAGCAGTTTCACCTGCAGCGCCGGCGACATCGCCTCGATCTCGTCGAGAAACAGCGTGCCGCCATGGGCGTGTTCGATGCGGCCGACCCGCTTCTTCACCGCGCCGGTGAACGAGCCCGGCTCATGGCCGAACAGCTCGCTCTCGATCACGGTTTCCGGCAGCGCCCCGCAATTGACCGCGACGAACGCACAGGCGGCGCGCCGGCTCCAGCGATGCAGGGCATTCGCCACCACCTCCTTGCCGGTGCCGGTCTCGCCTTCCACCAGCACATCGACATCGGCATCGGCGATCTGGCGCAGCGTCTGGCGCAGCCGCTCCATGGCCGGCGTGGCGCCGAGCAGCGGCATGTTCACGCCGGCTTCCTCCGCAGCGCGTCGCAGCGCCCGGTTGTCCAGCACGAGCCGACGTTTCTCCAGCGCGTGGCGCACCGTGCCGAGAAGCCGATCGAGCGCATATGGCTTGGGAATGAAGTCGTAGGCGCCTTCCCTCATCGCCTCCACCGCCATGGCGATGTCCCCATGTCCGGTGATGAGGATGACCGGCAGCTCGGCATCCATGCGCTTCAGCCGCCGGAACAGCTCGAGCCCGTCCATTCCCGGCATGCGGACATCGCTGACCACCACGCCGGCGAACGAGGCGTCGATCCCGGCGAGCGCGGCGGTGGCGGAAGGGTAGGGCGCTACCTGATAGCCGGCCAGCATCAACGCCTGCATGTTGGCGGCACGCAGGGCCTCGTCATCGTCGATGAAGGCGACATCCATCAGGGCACCCGCGGCAGGATGAGGGTGAAGACCGCGCCGTCCCGGTTGGCGGCGGCGAGCGAGCCGCCGAACTCGGCGACGATGTCGTGCGAGATCACCAGCCCGAGGCCAAGTCCCGCCGGCTTGGTGGTGGTGAACGGCATGAACAGCGCTTCCAGCACGGTTGCCGGCAGGCCGGGACCATTGTCGGCCAGCGTCATGATGGCGGTGTCCCCCTCCGGGCGCGCCTCGATCCGTATCCGCCCTCCCGCACGGCCGGCCAGGGCCTCCAGCGCGTTCTGCAGCAGATTGACCAGAACCTGTTCCAGCCGCACGCGCTCGGCCAAGACGACGATGTCGTCCGCCCCCATGTCGAGCTCGAGCGCGACATCCTGCTCGCGCAGCCGGTAGCCGACCAGAAGCATCGCCCCGTCGACCGCCGCGCGCAGCGACACCGGCCCGATCAGGCCTGGTGTCTTGCGGGCGAAGGCACGCAGTTCGCCGGTGATGGCGCCGATCCGCTCGGTCAGCCCGACAATGGTTGCGAGATTGCCGCCAACGCTCGTCGTATCGCCGCGCGCCAGCAGCATACTGCCGCTCTCGGCGAAGGTGCGGATGGCCGCCACCGGCTGGTTGACCTCATGGGCGACGCTGGCCGCGATCTGGCCCAGCACGGCGAGCTTGCTGGCCTGCACGAGTTCGTCCTGCAGCCCCTGCAGCGCCGATTGGGCGTGCTGACGCTGGTCCATTTCCTCGCGCAGGCGATCATTCGCCGTGCTGAGTTCGATGGTGCGTTCCTCGACGCGGCGCTCGAGTTCGCGCCGCGCCCACTGCTCGCGCCGGCGCTTCTGCACGGCCCTGCGCCGGCGCGACCAGGCGAGGGTGAGCGCCGCGATCAGCACCATGCCGCCGACCACGGCGAGAACGCGCGCGGCCGCGATGGTGACGCTGGCGCTGGCGGTGATCGGCATCAGGGCGTGGAGCGTCCACCCGGTGCTGGGCACCGGTGCGGAGGCCGCGACGAAGACCCGCGCCGTGCCGCCCTCCGGCACCGCCACCCGGACCCGATCGTCGCCATCGGCGCGGATCGGCAGCGGATCAAGCGGCGCGTTGCCGAACTGAAGGCTGGCGCGGATCGTCTCCCGTTCATCTTCCGGAATGACGGCGGTGGCGCGGAATTGCCAGCCCGGCACGCTGGTCACCAGCACGATGTTGCGCCTGTCTGTCACGAAGATCGGCCCGGAGAGCCGGCGCCATTCCGCCTCGACCTCGGAGAACACCGCCTTCACCACGATGACGCCGATCGGCCCGTTCGCGCCGTCGATCCGCCGCGCCAGATAGAGGCCCGGCTGCCGGCTCACCGTTCCGAAAGCGAAGTGT
Source organism: uncultured Starkeya sp. (assembly GCA_964543245.1). Taxonomy (GTDB): domain Bacteria; phylum Pseudomonadota; class Alphaproteobacteria; order Rhizobiales; family Xanthobacteraceae; genus Ancylobacter. Next base: position 8,737 of record CAZIXP010000128.1, read on the forward strand.
TCAGCCCCGCCCTCCGCCATGGCCTGCTGGAAATAGGGGCGGAACGAATAGTCGCTGCCGACGAAGGAGGTCGGCTCGCGGTAATTGCTGGCGGCCAGCGCGATGCCTTCGCGGTCGAGCAGATAGATCACGCCCGCCCGGGTGCCGGCGGCCAGGGCCTCGAACTTGGCGTCGAGCGCGCGCAGCACGGCCGGATCGTGATTCAGGAACGCCGCGCGCACATCCGGATCCTGCGCCAGCACCACCGGCAGGGAGCGCTGCTTCTCGATCTCGCTGCGCAGCATCGCCGCGCGCAGTTCCGCCGCCGCCTGCGCCTCGCCCCGAAGCTGCACCATCACCCAGCGCCCGGCACCGTAGCGGGCGACCTGATCGAGCCCGACCAGCAGCAGGAGGGCGGCGAGCAGTGGCAGAACCCAGCGCGCACGGCCGGGCCCGCGGAGCGCGCGGCCAAGACGGGCAGAGCGTCGGGCACATCGCAATGGACGATTCCTCTGTGCGAAATTCCGCACGACGGGTCGGCAAATTTGTGTGGTTTTTCACACATTTTGTCGAGAGGAAATTTTTTACCAGGATAAATCTCTTTTTATTTCAATGGCTTGATTACCGTCTGCGGGGTGCGAACGGGCTGGCACGCACCTTGCCGAAAAGGGGTGGCGGCGACGACGCCGTGAACCGATTTCCCCCTCCGCTCCAAACGCCGCCCGCTTAACGAGGCGGCGAGGACACAACAGCAGGAAACGCCATGACCTACGCCCTGACTCCGGCTTCGGTGAAAGCCGCGCCGCGCCCCTTCTACCGGCAACTCTATTTCCAGGTGCTCGTCGCCATCGCGGCGGGCATAGCGCTGGGCCATTTCAACCCCGGCCTCGGCGCCGACATGAAACCGCTCGGCGACGCCTTCATCAAGCTGGTGAAGATGGTCATCGCCCCCGTGATCTTCCTCACCGTCGCAACCGGCATCGCCAATATGCGCGATCTCGGCAAGGTCGGCCGGGTCGCCGGCAAGGCCATGCTCTATTTCATCACCTTCTCGACCCTCGCGCTGATCATCGGCCTCGTCGTGGCCAATGTGGTGCGCCCCGGCGCCGGGCTGAACATCGATCCCGCCTCGCTCGATGCCAAGGCCGTCGCCGATTACGCCGCCAAGGCGCATGAGCAGACGCTGGTCGGCTTCCTGACCAACATCATCCCGACGACGCCGGTCAGCGCCTTCGCGTCCGGCGACATCCTGCAGGTGCTGTTCTTCGCGGTGCTGTTCGGCATCGCCATAGCCGGTGTCGGCCCTCGCGCCGAGCCGCTGGTGCATGTGCTGAACGCGGCCTCGCAGATCTTCTTCCGTCTGGTCGAGATCCTGATGAAGGCCGCCCCCATCGGCGCTTTCGGCGCCATGGCCTTCACCATCGGCAAATACGGCATCGGGTCGATCGCCCATCTCGCCATGCTGGTCGGCACCTTCTACATCACCAGCGCGCTGTTCGTCTTCGTCGTACTCGGGGCGGTGGCGCGCTATAACGGCTTCTCCATCCTCGCCCTCATCCGCTATCTCAAGGAAGAGCTGCTGCTGGTGCTCGGCACCTCCTCGTCGGAAGCGGCGCTGCCGAGCCTTATGGAGAAGATGGAGCAGGCGGGCTGCCGCAAGTCGGTGGTCGGCCTCGTCATCCCCACCGGCTATTCCTTCAATCTCGACGGCACCAACATCTACATGACCCTGGCGGCGCTGTTCATCGCCCAGGCCACCGGCATCGACCTCAGCCTGCAGGACCAGATCGTGCTGCTGCTGGTCGCCATGCTCTCCTCCAAGGGGGCGGCGGGAATCACCGGCGCGGGCTTCATCACGCTGGCGGCGACGCTCTCCGTCGTGCCGGCCGTCCCGGTCGCCGGCATGGCGCTGATCCTCGGCATCGACCGCTTCATGTCGGAATGCCGCGCCCTGACCAACTTCATCGGCAACGCGACGGCGACGATCGTGGTGGCGCGCTGGGAAGGCGAACTCGACCGCGGCCGTCTGGACGCGGCCCTGGCCGGCCAGCCGATGGAACTTCCGACGCTGGAAGACGAAGAGGTCGTGCAGCCCGGCGTGGCGCTGCCGGCGGCTGCGCAATAGGCCGTCAGACACTGGAGGCGCCGCCTGGCCCGGGGCGGCGCCTTCGCGGGCGGCACGGGTCACCCCCTTTTCCTTCACCGATCAGCAGGTCCCGCCGCCATGGGGCAGGGGACCCAAGGATTCAGCATGTCGTCGATCCGGGAAGATCTCGCCTCCAGCGCCCTCGCTTACCACCGTCTGCCCCGACCTGGTAAGCTTGAGATCCAGGCGACGAAGCCGCTT
>CAZIXP010000129.1:0-2872 GCA_964543245.1 uncultured Starkeya sp.
AGGTGGAGGCCGAATACGAATATGGCGTCACCCGCAACCTCACCCTCGGCGTCAGCGCCGCGCTCGCCTATCACGACATCGGCAATATCGACGGGCTGGAGGATATGGCCGAGGGCGGCTTCGGCGGGCTGGGGGCGGAGATCAAGTACCGCTTCCTGAGCTGGGAGCATGCGCCGGTCGGCCTTGCGGTCTCGATCGAGCCGGAATGGGGCCGCTATGACGACGAATCCGGCGAAAGGGTCGACAGCTTCGGCCTGCCGATCCGGCTGCTGATGGATAAGGAGCTGGTGTCGGAGACGCTCTTCGGCGCCTTCAACCTCGGCTATCTCCCGGAATGGGGTGGCGGCGAGGCCGAGAGCGGCCTCGACGTCTCCGGTGCGCTGAGCTGGCAGGCGGCGCGCGGCCTCTTCATCGGCGCCGAGCTGCGCTACCTCGCCGCCTTCGACGGCGCGGGGCTGAACCGCTTCGAGGGCGGCGCGCTCTATCTCGGGCCGAGCGTCTACGCCCAGCTCACCAAGGCGGCCTATGTGAAGCTGGCCTATGCTTACCAGCTCGCCGGCTCCTCCCCCGACACCGACAACAACCTCGACCTCGTCAATCACGAGCGCCAGCAGCTTCTGCTCAAGCTGGGCGTGGAGTTCTAAAGGGGCCTTGTCGACGGCCCCCGACGGCGTGCGAGGGTATCGGCCGCCATATCGGGGGGTCGAATCATGTCGCGCCAGCACGCCACGCCGCTGCTCATCCGGGACGGTGTCGCGGCGGCGCTGACGCCGCTCACCCTCGCCGCCGGCGGGGGCGGCGCCGGGGGCGGGGTGAGCGAGGCCGACATCCAGAAGCTGGTGCAGGACCACCCCTCGGTGCTGCCGATCGCGGAGATCGACCCTGCCTTCGCCAACCCGGTCGCCATCTGCCGGGAAATGAACACGCCGGCCGGCCCCATCGACAATTTCCTGGTCACACCGGGCGGCCTGCCGGTGATCGTCGAGTGCAAGCTGTGGCGCAACCCGGAGGCGCGGCGCGAGGTGGTCGGCCAGATCCTCGACTACGCCAAGGAGCTGAGCCGCTGGTCGCAGGCCGACCTCCAGCGCGAGGCGAACATCCGCCTGCACACCACCGGCAATGTGCTGCTGGAAAAGGTGCGGGCCGTGGCGCCGGAGATCAACGAAATCGCCTTCAACGACGCGCTGACCGGCAATCTCCGGCGCGGCCGCTTCCTGCTGGTCATCGTCGGCGACGGCATCCGCGAGGGGGTGGAGGCGATCGCCGACTATCTCCAGCGCCACGCCGGGCTGCATTTCTCGCTTGGGCTGGTGGAACTGCCCTTCTATGCGCTGCCCGATGGCAGCCGGATCGTGGCGCCCCGCGTGCTGGCGCGGACGGCGAACCTGACGCGCAACGTCATCCACCTGCCGGAGGGGATGGCGGTGGAAGAGGCGACGCCGGAAGGTGAGAGGGGCGACGATGTGGCTCTGGACCCGTCCGAGCCTACTGCCGGACGCCTGCAGTTCTGGAAAGAGTTTCTCGCGGTGCTGAAGCTCGACGATCCGGAACAGCCCGTCCCTAAACCATCGCGCCTTGGCTATCTCAGCTTCATGCTCCCGGCGCCGGGAGGGAGCAGCTGGCTCACGGTCTACCGCGACATGCAAAGGAACAAGGTCGGCCTCTTCCTTTCGGCGTCGCGCAATTCGGCGGGCGAGTTTGCTTCCGACCGGCTTGCCGATGACTGGGACACCATCGGGCCACTGCTCGGGGGCAGCGCCGCCATCACCCTCAATGAAGATGACCGGCGTCGAATCGGCGATGAGCGGCCATTCGTCAATCTGAACGACGCCAGCCAGCGGGCGGAAGCCTTCCGCTGGCTGGCGGAGCGCACCAACACCTTCGTCAATGTGCTGCGGCCCCGGGTGCGCTCGGCGGTCGAGGACTACCGGGCGCAGCACGATTCCTGAAGGAGCGTCCTGCCGGCGCGCGCGCCCCTCCTCCCCGGGAGCGGCCCGCCGGGCGTCGCGGTGGGGCGCAGCCGTCGGCCCCGGCGCGGCTGGCGGCAGCCGTCTACAGCGTATCCGGTGAGCCCACCTTCACCGGATACGCTGTAGGTTGTTGTTTTGCCGCATTTTCTTCATGCGAACCGGAGCCCACTTCGCTCGAAGATGCTTTAGCGCATCAGCCCCGCCGCGCGCAGCGCGTCCTCGATGACCTTGCCGACCGCGGCGACCCGGCGCGGCACGTGGCGGGGGATGTGGCCGCTTGGCTCCCGGGGCGGCTCGGCGGCCTTGGGGCCGCGGCTGTGCAGCCCCGGCGCAGAGGCCGGCGACAGCGCCGCTGGGGAAAGTGCAGCGGGGGAAAGCGTGGCTTGCGAAGGCGCCGCCGGGGACGGCACGGCCGACCGCGGAGCGGCGGCCTCCGGTGCAGCGGTGGCAGGATGTGTGGCCGCGGCACCGGCAGGCTCCGCAATGCCCCAGAAGCCGGCGATCTCCAGCGTCGAGGAGATGCCCACATCCAGCATATAGGGGCCGGCCGCGCCGAGCTCCGCGCTCAGCGGCGTGCCATGGCCCATGCCGGCCACGGTGTTCAGCTCGATGACGGCGTCGCCCGCCGCGTTGCGCCACACCCGCTTCTCCCGCACCCCCAGCCTTTCGATCTCGGCGGGCTCCTCGCCGAGGCGATGGACCCCGCGCCACTGGGTGGCGATGTCCGCGGCATTGGTCGGCGCGACGGTGTGGTCGGCCATGCCCTGCCAGATCGCGATCTTCGGCCACGGCCCGTCATGGTCGGCCCCTTCGCGGAGCAGACGCCACAGATCCTCGTCGGAAGCGGGGCTCTGGCCGCGCATGCAGTCAAACGCCTCCGGCACGGTGGTGGCGCGGCCATA
>CAZIXP010000129.1:2882-10901 GCA_964543245.1 uncultured Starkeya sp.
CGGCGATCACCGCCCCGCCGGCAAAGACCTCGGGGTAGGTGGCGAGCATCACCGATGCCATCGCTCCGCCCGCGGAAAGGCCGGTGACGAAGATCCGCTCGGGATCGAGGCCATGCGCCTCGACCATGGTCGCGATCATCTGCCGGATGGAGAGAGCCTCGCCGGCGTCGCGCCGGGCATCGCCGGGGCGGAACCAGTTGAAGCACAGGTTCGGGTTGTTGCCGTGGTTCTGCTCGGGGTAGAGCAGCACGAAGCCCGCGCGATCGGCGAGCGCCGACCAGCCGGCGCGGTGGTCATACTCGGCCGCGGTCTGGGTGCAGCCATGCAGCACCACCACCAGCGGCGCGCCCCGGGTGGCTGTGGCGGGAACATGGATATGCGCTTTCAGGCCGCCCGGATTCGATCCGAAGTCGGGGAGAGGCGCCAGCCGGCCCGGCGCCTGCGGCAGCCGCGCTCCCGCACCGGCCAAACGGCCAAAGGCGGCGAACCGGCCGAAATCGTGAGACATGTTCTGCAATGACGGCGTCCTTGTGGGTGCGCCCGGAAGCGGGCGCCACGGAGACAACAGCGTTGCCGGCATATCGTTGCTGCAATGCACAATGACAAGGCCGTCACCCGAAACGACGGCCGGCGATCTTTCCAGACCGACCGCGAAGGCCGGCCCCGCTCTTGCACGCGGGGTGGCTTGACGCCCCTTCCCCGCCCTGCATCATGGCATCCATGTCGAAGATCAAGAGTGTTTGTGTTTATTGCGGCGCCGCGCCGGGCGACAGCCCGGTCTTCCTCAAGACCGCGACCGAGCTGGGCCGCATCCTGGCGCGGGAGGGCGTGGGGCTGATCTATGGCGGCGGCGGCGTCGGCCTGATGGGCGCCACCGCGCGCGCCTGCGCCGAGGCCGGCGGCCGGGTCACCGGCATCATCCCGGAATTCCTGATCGGCAAGGAGCAGGCTTTCGAGCATGCCCACGAGCTGATCGTCACCCGCGACATGCATGAGCGCAAGCGGCTGATGTTCGAGCGGGCCGACGCCTTCGTCGCCCTGCCCGGCGGGGTCGGCACGCTGGAGGAGCTGGTCGAGCAGCTCACCTGGGTCCAGCTCAACCGCCACCGCAAGCCGGTGATGGTGGTGAATGTCGAGGGCTTCTGGGACCCGCTGCTCGGCCTGTTCGGCCACATGCAGGCCACCGGCTTCGTCAATGCCGAGCGGCCGCTCACCCTGCTGGTCGCCGCCAACGCGCAGGCAGTGGTGCCGCGGCTGCGCGCCGCGGTCGCCCCGCTGCCGGAGGGAAGCCTGCACGGCGCGCCCGAGGTGCAGGTGGCCGAACGGATGTGAGGCCACGCGCTCTGCCCCCGGCCGAAGGGACGTGAGGCCATAGGCGCCCACGTTGGCCGAACGGATGTGAGGCCACGCGCTCTGCCCCCGGCTGGCGAGGCCTGGCGCCGGCCCCACGGCGCGCGGGACCTCGGGTCAGCCCGCCGCGCCTTCCTTCACCAGCTTCCACACGATGCTGTCCAGCAGCGCCTGGAACGAGGCGTCGATGATGTTGGTGGAGACGCCGACCGTGGTCCAGCGGGCGCCGCTGCGATCGCTGCTCTCCAGCAGCACGCGGGTGATGGCCTCGGTGCCGCCGTCGAGGATGCGCACGCGGTAGTCGGTGAGCTTCAGGTCGCCGATCAGCGGCTGGTATTTGCCGAGGTCCTTGCGCAGGGCGAGGTCCAGCGCGTTGACCGGGCCGTTGCCCTCCGCCGCGGAGATCGTCACCTCCTCGCCGATGCGCACCTTCACGATGGCCTCCGCCACCGTGACGAGCTCGCCGCGCACATTGTAGCGCCGCTCCACCGACACGCTGAAACGCTCGACCTGGAAGTAGTCCGGCACATGGTCGAGCACGCGGCGCGCCAGCAGCGCGAAGGAGGCATCCGCCGCCTCATAGGCATAGCCGGCGGCCTCGCGGGTCTTCACCTCGTCCAGCAGCCGGACGAGGCGGGGGTCGTCGCGGCGCACCTCGATGCCGAGCCGGTCGAGCTCGGCCAGCACGTTGGAGCGCCCGGCCTGGTCGGACACCATCACCCGGCGGCGATTGCCCACGCGCTCCGGCGGCACATGCTCGTAGGTCGCGGGGTCCTTGAGGATGGCGGAGGCGTGGATGCCGGCCTTGGTGGCGAAGGCGCTGTCGCCGACATAGGGCGCGTGCCGGTCCGGCGCGCGGTTGAGAATTTCGTCGAGCGCCCGTGAGACGGAGGTGATCTCCGCCAGCCGCTCCAGCCGCACCCCGGTCTCGAAGCCGGCATAGGCCGGCTTCAGCAGCAGGGTGGGGATGAGGGTGCAGAGATTGGCATTGCCGCAGCGCTCGCCCAGCCCGTTCAGCGTGCCCTGGATCTGCCGCGCCCCGGCGCGGACCGCCGCGAGGGAATTGGCCACCGCCTGCCCGGTATCGTCATGGGCGTGGATGCCGAGATGCTCGCCCGGCACCACCTGCGCCACGGCGCCGACGATGCGCTCGACCTCCTCCGGCAAGGTGCCGCCATTGGTGTCGCACAGCACCACCCAGCGCGCGCCGGCCTCGAAGGCGGCGCGGGCGCAGGCCAGCGCATAGTCCGCCCGCTCCTTGTAGCCGTCGAAGAAATGCTCGCAATCCACCAGCACCTCGCGGCCCCGCGCCCGGGCGGCGGCGACGCTGTCGCGGATCGCCGCGAGGTTCTCCTCCTCGCTGGTCTCCAGCGCCACCCGCACCTGATAGGCCGACGCCTTGGCGACGAGGCACACGGCGTCGGCCTGCGCCTCCAGCAGCGCGGCAAGGCCCGGGTCGTTGGCGGCGGAGCGGCCGGGGCGCCGCGTCATACCGAAGGCGGTGATGCGGGCCGGGCTCGCCCGCCGCTCGGCGAAGAGCGCGGTGTCGGAAGGATTGGCGCCGGGATATCCGGCCTCGATGTAGTCGATGCCGAGCCGGCCCAGCAGCTCGATGAGGCGCAGCTTGTCGGCCAGGGTGAAGTCCACCCCGTTCATCTGCTGGCCATCGCGCAGCGTGGTGTCGAACAGATGCAGCCGCGCGCGCCCGCCATCGACCGGGGCAGGCGGGGTGGTCGGGCTGGCGGCGGGCGCCGGGTCGGTCATGGGCGGGCGTCCCCCTCCGCGAGGGTCTTCTCGACCGTGGTGTTGCCAAGCCACACCGGGCCAAGCGGCACGGTGTTGCGGCGCTGGGGCACATATCCCCGCTTCTGGAAGAAGCCGAGCGCGGTGTCGCTCGCGTCGGCACTCAGGCTTTTGGCGCCACGGGCCTGCGCCAGCCTTTCCACCGCGTCGCAGAGCAGCGTCGCCACGCCCTCGCCGGCGACCTCGGGATGGACGTAGAGCAGGTCGATCACGCTGTTGTCGGCCAGCGCGACGAAGCCGACCGGCTCGCCGCCACGGGTGGCGACCAGGGTCAGCCGGGCGGCAAGGCGCGTGGCAAAGGCCTCCTCGTCGTCGGCCAGCGCCGCCCACGCCTCCTGCTGGTCCGGCTCATAGTCGTCGCCGGTCAGCTCGAACACCGCCGCCTGCAGGATCGCCGCGAGCACCGGGGCGTCGGCCGGCAGCGCCGGACGAAGGGCGGCGGCGGGCGCGGGGCTCACCGCGCCGGCTCCCAGGTGGTGGTGCCGTCCTTGTTGTCCTTCAGCGCGACGCCGAGCCCCAGCAGCTCGTCGCGGATGCGGTCGGAGGCGGCCCAGTCGCGGTTGCGCCGGGCCTCGATCCGCTCGGCGATGCGCGCCTCGATGGTGGCGGCGTCGATGGCCAGCGCCGGCGCGCGGGCGTCGCGCCAGGCCCGCAGCGGGCCCGGGGCGAAGCCGAGGAAGGCGAGCGTGCCGCCCAGCGCCTTCTTGCCGGCATGGTCCTTCAGCGCGTGCATCTCGGCGATCGCCTTCGGGGTGTTGAGGTCATCGGCCAGCGCCTCCAGCACCGCGGGCGCCGGGCGCGGATAGGCGTCCGGCGCGGCGGCGTCGAACCACTGCTCCAGCGTCCTGGCGCTCTCCTCCAGCCCCTTCACCGTCCAGTCGATCGGCTGGCGGTAATGGGTGCGCAGCATGTTGAGGCGCAGCACATCACCGGGCCAGTCCGCCAGCAGGTCGCGGATGGTGACGAAGTTGCCGAGCGACTTCGACATCTTCTCGCCCTCCACCTGAAGGAAGCCGTTGTGCATCCACACATTGGCCATCACCCCGGCGTGGAAGGCGCAGCGCGACTGCGCGATCTCGTTCTCGTGGTGGGGGAAGATGAGGTCGATGCCGCCGCCATGGATGTCGAAGGTCTCGCCCAGATGCGCCCACGACATGGCGGAGCACTCGATGTGCCAGCCGGGGCGGCCGAGCGGCGCGATGCCCGCCGGCGAGGGCCAGCCGGGCTCGCCGGGCGAGGACGGCTTCCACAGCACGAAGTCCATCGCGTCGCGCTTGTAAGGCGCGACGTCGACTCGGGCGCCGGCGATCATCTCGTCGAGCGGACGGCGCGAGAGCGCGCCATAATCGGGCATGGAGGGCACCGAGAACAGCACATGGTCCTCGGCGACATAGGCATGGCCGGCGGCGACGAGACGCTCGATCAGCGTGCGCATCTCGCCGATATGCTCGGTGGCGCGCGGCTCGACGTCCGGGTGCAGCACGCCCAGCGCCTCGAGATCGTCGTGGAACTGCGCCTCGGTGGCGAAGGTCACCTTGGCGATGGCCTCGTTCAGCGGCAAATCGGGGTATTCGCGCGCGGCCCGGGCGTTGATCTTGTCGTCGACGTCGGTGATGTTGCGAACGTACTTCACGTGGTCGGCGCCGTAGAAGTGGCGGAGCACGCGGTACAGCAGGTCGAACACCACCACCGGGCGGGCATTGCCGATATGGGCGAGGTCGTAGACGGTGGGGCCGCAGACATACATGCGCACGCGCGCCGGATCGATCGGCGCGAAGACTTCCTTCGCCCGCGTGAGCGTGTTGTACAGCTTGACCTCGGGAAGACCCGATCCGACTTCACCCGGCATTGACCCCGCCTCGTCTGGATGGGAGCCGCCCGGCCCGCGCCGACCCTCGGGCGCAGGGCCGACGGCCGCGCGGCGTCTGTCCTCCCTTTGGGCCGGCGCGTCAAGGCCGGGCGGCCTTTTGGGGCTCCGCCGGGTCGCCTTGGCGCCCGCGGCGGCGTGAGGCCTCCGTGCCACAGCCGCCCTCCAATCCGCACCCCGACCCCCGCTCGCGATTGCCTCGACGCAAAACCGCACGTAACCAGCGGCGCCTGACCGAACCGACGGGCCTCATCGGCGTTCACGAACTATTCAGTCCTTCGCGCCATAGTCCCGCCACACCCTCTCAAGGCCATCCGCAGCACCGCCATGATGCTCCGCCGCGCCCTTCTCGCCGCCACCTTTGCCGCCCCGCTTGCCCTCACCCCGGCGCTCGCCCTCGCCGAGGGGCAGACGGAGATGTTCGTCGTCGACAGCTCCGACGGCTACGGGATCGACGCCTGCGTCGCCTCGGGCGCCGCCTGCGGCGCGGCGATGGCGGAGGCCTGGTGCCGGGTCCACGATTATTCCCGCGTGATCGCCTTCGGCAAGGTGCAGAGCGACGCCGGCAAGGCCCAGCTCATCAGCGCCAACGTCCGCACCGCCTGCGTCGGCGGCAGCTGCGCCGACGTCGTCGCCATCACCTGCGGGCGCTGAGCCCGCCACGGGCGGCGGCGCGTCTCCCGCCTCCGCCCGCCCCGTCCGCTAACGGATGAAATCCCCGCATTTCGGCACCTCGGTATCGGCGCCCCACGGCATGACCGGGACGCTGGTGGTCGAGTTCTTCGGGCTGCCTTCGATCAGCCTGTCCGAATAGACCAGATAAACCAGCACGTTGCGCTTGGCGTCGCAGCCGCGCACGATCTGCATCTTCTTGAAGATGAGCGAGCGGCTCTCGCGATAGACCACGTCGCCCTGGTCCATCTTGCCCTTGAACCGGATCGGCCCGATCTGCCGGCAGGCGATCGAGATGTCCGACACCTCCTCCGCGACCCCGAGCATGCCCTTCACCCCGCCACGCTCGGGCTGGGTGTAGTGGCAGGCGACCCCCTCCACCATCGGGTCGTCGATGCCGTAGACGGCGAGCTTGTCGTCGGGGGTCAGGAACTTCCAGACCGTGGACTTTCGGAAGATGAGGTCCGGCTCCTGCGCCGCGGCAGGGGCCGCAAGCGAGCCGCCGGCCGCGAGGGCGAGCAGCGGCAGCAGGAGTAAACGCAGGCGCGACATGAGGCAATCTCCGTTGGAGCCGTCCGCGCATATGGTATGAGGGCGCCCCGAACGGAAGTACGACACGCCCCCTCCCTCTCCGCGACGCGTCCGCCAGCGCCCGCCCACGGTCAGCTTTCTCATGCCGCTTCAAATTTTGGCCAAGCTTGCCGCGCTCATTGCGCCGCCGGCCGCGCTGCGCCCGGAGGATTCGGATGGGGAATCGTCCCGCTTCCGCGACGAGACGGCAGAACTGATGAGCCTTACCCGCGACCTGTTCGCCCGCGCCCGCGGCGTGGTGCTGGCGGTGCCCCTGCTGGCGCTGGGGATTTCCGCGGCCGCCGCGCAGGCCTACCCGGACCCGGCCGCCACCGACCCGCAGAACGCCGCGCGCACCGCCTGCCTCAGGCTGGAAGCCCAGCTCGGCCAGCTCGGCCGCGGTGCGGGCGGCAATCTGGAGGCGACCGTCGCCAAGCTGCGCGGCGACGTCGAATATCTCAACGGCCAGATGGACTATAATGGCTGCAACCAGCAGGGCTTCCTGATCTTCCAGCCCCAGCTGCCGCCCCAGTGCACCCAGATCCGCAACCGGCTCGCCCAGGCCCAGGCCGCGCTGGACCGCAGCATGGCCCAGCTCGAGAGCCAGCGCGGCGGACTCGACGCGCAGCGCCGGCAGATCGTCCAGCAGCTCGCGCAGAACGACTGCGGCCCGCAATACCGTGCCGCGCTCGGCGGCGGCCAGCCCGGTCAGGCCCAGCAGCGCCAGCCGCGGCAGCCGCGCAATTTCTTCGAGCAGCTTTTCGGCGTGCCGGCGGACGAATCGGCGCAGCCTTCCGAGGAGATGCCTTCGCCCGACATCCAGCCCTCGGAAATGCCGCGGGTGTCCTCCTACCGGACGGTGTGCGTGCGCACCTGCGACGGCTTCTTCTTCCCGATCTCGTCGTCCACCACCCCCGCCAGCTTCGCCAATGACGAGGCGATGTGCCAGCGCCAGTGCCCGGGCACCGAGGCACGGCTGTTCGCCTACCGCACCAATGAGGACATCGACCACGCGGTCGGCACAAATGGCCAGCCCTACACCTCGCTGCCCAATGCCGGGCTCTACCGCAAGCAGTTCGTCTCCACCTGCTCGTGCCGGCCGGCCGGGATGAGCTGGGGTCAGGCGCTCGCCGGCGCCGACACCGGCGAGACGCTGCGGCAGGGCGACATCGTCGTCACCGAGGACAAGGCGCGCGAGCTCTCCCAGCCACTGCCGGCCACCCCGGCCAAGGCCACCCCGGCCCCCGCAAGGACCGCGCCGGCCAAGCCCGCAGCGACCCAGCCCGCCGCGGCCGCACCCGCCGCGAACAACCCGCCGGCGACCCGGACGGCGCCGGCGGCCCGCACCCAGCCGCCCCCCCCGACCTACCAGACCCAGCCGCTGCTGCCCCCCGCTCTGGTGCAGTGAGCGGGCGGAGCGCCGCCGCAGCGTGCTGAAAGTTCAGGCGGTGCGGCCGTTGAGCCGTGCCACCGCCTTCTCCCGCCCGATCAGCGGCAGCAGGGCCTTCAGCTCCGGCCCGCTCTCGGCACCGGTCAAGGCGAGTCGAAGCGGGTGGAACAGCCCGCGGCCGGAACGGCCGGCGACCGGCTTCAGTGCCGCCAGCCAGCCGGCATAGACCTCCCCGCCCCATGGCTCCGGCGGCAGCAGGCCGGCGGCACGGGCGAGGAAGTCGGCGTCACCGGGCGCGACGATCGGCTCGACCGGGCCTTCCACCACCCGCCACCAGCGGGCGGCATCGGACAGCCGGGTGAGATTG
>CAZIXP010000130.1:0-10772 GCA_964543245.1 uncultured Starkeya sp.
TCGAGATCGCGGTGCGGCCGGCACGGCTGGTGCCGCCCGGGCGCACCTACACCCCGGCCGAGATCGCCGCGGCGATCGCCTCGCTCAGGCCGGCGCAGGCGCTCAATGTCGAGACCCGGGCGGTGCATGCCGCCGGCTATTGGGAGCCCGGCGCCGGGCTGGTGGCGATCCGTGAGGATGTCGGCCGGCACAACGCGCTGGACAAGCTGGCCGGCCATGTCATCCGCAGCGGCCGTCCCGCCGCGGATGGGATCGTGCTGCTGACGAGCCGCGTCTCGATCGAGATGGTGCAGAAGACCGCCATGCTCGGCTCGCCCGTGCTGGTGGCGGTGTCTGCTCCCACCGCCCTTGCCGTGCGGACGGCGGAAGCCGCCGGCATCACCCTCGTTGCGGTCGCCCGCGACGATGGCTTCGAGATTTTCACGCACCCTCACCGGGTGATCACGACGGATCGAACCACCCATGTCGCATGACCCGCACGAAACCACGCGCCGCCTCGTCTATATGGCGAACCAGATCGGCGGCTTCTTCGCCTCGCAGCGGCAGGAGACGGTCGTGCCCGGCATCGCCAAGCACATCCAGAACTTCTGGGACCCGCGGATGCGGGCGAAGATGGAAGATCATATCGCCGCGACCGGCGGTGAAGGGTTGAAGCCCCAGGTGCTCGACGCCTTCCGCAGCCTTCCGCCGGTGGGCCGGGCCGACATTCCCGTGGCGCATGAGAGCGCCCACCACCACTGACGGCTTCCCGCCGTTCACGATCCGTCGGATGCTCCGCCGCCGCACCTGCCGGCGGCGGTTCGTTTTGTCGGCCACGTCGCGGCGATGCCCGCCCGGCGGATTGAACGCCGTCGCCTTGGCGTCATCTCGGGGCGTTTTGGTGCGCGCTCACCATTGTTCCGCCACGGCCGGCGGCGACAGAGGACCTTGCGGTCCGTCGTCAGGCGGCGGTGTCGGCAAGAGCTGCGGACGGAGCGAGGCGAATGCACGGTGATGCGCACGGCCTGTTGATCGGGGCCCTGGCGTTTCTGGCCACCGCGGTCATTGCGGTGCCGATCGCCCGGCGGCTGGGGCTCTCGCCGATCGTGGGCTATCTGCTGGCCGGCGTCGCCATCGGGCCATCCGGCCTGCAGGTCTTTGCCGATCCCGCGCGCATCCTCACCGTTGCCGAGATCGGCGTGGTGCTGCTGCTCTTCATCATCGGCCTCGAACTGCAGCCGTCGCGGCTGTTTGCGTTGCGCACCGCGATCTTCGGCATCGGCGCCGCTCAGCTGGTCATCAGCGGTGTCGCCATTGGCGCGCTGATCCATTATGTCGGCTACGGGTTCGACTGGCGCTCCGGCATCGTGGCGGGGCTGGCGCTCGCCCTGTCCGCCACCTCGATCGCACTGCAACTCCTCGAGGAAAAGAACGGGCTGAACCAGCCCTATGGCCAGCGCGCTTTCGGGGTGCTGCTGTTCCAGGACATGGCGGTGGTGCCGCTGATCGCGCTGATGCCGCTGATCGCGCCCGGCACCCATGAGGAACAGAGCTGGTGGGAGGGTCTGTCCCATGTGGGGCTGGTGCTGCTCGCCATCGGCGCCGTGGTCGGGGCTGGCCGCTATCTCCTCAATCCCGTGTTCCGGGTGCTCGCCGCCAGCGGCGCCCGCGAGGCGATGACCGCCGCGGCGCTGCTCATCGTGCTGGGGTCCGGTGCGCTGCTCGCCTCGGTCGGCATGTCGATGGCGCTCGGGGCGTTCCTGGCCGGTGTGGTTCTATCGGAATCGAGCTTCCGCCATGAGCTGGAAGCCAATGTCGAGGCGTTCCGCGGCTTGCTGCTGGCGCTGTTCTTCATGGGCGTGGGCATGTCGATGAATCTCGACGTCGTCCTCGCCAATGCCTGGATCCTGGTCGCGGGCACGCTGCTGGTGACGGGCGTCAAGGCGGTCTCGGTCTGGGCCGTGTTCCGCCTGTCGGAAGGCAGCCGCGCCGATGCGGTGCGGTCGGCGACGGTGCTGACCTCGGCCGGCGAGTTCTCCTTCGTGCTGTTTCCCCTGGCGCTGGGGCTTGGCCTCCTCAACGCCCGCCAGTCCGACCTGCTGGCGGCCTGCGCGGCCATGTCGATGCTGCTCGGTCCGCCCATCGCGCTGCTGGGCGAGCGGCTGGCCCGCCGGCTCGATGCGCCCCCGGATGTGCGTGCCGAGGACGACTTCACCGAGGCCCGCGGCTCCGTCCTCGTTGTGGGCTTCGGCCGCTTCGGCCAGATCGTGTCGCAATGCCTGCTGGCGCAGGGGCTGGAGGTCACCATCATCGACAATGACGTCGAGATGATCCAGAGCGCCGGCCGCTTCGGCTTCCGCATCTTCTACGGCGACGGCACCCGTCTCGACGTGCTGCGCGCCGCAGGCGCGGAACGGATGCGGGTGATCGCCGTCTGTGTCGACCGGCGCGAGACCACCGACCGCATCACCGAAATCCTGCGGGCGAACATCCCGACGCCGCAGATCTATGCGCGCTCCTATGACCGGACCCACAGCCTGTCGCTCCGGGCCCAGGGGGTCGATTTCGAGATCCGCGAGACCCTCGAATCCGCCCTGAGATTCGGCGAGGCAACCCTGCGGGCGACAGGCGTCGACACGGAAACCGCCCGCAATGTGGTGGCCGATGTCCGCGAGCGTGATTATGAGCGGCTGCTGCGGCAGGAGGCCGAAGGCGTCGATTACGGCATCCGCAAACCCGCCGCTCCCGAACCGCTGGTCGTTCCCGCACGGACGGCGCAGCCACTCAATCCCGAAGCCGAGGACGTGCTCCGCCACGAAACGGAATTCTCGGGCTGAATCAGGCCTCGCGGCTGCGGCTGCGCCAGGCGGGGTCCAGCCGCACGAAGATGCCGCGCGCCAGCACCAGCGTCGCCACGAGCAGAATACCCGATCCGGTCTCGCCAAGGACACGGCCGAACAGGTGGATGGCGAGCACGCCCACCGCGAGAATCACCACCGCCAGCACGGCACGCGGACGAAGGGCGCGAGCGTTCAACGTCATGCTGTTTCTCCTGTCGGAAAAGAGCGGCGGACGAAATCACTAACGAAAGGTTACCGATTCTACGTGACGCGCCTAGGAGCGGACGTAGCCGGACGCGAAATTTTTCCGATCCACCTCCGCCGCCGCGGCTGCGACCGCCGACTTGCGCGAGGCAGAACGGCGTGCGGTACTGTCAACCGCCTGCCGCAGAGCCATGTCATTGCTGCGTGTCGCTTTTTGAGACCGGCCGCCGTCGCGCGGCCGGTCCGGCCGGCCTGTCGGCCGTCAATGGAGGATCGGATGCAACTCGGAATCGTCGGACTCGGTCGCATGGGGGGCAACATCGCGCGGCGGCTGACCCGCAACGGTCATAGCTGCGTGGTCTGGGATCGCAATGAAAGCGCGGTCCAGGATCTCGCCGCCGCCGGCAATGTTGGTGCGGCCGACCTCGCGGACCTCGTCGCGAAGCTGGAGGCTCCCCGCGCGGTGTGGGTGATGCTGCCCGCCGGCGAGCCGACCGAGGCCACCGTCAAGGAACTTGCCGGGCTCATGTCGGCCGGCGACATCATCATCGACGGCGGCAACAGCTTCTACAAGGACGACATCCGCCGCGCCGCGGAACTGCGCGAGAAGGGCATCGTCTATGTCGATGTCGGCACGTCCGGCGGCGTCTGGGGTCTCGATCGCGGCTACTGCATGATGATTGGCGGCGAGAAGGCCGCGGTCGATCATCTTGATCCGATCTTCGCCACCCTCGCCCCCGGCATCGGCGAGATTCCCCGCACGCCGGGCCGCGGGACCCGCGATCCCCGCGTCGAGCTCGGCTATATCCACACCGGCCCGGCCGGCTCGGGCCACTTCGTGAAGATGGTCCATAACGGCATCGAATACGGCATGATGCAGGCCTATGCCGAAGGCTTCGAGATCCTGAAGAAGAAGGATTCGACCGATCTGCCGGAAAATGAGCGCTACACGCTCGATATGGCCGACATCGCCGAGGTCTGGCGGCGCGGCAGCGTGGTGTCGTCCTGGCTGCTCGACCTGTGCGCCATCGCGCTGGCCCAGAACGAGGACCTCTCGAATTTCTCCGGTTCCGTCGCCGATTCCGGCGAGGGTCGCTGGACCGTGATGGCCGCGATCGAGGAGGCGGTTTCCGCCGAGGTGCTCTCCGCCGCGCTCTACACCCGCTTCCGCTCGCGCCAGGACCACACCTTCGGCGAGAAGCTGCTCTCCGCCATGCGCTACCAGTTCGGTGGCCATGTCGAGCAGCCGAAGGGAAACTGATCGATGACCGATCAGGCCATATTGCCCGCCGGCTACGGCCAGGCGGTGATCCCCGCTGATGCGGCGCCGGCGCCGCCTTCGGCTCTCTTCATCTTCGGCGGCGCTGGCGACCTCACCAAGCGTCTGCTGATGCCCTCGCTCTACAACCTCGCCCATGAGGGCGTGCTGGACAGCGACTTCTCGATCGTCGGTGTCGACCACATCGAGCGTTCGGAGGACGACTACCGCGCCTTCCTGACCGCCTCGGTGCAGGAGCTTGCCGCGGCCGGCCACGAGATCAAGGAACCGATCTGGAACTGGCTGGCCGAGCGTATCGGCTATGTCTCGGGCGATTTCGAGGACCCGCAGACCTATGAACGCATCCGGCAGCGCCTGGCCGAACGCATGGCCACCAAGGGCGACGCCAATGCGGTGTTCTATTTCGCCGTGGCGCCGCGCTTCTTCGGCACCATAGCCGCGCGGCTGGGCGCGGCCGGCCTGATGCAGGAAGGCGAGAACGCCTTCCGCCGCATCGTCGTGGAGAAGCCGTTCGGCACCGATATCGGCTCGGCGCGGGCGCTCAACGCCCATCTTCTGTCGGTCGGCACCGAGCGGCAGATTTACCGGATCGACCATTTCCTCGGCAAGGAGACGGTCCAGAACGTCATGGCGTTCCGTTTCGGTAACGGCATCTTCGAGCCGATCTGGAACCGCGACCATGTCGAGCATGTCCAGATCACCGCGGCCGAGACGGTGGGCGTTGAAAAGCGCGGCCGGTTCTATGACGCCACCGGCGCGCTGCGGGACATGGTGCCCAACCACATGTTCCAGCTCCTCGCCATGACCGCGATGGAGCCGCCCAATTCCTTCGACGCCGATGCGGTGCGCACCGAGAAGGCCAAGGTGATCGAGGCGGTGCGGCGCATCCGCAAGAGCGATGCCCCCTCCTATGTCGTGCGCGGCCAGTACCGCGCCGGCACGGTGGTGGGCAATCACGTCAGCGACTATCGCCGCGAGCCGGACGTGGCGCCGAACAGCCAGACCGAAACCTATGTCGCGATGAAGTGCTTCGTCGACAATTGGCGCTGGAACGGCGTGCCGTTCTACATCCGCACCGGCAAGTCGCTGGCGGTGCGGCGCACGGAAATCGCGATCCATTTCAAGCGCGCGCCCGGCGTGCTGTTCCGCGACCGGCCGGACTGTTCGCTGGCGCCCAACGTGCTGGTGATCAATGTGCAGCCGGACGAAGGCATCTCGCTGCGCTTCGCGGCGAAGGTGCCGGGCCGGCGGGTGCGGCTGTCGGAAGTCGACATGGATTTCCGCTATGCCGACTACTTCAAGGCCGCGCCGTCCACGGGCTACGAAACCCTGATCTATGACTGCCTGAGCGGCGATCCCACGCTGTTCCAGCGGGCCGACAACATCGAGGCCGGCTGGGCCGCGGTGGACCCGATCCTTCAGGCCAGCGCCGATGGGCTGCTGGACATCCACGGCTATGTCGCCGGCACCAGCGGGCCGGTGATGGCCGAAGTGCTGCTGGCGCAGGACGGCTTCCAGTGGCTGCCACTCGAACAGGGGCATATCGCATGAATGCGCTCTCGAACGCATCCGGCCGGGCGTCGGCCCCGGCCACGCGCATCTCGCTGATGGTGTCCGATGTCGACGGCACGCTGGTCAACAAGGACAAGCAGGTCGCGCCGGCGACGGTGGAGGCGGTGGCGCGGCTGCGCGCGGCGGGGGTGCCCTTCGCCGCCGTGTCCAGCCGGCCGCCGCGCGGCATGAAGATCCTCATCGAGCCGCTGAAGCTGGAAATCCTCGGCGGCTTCAACGGTTCCTGCATCGTCAAGGCTGACCTCACCCCGATCGAGCAGCATTTCGTTCCGCTCGAGGCGGCGCGCACCGCCATCGACATGATGGCCGGCCGCGGTGCCGATATCTGGGTGTTCGCCGACAATGAGTGGTTCGTCACCAACGGCGCCAACCCCTATGTCGCGCGCGAGACCCGCACGGTCGCGTTCGACGCCACGGTGGTGGAGGATTTCGGCGACCACATCGCCCGCGCCGGCAAGATCGTCGGCACCTCCAGCGATTTCGACATGCTGGCGCAGTGCGAGATCGACCTTCAGGCCTTGCTCGGCGATACGGCCTCGGCCCGCCGCTCGCAGCATTACTACCTCGACGTCACCCATCCCGGCACCGACAAGGGCCATGCGGTGCGGGCCTTCGCAAGCCACTGGGGCGTGCCGCTGGAGGAGGTCGCCGTCATCGGCGACATGGCGAACGACCTGCCGATGTTCGAGATCGCCGGTCTCGCCATCGCCATGGGCAATGCCACCGACGCGGTGAAGGCGCAGGCCCATTTCGTCACCGGCACCAATGCCGAGGACGGCGTGGCCCAGGCGATCGAGAACATCGTCCTGCCGCGCACAAAAGGCGGCTGATTACCCCCGTCGTCGCGCCTGCGGAGCTGAAGGCGCGGATTTTGCGCTGAATCGGCCGCACAGCGGGAACCAATGTCCCGCCGGAGACTTGATCCATGTTGTCAGTTTCCGGCGGTTACCATGTTGAATTCGTCGACCGCGGCCGGCCTCCTGCGCGTCTCGGTATCGCCTTCCGACACCGATGCGGCGCAGCGGCTCTTCCCCTCGCTGCCCCACCTGCTGGACCGTGCCGCACGGCATGCCGGCGATCTTGACTGGCCGGGCGCCTTTCCCGTCGACGACATTGCCGAATGCGCCCGCCTCGGGCTGCTGGTGGCACCTTTTCCCGTCAGCGCCGGCGGGCTCGGCCTCGGGCAATCGGCCGCCGCTCCGCTTCTCACCGAGATTCTCCGCCGCCTCGGCCATGCCAGCCTGCCGCTCGGGCGGCTTTATGCCGGTCATGTCGCCGCGGTCGAGCAGCTGGTGCGGCACGGTTCGCCCAGCCAGATCGAAGCCGCCGCTGCCGATGCGCGTGCCGGCCGGCTTTTCGCGCTGTGGGACGGGCTTGACGATGGCGTGACGCTGGAGCGTCAGGGCAATGGGCTTCGCCTTGTCGGGCGGATCGCGCAGGCGGCGGGCGCGGGATTCGTCGCGCGCCCGCTTGTCTTGGCGCGTGACGCTGATGGCGCCGCGGTGATGGTGATGCCTCGCCTCGACATGTTCATGGCGTGCCGGGCTGACCTTAATGGGTGGCAGGCTCAGGGACTGCGGGCCTGTGCGGTTGGCGCATTCGACCTGAACGGCCTCGTCGTGGAGTGCGCCGACCTGCTGGGTGGGCCGGTCGCGAGCGAGCGGGCGCGGCGGGCGATCGACTGGCGCGGCGCCGCCGTGGTTGCGGGCGGCATCGGCCGTTTACTTGACGAACTCCGGCAGGCGATGGCGCCCGGTCGCGCCGAAGCCCGGCTTCTACCCCGTTTCGGCGAGGCACTGCTCGCGGCGGAAACCGCACGGCTCTGGGTGGAGGCGACCGCTGACCTCGCTGGCCAGGGGCGACCCTTCCGTGATGCGGCGCGATTCGACGCCTATGCCGGGCTCGCCGGCAGTGCGGTGCATAAGGCGGCCGCCGAGGCGCTCGCGCTCGCCCACCGCATCGGCCGGCTGGCGGCCGGCAGCGGCCCGACGGAGCGGATCGCGCGAGACCTCGCGACCTGGCTGGCGCTTGAGGACGATGAGGCCGATCTCGCCACGGCGACCGCTCTCTGGCTCGCCCGCGCCGGCGCGGCTTCCCGCCTGCGGGGCTGACGGCGCATCCGCCTTTTCTGGCAAGCATCTTGCGGAAAGCCCTTCCGCCGGCGTGACCGCGCGGCCCGCATCGGCTATCGCCGCTGCGTGTGATGACGCGACCGAAGGGGGGCGAGCGTGCCGGACATCGTCGAGGTGGTTCAGGAAATCGCCGAGGAGATGCGCCTGCGTCCCGACCGCGGCGACGTCGCGACCTACATTCCCGAACTTGCCGGCGTCGATCCCAACCAGTTTGGCCTTGCGGTCATCGACACCGAGGGCAAGGCCGCGGCGGCGGGGGACTGCGATGTCGCCTTCTCGATCCAGAGCGTCTCGAAGGTGTTCACGCTCACCCTCGCGCTGGGCAAGGTCGGCGACCGGCTGTGGAGCCGCGTTGGCCGCGAGCCTTCCGGCAGCGCCTTCAATTCCATCGTGCAGCTTGAGTATGAGCACGGCATCCCCCGCAATCCCTTCATCAATGCCGGGGCGATCGCGGTCACCGATGTGATCCTCTCCGGCCACAAGCCACGCGAGGCGCTGGGCGAAATCCTGCGGTTCATGCGGTTTCTGGCGGATGACCCGGCCATTGCGATCGACGAGGCGGTGGCGGCCTCCGAGCAGCGCACCGGCTTCCGCAACGCGGCATTGGCCAATTACATGAAGGCCTATGGCGTGCTGGAGAACCCGGTGGAGTACACGCTGGGCGTCTATTTCCACCACTGCGCGCTCGCCATGTCCTGCCGGCAGCTCGCGATGGCGGGGCGCTTCCTCGCGCAGCGCGGCAAGCATCCGGTGACGGGACTGTCGGTGGTGCAGCCGGAGCGGGCCCGTCGCATTAATGCGGTGATGCTGACCTGCGGCCACTATGACGGCTCGGGCGAGTTTGCCTACCGTGTGGGCCTGCCGGGCAAGAGCGGCGTGGGCGGGGGGATCCTGGCGATCGCGCCGGGCAAAGCCTCGATCGCGGTTTGGTCACCCGGGCTGGACGCCTCGGGGAACTCCCATCTCGGCCGCATCGCGCTTGAGGCGCTGACCCGGCGGATGGGCTGGTCGATCTTCGGCGCCTGAACCGCCTCGTGAAAGAGGGCCGTACCTGAACAGGCCGGCCCTCTTCATACCCGATCGATGGTCACAAACATGGACGCGAGGCCGCGCTAGTTCTTGCGGCCGTGATCGGCTTCCTTGATCGCTTCCTCGTGGTACCAGCTCCCGTCGAGGGCGGCGGCCACGCGCAGCGAGGCAGGCTGATAGACGGCGGCAGTGCCGAGGCGCTGCTCGCGCAGGCCGGCGCGGCCGCCGCGAGGGAATTGGTGGATGGTCGCGCTTTCGCGCTGGATGGGGGTGGGCATCTCTATCTCCTTCGTGGCTGCGCAGTGAAGCGTCAGCGGTCAACGCTATATAGCACGATTTGCTCCAATGTTGAGCATGTTGCCTGTTTAAAAATCAGTTACTGCCTAATAATAGGACATAGACAGCTTTGGCACATTGCCGGGCAGGGTGCCGCCCGCGGCAGGCGGCTCTTCGGCCATGGAAGGGCGGATCGGTTCTGCTGCCCGTAAGCAGTGCATTCAGATGGCGCGAATTCGTGCACAATCGGCGCGTCCCGGCGCCACGAGCGATGAAGCTGCTGACGGAGAGGGCGGCGATGCCGTCTTCGGCCTTGCCCGGAGCTTGCACCGTTGCCGTCGGGAGCCAACGGACGGCAGCGCGGGTCGTTCCCTGCCGGGGGCACAATCCCTGCGGGTGCCGACGGGCGAGTTGGCATGGAGGATGCTTTCAGGAACGAAGCCTCTGGCGGTCGCCGTCGCGCCCCTTCGGGGAACGCAGCAGGATATCCTCACGCTTCGCCTTTGAGCCTATGAGAGACCCGCAATGACAAAGTACAAGCTCGAGTACATCTGGCTGGACGGCTACACGCCGGTCCCCAATCTGCGCGGCAAGACGCAGATCAAGGAATTCGACCACTTTCCCTCGCTCGAAGAGCTCCCGCTGTGGGGTTTCGATGGCAGCTCGACCCAGCAGGCCGAAGGTCGCAGCTCGGATTGCGTGCTGAAGCCCGTCGCGGTCTATCCCGATCCGGCCCGCAAGAACGGCGCTCTGGTGATGTGCGAAGTGATGATGCCGGACGGCGTCACCCCGCACTCGACCAATGCGCGCGCCACCATCCTGGACGATGAAGGCGCCTGGTTCGGCTTCGAGCAGGAGTACTTCTTCTACAAGGATGGCCGCCCGCTCGGCTTCCCGGAGCACGGCTATCCCGCGCCGCAGGGTCCCTACTACACCGGCGTCGGCTTCAAGAATGTCGGCGACATCGCCCGCGAGATCGTCGAAGAGCATCTCGAGCTCTGCCTCGAGGCCGGCATCAACCACGAAGGCATCAATGCCGAGGTGGCGAAGGGCCAGTGGGAATTCCAGATCTTCGGCAAGGGCTCCAAGAAGGCCGCCGACGAAGTGTGGATGGCCCGCTATCTCCTTCTGCGCCTGACCGAGAAGTACGGCGTGGACATCGAGTTCCACTGCAAGCCGCTCGGCGACACCGACTGGAACGGCTCGGGCATGCACGCCAACTTCTCGACGGCCTATCTCCGCGAGGTCGGCGGCAAGGAGTATTTCGAGAAGCTGATGCAGGCGTTCTCGGACAATCTCGAAGCCCACATCGCGGTCTATGGCCCGGACAACCACCTGCGTCTGACCGGCAAGCACGAGACGGCGCCGTGGAACAAGTTCAGCTACGGCGTGGCCGATCGCGGCGCGTCGATCCGCGTTCCCCACAGCTTCATCCGCAATGACTACAAGGGCTATCTCGAG
>CAZIXP010000131.1:0-10727 GCA_964543245.1 uncultured Starkeya sp.
GCGCGGTGAGCGACAGCGACACGCTCGACGTCAGGTCCGTCGCCGACACCGCGATGAGCGTGTAGGACGCCAGCTGCGACGGCGTGGCTTCGACCGTGTTGCCATCGGTGTAGAGGATGTTGCTCGGCATGGCTGAGACCTGAGAGCGTGCGGGCGGACCGCGAAGGGGAGTGGCAGGGTTCAGGCACCGACCTGCGGTCCGCGACGCGACGCCGCGCGTCAGACCTCAGGCACCACGGCAAAACGCCGGACTTCGGGGTGCGCCCGAACCGGCGGTCGGCCATCACGCGCCGAGGCCGCCAATCGCGGCGGTCTCGGGAAGGCTCATGCAACCGGACGGCTCGCCGTCGCAGGCACATCCTCGCCGCCGACATGGCAACGAGATGCCGTCGGAAGGGCTATGGGCAGCACCGCGATGGTCTGCCCAACCACCGCGACGGTAAGGTAGGACCTGACGAGGCGTCAACTTTTTCGGGCGTTTTGCAGCTATTTTCCCGTTCTACATGTGGTGCGTGTCATTCCGCTTGACGCAGCTACCCCGAAAGCTACCTTTCGCGGCAGCGAGATGATGAGGCGGTCCGGCTTCCGCCGCGCCGGGATTCGTACCTCGCGCCGGTAGGATTCGACCGGCGCTGTGGTGGGTACCGCACGTTGCAGATGACGGGCGGTCCGTTCCATCCTCTTTGCGGGTCGTGCGGCGTCGGGCTCTCGCGCTCCACGCCCGTCCGTCCGGTTCCGGGCCCGTCGGTACGGGTGGCGAGGCGTCGTGGGGGCCTTATGAGTACTGAAATCTTTGCCGACCGTTTCGGCGACATGACCGTGACGGGAACCACCATCCGGATCGACCTCGTCTCGCAGTCACCCACCGTCCGCGACGAGGCGGGGCAGCCGGTGATGGAATTCCGCCAGCGCATCGTCCTGCCGGTCGAAGGGTTCCTGCGGTCGCAGGAAATGATGCAGCGCATGCTGGACCTGCTGATCCGGCAGGGGCTGGTCAAGCGCGACGCGGTGCCGGCTCCCGGCGCCAATGGTCCGGCCGGGACCAGCCCCGCCGCACCGACCTCGCCCAATTTCGCCTGATCCTCCAGCAGGGCTTGGCGACCACGGGCTCGCCGGACCGGGAGGTGCTCGTGCGTGCGGCCTTGTCCTGGCCCGGCCTGCGAAGGCCCGCTCGTTCGGCGGCCAGCCGGGTGGCGCCAACGGCCGGCCGGGCCCGGCCGATGCCCGACCGCACCGCCCGTGCCGGCGAGGGGAGCCCTGACGAAAGCGCCCCATGAACGAACCTGCCCGATGACCGCGGAAACCGTGCTGCTCCCGGACGACGAGAATCCCGTCTGCCGCCACACCGCGCTGCAATGCCTCGCGGCCGTCGCCCGGCATCACGGGCTCGATCTCGATGTCGAGCGGCTTGCCCATGACAATGCGCTGGCGAGCGAGCCCTCCGCCGCCCAGCTCGCCCGCATCGCCCAGGCCAATGGGCTGACCGCGCGGGCCGCCCGGCTCGGCTGGGACAGCCTCATCGGCCTCGGCCTCGCCTTCCCGGCCATCGTGCTGCTCGACAATGGCAATGCCGTCATCGTCTCCGGCCGGCTCGACGAGGCCGACGAGGCCCGGCTCGCGGTGGTCGATCCGCTCGCGCCGCAGGCCGGCGCCATGGCGATCGATCGGGAGCGGTTCGAGAAAGCCTGGAGCGGCACCGTCGTGTTGCTCAAGCGGCGCTATTCCCTCGGCGATGCCGACCAGCCCTTCGGCCTGCGCTGGTTCATCCCGGAAATCCTGCGGCAGCGCCGGCTCTTCACCGAGATCGGGGTGATGGCGCTGGTGCTGAACGCGCTGGCCCTCGCCGTGCCCATCTTCTTCCAGATCGTCATCGACAAGGTGCTGGTCCACCACTCGCTCTCGACGCTCTATGTCGTCGGCGCCGGGGTGCTGCTCGCCCTGGTGTTCGAAGCCGCCCTCGGCTTCCTGCGCTCCTATTTCCTGCTCTACGCCACCACCCGGATCGACATCCGCCTCGTCACCCGCACCTTCAGCCATCTGCTGGCGCTACCCTCGATGTATTTCGAGGCGAGTTCGGCCGGCGTGCTGGCCAAGCACATGCAGCAGGCCTCGGTGGTCCGCGAGTTCCTGACCGGGCGGCTTTTCCTGACCCTGCTGGATGCGACGGTGCTGGTGGTGTTCGTTCCCGCGCTGGCCTTCTACAGCCTGCCGCTCACCGCCATCGTGCTGGGCTTCTCGCTGGCGATCTGCGCCGTGGTCGGCCTGCTCATCGGGCCGTACCGCTCACGCCTCACCCAGCTCTACCGCGCCGAGGGCGACCGGCAGGCCCTGCTGGTCGAGACCATCCACGGCATGCCGACCATCAAGGCGCTGGGCCTCGAACCCCGCCAGCGCTCGACCTGGGACAGCCAGGCCGCCCACGCCATCGAGCGGCATTTCGAGGTCGGCAAGATCGCCATCGGCGCGCGCCAGGCGTCCTCGCTGCTCGAACGGCTGATGCTGGTGGCGGTGGTGTGGGGCGGGGTGCAGGCCGTGTTCTCGCAGAGCATGACGGTCGGCGCGCTGGTGGCGTTCCAGATGCTGGCCGGCCGGGTCAGCGGGCCGCTGGTGCAGCTCGTCACGCTGTTCAACGAGTATCAGGAGGCGGCGCTGTCGGTGCGCATGCTCGGCGAGGTGATGAACCAGCCGGCCGAGCGCAATCTCGGGCGCGGGTTGCGGCCGCGGCTGAACGGCGCGATCAGCTTCAGCGATGTCCGTTTCCAGTACCGCAACGCCACCGTGCCCGCGCTGGACGGGCTGAACCTGTCGATTCCCGCCGGCACCTTCGTCGGCATTGTCGGCCCCAGCGGTTCGGGCAAGACCACGCTGACCCGGCTGATACAGACCCTGCACACCGCGCAGTCCGGCATCGTGCGCTTCGACGGCATCGACGTGCGGGAGATGGACCTTGCCGATCTTCGCCGCCAGATGGGGGTGGTGCTGCAGGACGCCTTCCTGTTCCGCGGCTCGGTCCGCGACAACATCGCCGCCACCCGGCCGGGGGCGAGCCTCGCGGAGATCATCGCCGCGGCCCGGCAGGCCGGCGCCCTCGACTTCATCGAGGACCTGCCGCAGGGCTTCGAGACCCTGCTGGAGGAGGGCGCCGTGAACCTCTCCGGCGGGCAGAAGCAGCGCATCGCCATCGCCCGCGCCCTGATGCGCGATCCTCCCATCCTCATCCTCGACGAGGCGACCAGCGCGCTCGACCCGGAAAGCGAGGCGCTGGTGGTGGCGAATCTGGAGAAGATCGCCCGCGGCCGCACGACCATCGCGATATCCCACCGCCTCTCCACCATCCGCAAGGCCGACGTCATCATCGTGCTCGACCGCGGCCGGGTGGTGGGGCAGGGGCCGCACGAGGCGCTGCTGCGGGACTGCCCGCTCTACCGCCAGCTCTGGGGCCAGCAGGCGAGCCGGGCGGCATGAACGAGGTGTTGACCAAGCGCCAGGCCGCCGATCTGGTGAACCAGCATCTGCCCGATGCGCTGGAGCTGGAAACCCGGCGCATGCCGCTGCCGGCGCGCATCACCGCCTATGTCATTCTCGCCCTCTTCGCCAGCTTCGCCGTCTGGGCCAGCGTGTCCCGCGTCAACCGCATCGCCGTCGCCAGCGGGGAGATCGTCTCGTCGGAGCCTCTGGCGGTGGTGCAGCCGCTGGAGGTCTCGGTGATCCATCGCCTGCTCGTCAAGGCCGGCGACATGGTGACCGCCGGGCAGATCGTCGCCGAGCTCGACCCCACCTTTGTGACCGCCGACCAGTCGGCGCTGGAAGAGCGCAAGGCCGATCTCGAATTGGAGGCGGCGCGGCTGCGGGCGGAGCTGGAGGGTGCCGATTTCCTCGCCGGCGGCCGGCCCGAGCAGCTCAACCACGCTCGGCTCTTCGTGGAGCGGCGGGCCGAATATGAATCGACGCTCACCGGCCTCGACGAGGACATCCGCCAGACCGAGGCGAAGCTCGCCACCAACCGGGCCAACCAGGAGGCCATTGAGGGCCGGGTCGGGCTGCTGCGCGACATCGAGGGCATCCGCCGCGAATCCTACGAGCGCAGCTACACCTCGCGCCTGCAACTGCTGCAGGCCGAGGCCGACACGCTGAGCGCCACCACCCAGCTGCGCCAGCTCGCCGGCGAGCAGCAGCAGCTCACCCATGAGCTGGCGAGCGCGCAGGCCAAGCGCACCGCCTTCACCCGCGAATGGCGCCGCAAGACCGAGGAGCAACTGGTCGAGGCCGAACGCAATCTCCACTCCGTCACGGAGGAGGCGACCAAGGCGCGGCGCAAGGCCAGCCTCAGCGTGCTGACCTCGCCGGTCGACGGGACGGTGATGGAGATCGCCCGCCGCTCGGTGGGTTCCGTGCTGCAGCCGGCGGAACCGCTGGTCACCATCGTGCCCGCCGGCGCGCCGCTGGAGGCCGAGGTGGAGATCGAGGCGCTCGACCGCGGCGTTGTCCGGGTCGGCGACGCGGTGCGCGTCAAGCTCGACACCTTTCCTTTCCAGCGCTACGGCACGCTCGAAGGCCGGCTGGCGGTGGTCAGCCCGGATGCCTCCCGCCGCGAGCCCAGCGCCGGCGGCGGCACCTACTTCCGCGGCCGGGTCGCCTTCGCGCCCGAGGAGATCCAGCGCTTCGCCGCCGAGGGCGCGCCGCTTTCCCCCGGCATGACCGTGCGGGCGGAGATCGACGCCGGGCTGCAATCGGTCATCGCCTATATCACTTATCCCGTGCTGCGGGTGATGGACGAAGGCCTGCGGGAACCGCGCTGAACCTGCGCCCGTGCCGTGCGGCCTTGACCGGCCGGCGCCCCGGGCCGCGCGGAGAACGGTTCGACGAAGAATCGTTCAATCATGCCGGGAACATATTGCGAACATGGAACGAAACGGGTACAGATAGGTACACGTTCCCCGATACCCTTTTTCCCCGCCCCCTTGCGCTGACAGCGGAGCCCGGCAATGACTCAAGCGACGTTGCGACTCGTCGAAGGATCTTCCATGGACAAGGCCAAGGCGCTGGACGCCGCGCTTTCACAGATCGAGCGCCATTTCGGCAAGGGCTCGATCATGCGGCTCGGCAAGAACGACAAGGTGATGGAGATCGAGACGGTCTCGACCGGTTCGCTCGGCCTCGACATCGCTTTGGGGATCGGCGGCCTGCCGCGCGGCCGGGTGGTCGAGATTTTCGGGCCGGAATCCTCGGGCAAGACCACGCTGGCGCTGCACACCATCGCGGAAGCGCAGAAGAAGGGCGGCATCTGCGCCTTCATCGACGCGGAACACGCGCTCGACCCGATCTATGCCCGCAAGCTCGGGGTGGACCTCGACAATCTCCTCATCTCCCAGCCGGACGCCGGCGAGCAGGCGCTGGAGATCGCCGACACGCTGGTGCGCTCGGGGGCGGTGGAGATTCTGGTGGTCGATTCGGTGGCGGCGCTCACCCCCCGCGCCGAACTCGACGGCGAGATGGGCGACAACCAGCCCGGCATGCAGGCGCGGCTCATGAGCCAGGCGCTGCGCAAGCTCACCGCCTCGATCAACCGCTCCAACACCATGGTCATCTTCATCAACCAGATCCGCATGAAGATCGGCGTGATGTATGGCAGCCCGGAAACCACCACCGGCGGCAATGCGCTGAAGTTCTATTCGTCGGTGCGCCTCGATATCCGCCGCATCGGCTCCATCAAGGAGCGCGAGGAAGTGGTGGGCAACCAGACCCGGGTGAAGGTGGTCAAGAACAAGCTGGCCCCGCCCTTCAAGCAGGTCGAGTTCGACATCATGTATGGCGAGGGCGTCTCGAAGATGGGCGAGCTGATCGATCTCGGCATCAAGGCCGGCGTGGTCGAGAAGTCCGGTGCCTGGTTCTCCTATGACAGCCAGCGCCTCGGCCAGGGCCGCGAGAACGCCAAGAATTTCCTGCGGCAGAACCCCGATATCTCCAACCGCATCGAGGCCACCATCCGGCAGAATGCCGGCCTCATCGCCGAGCAGATCCTGGCCGGGCCGGGCGAGGACGGCGAGGGCGGCGACGGCGAGCCGTGAGCCCGGCCGGCGCGGCAGGGGGACGCCCGCCCGTCAGGGGTACGCCCGCGGCGGCACCGCGCGGCGCCTGCCCTGCCGGCGCCTCACGTGCCGATCTCTTCCGTGCCGATCTCTTCCGTGCCGATCTCTTCCGTGCCGATCTCTTCCGGCCGATCTCTTGCCGTGTCGATCTCTTGCCGTGTCGATCTCTTGGCGGCGTGATCTGACGCGGCGGCGTTTTCTGGACAAGCCCGGGGGCCGCCGGTAGAACCGAAGGCCCGCGCGCCCTGCGCGGGCCGGCCGCAACAGGGCCGGTCGTTCAGCCAAATCGCGGACTTCTAATGAGCGGCGTCAACGAGATCAGATCGACCTTTCTCGACTATTTTGCCCGGCACGGTCATCAGGTCGTGGACTCCTCGCCGCTCGTGCCGCGCAACGATCCGACCCTGATGTTCACGAATGCGGGCATGGTCCAGTTCAAGAACGTCTTCACCGGCATCGAGAAGCGGCCATATTCCCGCGCCGCCACCTCGCAGAAATGCGTGCGCGCCGGCGGCAAGCACAACGACCTCGACAATGTCGGCTACACCGCGCGCCATCACACCTTCTTCGAGATGCTCGGCAATTTCTCCTTTGGCGACTACTTCAAGGAGAACGCGATCGAGTTCGCCTGGAACCTGATCACCCGCGAATTCGAGCTGCCGGTCGAGAAGCTGCTGGTCACCGTCTATCACGAGGATGACGAGGCGTTCGACCTGTGGCGCCGGATTGCCGGCCTGCCGGAATCCAAGATCATCCGCATCCCCACCTCCGACAACTTCTGGCAGATGGGCGATACCGGCCCGTGCGGGCCCTGTTCGGAGATCTTCTACGACCACGGCCCCCATATCTGGGGTGGCCCGCCCGGCTCGGCCGAGGCCGATGGCGACCGCTTCATCGAGATCTGGAATCTCGTCTTCATGCAGTTCGAGCAGCTGCCCGGCGGCGAGCGCATCAGCCTGCCGCGCCCCTCGATCGACACCGGCATGGGGCTGGAGCGCATTTCGGCGGTGCTGCAGGGCACGCATGACAATTATGAGATCGACCTGATGCGGGCGTTGACCGGCGCGGTCGCCGATCTCACCAATGTCGATGCGAGCGGCCCGCAAAAGGCCAGCCATCGGGTGATCGCCGACCATCTGCGCGCCGCCACCTTCCTGGTGGCCGACGGCGTGCTGCCCTCCAATGAAGGCCGCGGCTATGTGCTGCGCCGCATCATGCGCCGCGCCATGCGCCATGCCCAGTTGCTGGGCGCCCGCGACCCGCTGATGCACCGCCTCGTGCCGGTGCTGGTGCGCGAGATGGGCCGGGCCTATCCCGAGATCGTCCGCGCGGAATCCCTGGTCGCCGAGACGCTGCGGCTGGAGGAGACCCGGTTCCGCAAGACGCTGGAGCGCGGCCTGTCGATCCTCGAGGGCGAGAGCGAGGGCCTCGCTGCCGGCGCCAAGTTCTCCGGCGACACCGCCTTCAAGCTGTACGACACCTATGGCTTTCCCCTCGACCTGACCGAGGACGCGCTGCGCGCCCGCGGCATCGAGGTCGACCGGCCCTCCTTCGACGCCGCCATGGAGCGCCAGCGCGCCGAGGCCCGGGCGTCCTGGGCGGGCTCGGGCGAGGCGGCGACCGACACCGTGTGGTTCGGCGTGCGCGAGGAGGTCGGGGCGACCGAGTTCCTCGGCTACAGCGCTGAGCGGGCGGAGGGGGCGGTGACCGCCCTGGTCGCCAATGGCGCGCGGGTCGACGCGATTTCGGCGGGTGGGCGCGGCCTCGCCGTGCTCAACCAGACCCCGTTCTACGGCGAGTCCGGCGGCCAGACCGGCGACACCGGCACGATGACCGGCGAGGACGGGCTGGTGGTGCGGGTGCTCGACACCCAGAAGAAGCTGGGTGACGTCTTCGTCCACGAGGTGGAGGTCGAGAGCGGCCGCCTCGCCATCGGCACCGCGGTGGTGCTGGAGGTGGACGGGGTGCGGCGCGGGGCGATCCGCGCCAACCATTCCGCCACCCACCTGCTGCACGAGGCGCTGCGCCGCGTCCTCGGCGACCATGTCGCGCAGAAGGGCTCGCTGGTCGCGCCGGATCGGCTGCGCTTCGACTTCAGCCACCCCAAGCCGGTGGAGGATGCCGAGCTGCGCGCGGTCGAGGATCTCGCCAACCGCATGGTGCTGCGCAACGAGCCGGTGGTGACGCGGCTCATGGCGGTGGACGAGGCGATCGAGTCCGGGGCGCGCGCGCTGTTCGGCGAGAAATACGGCGAAGAGGTGCGCGTCGTCTCGATGGGCACCGATCCCGGCAATGGCTCGCCCTATTCGGTGGAACTGTGCGGCGGCACCCATGTCGCGCGGACCGGCGATATCGGCCTGGTGACGCTGCTCGGCGAAAGCGCGGTGGGCGCCGGGGTGCGCCGGCTGGAGGCGATGACCGGCGAGGCCGCGCGCCACCACCTCAACGCCGCCAGCCGGTCTCTTCAGGAGACCGCGGCAGCGCTGCGGGCACCGGTCGGCGAGGTGGAGGCCCGCGTCGCCCAGCTGGTGGAGGAACGCCGCCGGCTGGAGCGCGAGCTCGGCGAGGCCCGCCGCCGGCTGGCGATGGGTGGCGGCGAGGCGACCGAAGAGGCGGCCCGCACCGTCGGTTCGGTCAAGCTGCTGGCGCGGCAGGTGGCCGGCATCGAGCTGAAGGACCTGAAGAGCCTGGTCGACGAGGGCAAGAAGCGCATCGGCTCCGGTATCGTCGCCATCGTCGCGGTCAATGACGAAGGCAAGGCCGGCCTCGTCGTCGGCGTCACCGCCGATCTCGCTGGCCGCTACGACGCGGTGGCGCTGGTGCGGGTCGGTGCCGAGGCGCTGGGCGGCAAGGGCGGCGGCGGCCGTCCCGACATGGCGCAGGCCGGCGGCCCCGATGGCGAACGGGCGCCGGCGGCGCTGGCGGCGATCGAAAGCGCGCTGGCGGCGATCTGAGCGGGGGCCGCCGCGCGGTTCTGGCGGCGGGGTCGGTCGGCTCGGTGCTCCCCCCCCCCCGCCGGCAGGTGCGGTGCGGCCTGTCCCAGCCGGCGGATGCGTGGCGGCGGATGCGTGGCGGCGGTTTCCTGGCGGCCGAAGCCGGGGGCGCTGGGGTACGGAGCACGCCACCCGTGCTTTTAGGGGCGGGCCGCCATTGGCGGCGGTGTCCGGAGCGGCGCCCGTCCCGTGCACCGCGCGTCGACCCTGCGGACCGGGATCGGGGAAAAATGGCTATGGGGCAGGACGCGGCCGCGCCGAAGACAGGCCGGGCGGTGCCGGATGGCGCCGGCGAGGTGACGGCCGGTCGCCCGGCGGGCTCGGTGGCGGGTGATGCGGCGGCCGAAGACGGAGCGGCTCCCGGCCGGGCGCCGGGCGGGGTCGGTCCGGTCGGCGGGCCGTCCGGTCGGGGTTCGGGTGCTGGAGACGAAGCCGGGTCGCCGGGCGGCAGCGATGAAGCCGGCCGCGCGCGCCCGGCCGAGAGCGAGGGCGGCCCTCCTTCGGGGGCGCCTGGCAGTGCGCCCGCTGCGCGGGAGACGGGCGGCAGCGCGCCCGCGGCGCGGGAGGTGGGCGGCAGCGCGCCCGGCGCGCGGGGGCAGGGTGCCGCTCCTGCGCCCGGGACCGACGCGGCGGCGTCGCCGGGCGATGCCGGCCCGTCCGGCGGCCATTCACGCGGGGAGCATCCCGGAACCACGGCGGCTGCGCGTCACGGCGAGCCGGCGGGCGATCATCACGCCACCGGCAGGAAGCACGAACATTCCGCTGCCGGGGCGGCCTCCGGCGCGGCGGTGACAGCGGCGAGCGGCCGCCGGGCGGCGGTGACCGGCCGGCAGCGCGGGCTGTTCGGGCGGACAAACCGCCGCCGGCTCTATGAGATCCTCGAGCGCGACGCGGCGGAGGACCGCGTGGCCGAGATCGTCAACCGCCTTCTCATTGCGCTCATCCTGCTCAACACCCTGGCGGCGGCGCTGGTGACGGTGGCCTCGCTGGCGCTGCATGACCGGCTGGAGTTCCACGCCTTCGAGATCGTCTCTCTCGTGCTGTTCGTTGGGGAATATGCCGCCCGGGTGTGGGTGTCACCGGAAAACCCGCGCTATCGCGGGCTCTCGGCGCGGATGGCCCGGCAGCGTTACATGGCGAGCCTGCCCGCGCTCATCGACCTGCTGGCCTGGCTGCCCTTCGTGCTGGTGATGCTGTTCCAGGGGCTGGATCTGCGGGCGCTCGCCATGCTGCGGCTGCTCCGCTTCGCCAAGCTGGCGCGCTATTCCCCCGGCATGCAGTCGTTGCTCGACGTGCTGCGCAGCGAGAGGCAGTCGCTGCTGGCGTGCTTCTGGCTGCTCTCCGCCGCGGTGCTGATCGCGGCTTCCGCGATGTACATCGCCGAGCGCGACGCACAGCCCGACCGTTTCAGCTCGATTCCCGCAGCGATGTGGTGGGCCATCGCCACCATCACAACGGTGGGCTATGGCGATGTGGTGCCGGTGACGGTGGCGGGGCGCATCGTCGCGGGGCTGACCATGATGGCCGGCATCATCACCATCGCGCTGCCGGTCGGCATCGTCGCCACGGCCTTTGCGGAAGTGATCAAGCGGCGGGATTTCGTCATCACCTGGGGCATGGTGGCGCGGGTGCCGCTGTTTGCCGA
>CAZIXP010000132.1:0-10709 GCA_964543245.1 uncultured Starkeya sp.
CACCCCGCGCATCGCCCAGTGGCAGGCGGACGGGCAGGGCAAAATCGTCGACGCCTACCCCGAGCCGGTCTTCCCGCTGCCCTATGTCGCCTATGGCGAGACCCAGCAGAACCTGTTCTGCACCCCCTCGGGGCTCGACGCCGCCAAGCTGAAGGGCTGAGCCGCCGGGGCGGCCGGCTCTCGGCACCGGCCGCCCCTCCCCCCGCCGCTGCCTACGCGGAGTTCCGCTCGCATGCTGGACACCATCTTCATCGGACTGAGCCTCGGCTCGGTGCTGCTGCTCGTCGCGCTCGGCCTCGCCATCACCTATGGCGCGATGGGCGTCATCAACATGGCGCATGGCGAGATGGTGATGATCGGCGCCTACACCGCGGTAATGACGAGCCTGTATCTCGGCCTCGGCCTCATCGCCGCGATGCCGCTCGCCTTCCTCGTCACCGCGCTGATGGGGCTTGCGATCGAACGGCTGGTGGTGCGGCGACTCTATGGGCGCCTGCTCGACACGCTGCTCGCGACCTGGGGTGTGGCGATCCTCATCCAGCAGGCGGTCCGGCTGTCCTTCGGGCTGGCGTTTGCCGGCATTACCATCGCCGGGCTGGGACCGGGGCTGCAGAACGTCAGCCTGCCGGAATGGCTGGGCGGGGTGTTCTCCGTCGCCGGCTCGCAGATCAGCGTCTATCGCTCCTTCATTATCCTGGTCTCGCTGCTGCTGGCCGGCCTGACCTGGTTCCTGATGTACCGCACCTCCATCGGGATGCAGCTGCGCGCCATCATGCGCAACCCGCAGATGGCGGCGGCATGCGGCATCGACACCAATCGGGTCAACGCCTTCGCCTTCGCCTATGGCTCGGGTCTTGCCGGCGTCGCGGGCGTGCTGATGGCGGGGTTCAAGACGGTGTTTCCCGACATGGGCACCCCCATGGTGGTGGACGGGTTCCTTGTCGTGGTCATGGGTGGGGTCGGCAGTCTGGTCGGCTCGATCCTGTCGGCCGGAATCCTCGGCCAGATCAACGGTCTCACCGCCGCGGTGAGCAACGACATCATCGCCCGCGCCGTCGTGTTCGCGGTGGTGATCGCCGTCATCGTCTGGAAGCCCAAGGGGCTGTTCTCCTACAAGGGACGCTGAGATGCGGCTCACCAAGTCCGGGCTGAACACGGCGACTTACGTCGCCTTCATCGCCCTCATCCTCGCCGCGCCACTGGTGTTCGATCCGTTCTGGCTGAACCGGCTGTCGAAATATCTGGTCTTCGGCATGCTCGGCGCCGCCATCGCGGTCTCCTGGGGCTATGCCGGCATTCTCAATCTCGGGCAGGGCCTGTTCTTCGGGCTCGGCGCCTACGCCATTGCGATGTCGCTGAAGCTGGCCAGCACCACCAGCCTCGCCCAGGGCTCCGATACCCCGATCCCCGACTTCATGCTGTGGAACGCGGAGCCCGGCGCACGGACCGAGCTGTGCTGCATCACCCAGGGCTCCTTCCTCTGGATACCCTTCCAGAGCACCTGGTTCGGCATCGCCATGGGGATCGTCGCGCCGGTGGCCGTTGCCTTCGGGCTGGGCATGATCGTGTTCCGCAAGCGCATTTCCGGGGTGTTCGTGTCGATCATCACCCTGTCCGTCGTGCTGCTGATGCGCCTGCTGCTGGTACAGGCCCAGCCGCTCACCAACGGCTTCAACGGGCTGACCGATCTCGGCTACCTCACCGTGCTGGGGCTCGAATTCGATCCCTACATGCCGCAGACCTATTACCTCGTCGCGATCAGCCTCGCGCTGGTGCTGATCGGTGCCCGGCTGCTGGTGGAGACGCGCTCCGGCCTGATCCTCCAGGCCATCCGCGACGACGACCGGCGTGCCCGGTTTCTCGGCTTCGACGTGCCGCGCTACCAGACCTTCTTCTTCTGCGCATCGGCGGCGATCTCCGGCTATGCCGGCATGCTCTACGTGATGGCCTCTGAGTTCGCCTCGCCGACCTTCATGGACCTCTCCTTCTCCATCACCATGGTGGTGTGGGCGGCGGTCGGGGGCCGCAACTCGATCCTCGGCGCCTGCATCGGCGCGATCCTTATCAACATGATCGAGGCCACCGTCTCCGAGACGCCGGCGCTCATGGAAGCCTGGCGCGTCGTCATCGGCCTCGCCTTCGTCTTCGCGGTGCTGTTCCTGCCGCGCGGCATTGCCGGCCTCGCCGCCGGCCTGCGCGACGCGATCGTCGCGCGCAGCGAGAGCGCCCGCACGCACGCCGCCCCGGCCGCCGTCGAGGAAAGGAGCGGGGCATGATCCAGAACCCGATCGGCGCACCCGCATCGAGCGCCGCCCTCACCATTGACGGCCTGACGGTCGACTTCGCCGGCTTCCGCGCCGTCGACACCGTGTCCACCATCGTCGAGGCCGGCGAATTGCGCGTGCTGCTCGGCGCCAACGGCGCGGGCAAGACCACGCTCATGGACCTCATCTCCGGCAAGACCCTACCGACCGCGGGGCGGGTGTTCCTCGGCGAGCGCGAGATCACCGGGCTGGAGGAGCACCGCATCTCCCAGGCCGGGCTGGGCCGCAAGTTCCAGATTCCCAGCGTGTTCCGCGACCTCACCGTGCGGCGCAACCTGGAAGTCGCGGCGTGCCGCAACCCTGGCGTTTTCGCCAATCTGCGGCTCGGCTTCTCGCCGGCGCAGAGCCGCCGGGTGGAAGAGATCCTCGATCAGGTCGGCCTCGCCGCACGGCAGGACGAGGATGCCGGCAGCCTAAGCCATGGCGAGACCCAGTGGCTCGAACTGGGCATGCTCATGGCCCAGGACCCGAAGGTCATCCTGCTCGACGAGCCCACGGCGGGCATGACCGAAGCCGAGACCATGAAGACCGCCGCCATCATCAAGGCCATGCGCGGCCGGCACACGCTGGTCGTCGTCGAGCATGACATGGCCTTCGTCAAGGAAATCGCCAACCGCATCACGGTCATGCATCTCGGCCGCGTGCTGGCCGAAGGCAGCGTGGCGGACATCGAGGCAAACCCCGAGGTGCGCGCCGCCTATCTCGGCTCGAAGGGAATCCGGTGATGCTGACGCTGGACAAGGTCGACAGCTTCTACGGCCGCAGCCACGTCCTGCACGGGCTCAGCCTCGTGGTGCCGGAGCGGGCCATCACCGCGATCGTCGGCCGCAACGGCACCGGCAAGACCACGCTGCTGAAGATCATCATGGGGCTCACCGACCGGATCGCCGGCCGCATCGCCCTGGACGGGCGGGACCTCACCGCCGAGCCGACCTTCCGCCGCGCCCGTGCCGGCATCGCCTATGTCCCGCAGGGCCGCCAGATCATTCCCGACTTCACCATCCGCGAGAACATCCTGATGGGCGGCTTCGCCACGCGTCGCCGAAGCGGGCGCATTCCGCCGCTGGTGCCGCGGCTGTTCCCCTACCTGATGGACAATCTCGACCGGCCGGGCGGGGTCCTCTCCGGCGGGCAGCAGCAGCAGCTCGCCATCGCCCGCGCGCTGGCCGCCGAGCCGAGCGTGCTGCTGCTCGACGAGCCGACCGAGGGCATCCAGCCCAACATCGTCGAGGACATCCAGAACATCGTGGTCCGGCTCAATGCCGAGGAAGGCCTCACCATCATCCTCGTCGAGCAGAACGTCGCCTTCGCCCGTTCCGCCGGTCACCACTTCGCCATGCTGGAAAAGGGCCGCGCCGTCGCCAGCGGGCCGATCGACCAGCTCACCGACGATCTCATCCACCGGCACATCGCCGTCTGATCCAACGCGCGCAGCAGCGCCCTGCAGGAGAAGCCCCATGCATCACGGAGACATCACGTCGAGCGCGGAATCGGTCGGCGTCGCGGTGGTCAACTACAAGATGCCGCGGCTGCACACCCGGGCCGAGGTCATCGCCAACGCCCGCAAGATCGCCGACATGCTGGTCGGCATGAAGCGCGGCCTCCCGGGCATGGACCTCGTTATCTTCCCGGAATATTCGACCCACGGCATCATGTACGACGCCGCCGAGATGTACGAGACCGCCTCGCAGATTCCCGGGGAAGAGACCGAGATCTTCGCCGAGGCCTGCCGCACCGCCGGCGTGTGGGGGGTGTTCTCGCTCACCGGGGAGCGCCACGAGCAGCA
This sequence comes from uncultured Starkeya sp., assembly GCA_964543245.1. Taxonomy (GTDB): domain Bacteria; phylum Pseudomonadota; class Alphaproteobacteria; order Rhizobiales; family Xanthobacteraceae; genus Ancylobacter. The sequence goes on from CAZIXP010000132.1 coordinate 4,111, forward strand.
CCCCGACAAGGCGCCCTACAACACCCTTATCCTGATGAACGACAAGGGCGAGATCGTCCAGAAATACCGCAAGATCATGCCCTGGGTGCCGATCGAGGGCTGGTATCCCGGCGACTGCACCTATGTCTCCGAAGGCCCCAAGGGGATGAAGGTCAGCCTCATCATCTGCGACGACGGCAATTACCCCGAGATCTGGCGCGACTGCGCGATGAAGGGGGCAGAGCTCATCGTGCGCTGCCAGGGCTACATGTACCCGGCCAAGGAGCAGCAGGTGACCATGGCCAAGGCGATGGCCTGGGCCAACAACGTTTATGTGGCGGTGGCGAACGCCGCCGGCTTCGACGGCGTCTACACCTATTTCGGCCGCTCCGCGATCGTCGGCTTCGACGGCCGCACCCTCGGAGAATGCGGCGAGGAGGAGTACGGCATCCAGTACGCCCAGCTCTCCATCCCGCTGATCCGCGAGGCGCGGGCCAAGGGTCAGGCGCAGAACCACCTCTACAAGCTGCTGCACCGCGGCTACACCGGCATGATCAATTCCGGCGAGGATGTGCGCGGCACCTGCGCCCTGCCCTTCCAGTTCTACAAGCAGTGGGCCGAAGACCCCGAAGGCACCCGCGACATGGTCGAGGCGCTGACCCGCAGCGCGCCGGGGGTCGAAGACTGCCCGATCGAGGGCATCCCCACCAAGGTCGCCGCCGGCCACCGCTGAGGCCGCCCCCGCGACGACCCCGCGCCAGCGCGCGGCCCCCGACGAAACCCCGCGACCCATGCGTAGGAGTGCCGGTGCCATGACCCTGCAGCCGTATCCGCCCCTTGAGGAGGAGGCCGTGCTGGTCTCTTCCATCGTCGGCTCCCGGCTCGACCACGATCTCGGCCACCGCCTGCATCACATGGAGCATGACGGCCAGGTCGAGACGGCGCGGATCGAGACCCGCGACATGGCGCGGCGGCGGCTGCGTACTGTCACCGACCGCGGCACCGCCTGCCTCATCGCCCTGCCGCGCAGCGAACAGCTTTTCGACGGCGCGGTCCTGCTACTGGAGCCGGACCGCGCCATCGTGGTGCGGGCGCTGGAGCAGGCCTGGCTGCGGCTGCGCCCGGCCTCGCTGCCCGATGCCCTCATCCTCGGCTATGCCGCGGGCAACCTGCATTGGAAAGTCCGCTTCACCGAAGGCGATATCGAGGTCGCGCTCGAAGGTCCGCGCGCTGCCTATCTCGATCGCGTGCGCGACCTGATCGCCGAAGGCCGGGTGACGCCGGTCGATGCCGCGGGCGGGGCATGAGGCATGGAGACGGCCGGCCTGCTCACCGCCCTGCGCTTCGGCGATTCCACCTTTCCCGGCGGGGGATTTGCTTTTTCGCAGGGACTTGAGGGCTTGGCGCCGTTATGCGGCGGCACGCCCGATGCCGATGCGGTCGGCGCCTTCCTTGCGGAGCAGATCCGCCACCGCTGGGGTCCGGCGGAGCGGGTGACGCTGGTCCGCTGCCACCGCGCGGCCGGCGCCGTGGCGGCTGGCGAGGGTGAGGAAGGCCGTCCTCACGCTTTCTCAGCGGACGCGCTCGATGTCGTCGCCGCGCTGGACCGTGACCTCGACCAGTCGACCTTCAGCCAGACGCTGAGGCGCGGGGCGCGCCGGAACGGTGCCGCCTTCCTCGCCGCCCATGTCCGTCTCGGCACGCCGGGCGCGGGCGCCTACCAGGCGCGCATCGCTTCCGGTGCGGCGCCGGGCACCCTGGCGGCCATTCAGGGCCTGCTGTGGCGGGGCGCCGGGCTCGACGAGGACGAAGCGGCGGCGCTCGCAGGCTATCAGCTCGTCGCCGGCGGGCTGACGGCGGCGACCCGGCTCGGCCTCGTCGGCGCCCTCGGCGCGCAGGCCCTGATGCCGGCGCTGCTGGCCCGGGTGGCGGACGTCGTGAGCCGGCCCGTCGCCGACGACGAGGAGCCCTCCGGCTTCTCGCCCTATGCCGAGATTGCCGCCGCCCGACAGGCCCGCCTGCCGCTCCGGCTGTTCTCCAACTGACAAGGCCCGCTCATGCTGCTCACCCCGACCGAGTACGAACGGCTCACCATCTTCTCCGCGGCGGAGCTCGCCCGGCGGCGCCGTGCCCGCGGCTGCCGGCTGAACGCGCCGGAGGCCACCGCGCTCATCGCCGACGAGATATTGGAGGGCGCGCGCGACGGCCGCAGCGTCGCCGAGATGATGGAGCTGGGCGCCAGCCTGCTCACCACCGCGGACGTGATGGAAGGGGTGGACGCGCTGCTGCCCATCCTCCAGGTCGAGGCCACCTTTCCCGACGGCACCAAGCTGGTGACGGTTCACGAGCCGATCCGCCCCGCCGCCGGCCACGCCGCGCCAGCCCGGGTGCCGGGCGAGATCATCGCCGCGCCCGGGGAGATCGAGCTGAACGCCGGCCGGCGCACCGCCCGGCTCCATGTGGTCAACACCGGCGACCGGCCGGTGCAGATCGGCAGCCATTTCCATTTCTTCGAATCCAACAAGGCACTCGATTTCGACCGCGCCGCCGCCTTCGGCCTGCGGCTCGACATCCCGGCGGGCACGGCGGTGCGGTTCGAGCCCGGCCAGGCGCGCGAGGTTTCGCTGGTGGCCTTCGGCGGCCGCGGCGACGTCACCGGCCTCAACGGCCTGACCGAAGGCCCGACCGATGCCGCCGCCGCTCCCGCCGCGCTGGAGCGGGCGCGCCGCGCCGGCTTCCGCGGCGCCTGAACCGAACGAGGAACCCGCCATGGCCCGCATCAGCCGCGCCGACTACGCCGCCATGTACGGCCCCACCACCGGGGACGGCATCCGCCTCGGCGACACCTCGCTGGTCGCGGTGGTCGAGAAGGACCACGCCGTCTATGGCGAGGAATGCCTGCACGGCGGCGGCAAGACGCTGCGCGACGGCATGGGCACCGTCGCCGGGCTGACGAGCGCCGAAGGCGCGCTCGACATGCTGCTGTGCAACGTCCTCGTCATCGACGCGGTGCTGGGCATCGTGAAGGGCGACCTCGGCATCCGCGACGGCCGCATCGTCGGGCTCGGCAAGGCCGGCAACCCCGCCATCATGGACGGCGTCGACCCACGCCTGCAGGTCTCCGCCGCGACCACGGTGCGCGACTGCGAAGGCATGATCGCCACCGCCGGCGCCATCGACGTGCATGTCCATTTCGACAGCGCCCAGCTCTGCGAGCATGCCATCGCCTCCGGCATCACCACCATGATCGGCGGCTCACTCGGCCCTATCACCGTGGGCATCGACTGCGGCGGCCCGTTCAATGTCGGCAAGATGCTACAGGCCAGCGAGGCCTGGCCGATCAATTTCGGTTTCCTCGGCCGCGGCAACTCCCACCGCCCGGCCTCGCTGGTGGAACAGATGCGCACCGGCTGCCTCGGGCTCAAGCTGCACGAGGACTGGGGCTCGATGCCGGCGGCGATCGACACCTGCCTGAGGGTGGCCGACGACCTCGACTTCCAGGTCCAGATCCACACCGACACGCTGAACGAAAGCGGCTTCCTCGAAGACACCATGGCCGCCATCGCCGGCCGCACCATCCACATGTACCACACCGAGGGCGCCGGCGGCGGCCATGCCCCGGACATCATCCGGGTCGCCGGCTTCGGGCACTGCCTTCCCTCCTCCACCAACCCGACCAATCCCTACACGGTGAACACCTTCGACGAGCACCTCGACATGACGATGGTGTGCCACCACCTCAATCCGGCGATCCCGGAGGACGTGGCCTTCGCCGAGAGCCGCATCCGCCCGCAGACCATCGCGGCGGAGGATATCCTCCATGATCTCGGCGCCATCTCCATGCTCGGCTCGGACAGTCAGGGCATGGGCCGCATCCACGAGGTGATCACCCGCACCTGGCAGCTCGCCTCCAAGATGAAGGACCAGCGCGGCCGGCTGCCGGAGGAGGCCACCTTCGGCGACAATGAACGCATCCGGCGCTACATCGCCAAATACACCATCAACGCCGCCCGCACCTTCGGCATCGATGCCCATGTCGGCTCGCTGGAAGACGGCAAGATGGCGGACATCGTGGTGTGGCGGCCGGCCTATTTCGGCGCCAAACCCGAGCTGGTCATCAAGGGCGGCTTCATCGCCTGGGGGGCGATGGGCGACAGCGCGGCCTCGCTCATGACCTGCGAGCCGCTGGCGCTGCGCCCGCAATGGGGTGCCTTCGCCGGCGCGGCGCGCGCGCTTTCCGCCTGCTTCGTGCATCCTTTCGCCATTGAGGACGGTCTCGCCGGACAGCTCGGCCTCACCAAGCGGCTGCTGCCGGCGCGGGGCACCCGCACGCTCACCAAGGCGGACATGCTGCGCAACGACGCGCTGCCGACGATCGAGGTGAACCCCTCCACCTTCGACGTCATGGTCGACGGCGTGCTCGCCACCTGCGAGCCCGCCACCCGGCTGCCGCTGGCGCAGCGCTACATGCTGAGGTGAGCCCGATGGCCTCCCTGTCTCCCCTGCTCTCCGCCGCCCCAGCGGTCCGTCCCGCGAACGCCGCCCGCATCGGCATTGGCGGGCCGGTCGGCTCCGGCAAGACCGCCCTCATCGAGGCGCTGCTGCCGGTGCTGCAGACGCGCGGCCTCTCGGTCGCCGTCGTCACCAACGACCTCGTCACCGCGGAGGACGCCGAGCGCCTGCGCCGTAGCGGCATCATCGATCCCGCGCGAGTGCTCGCGGTGGAAGCGGGCGCCTGCCCGCACACCGTCATCCGCGAGGACCCCACGCTGAACATGCTGGCGGCGGACGAACTCGATGCCCGCTTCCCCGGCCTCGACCTCGTCATCATCGAGTCCGGCGGCGACAACCTCGCCTCCACCTTCTCGCTCGACCTGGTGGACTGGTGGATTTTCGTCATCGACGTCGCCGGCGGCGGCGACATTCCCCGCAAGCGCGGCCCGGGCGTGCTGCAGTGCGATCTGCTGGTGGTGAACAAGGTCGACCTCGCCCCCCATGTCGGGGTCGATCTCGACCTGATGCTGGCGGAGGCCCGGCAGGTGCGTGGCGGCCGGCCGCTGGTGGCCACCGCCTGCCGCGCCGGCCTGCACGTCGGGGCGGTCGCCGACGCCATCGCCGACGCGGTGCTGTTGCGCCGATGAACGCCCACCTGCCACCGCCCCGTCGCCCGGAACTCGACATCGCGGTGGAACGGCGCGAGGCCGCCAGCCGGCTGGTCGCACGCTACGTCGCCTATCCCTTCCACCTCACCCGCCCCTTCGCACTCGACCCCGCGCGACCGGAGGTGGCGACGCTTTATGTCCAGTCCTCTTCCGGCGGCTTCTATGCCGGCGAGGACCTGACGCTGAGGGTGCGGGTCGGACGCGGCGCGGCGCTGCATCTGACGACGCAGGCGTCGACCATTGTCCATGGCGACCGCGGCCGACCGGCACGGATGCGGCTGCTGTTCGAGGTCGAGGCGGGTGGCTTCCTCGCCTATACCCCCGACCCGCAGATCCTGTTTCCCGGCGCCGCCTGCGAGACCCGGCTGGAAATCCGCCTCGAAGGCGATGCCGAGGCGCTGCTGACCGACGGCCTGCTGCTCCACGATCCCGCCGCGGGTGCGCCGGGGCGGGATGGCGCGCGGGGCGGTGGCGCCCCCGTGGCCTATGCCGCCCGCACCGACATCCACCGGGACGGCCGGCTGGTCTTCAGCGACCGCCAGCGCGTGGCCGGGGCCGACCTCGCCCGTGCGGAGGGTCCGCTGCATGAGCACCGCGTCGGGGCCAGCGCGCTCTGGCTCGGGAACGTGTCCCCCGCCGGGATGCAGGGCTGGGAAGAGGCCGTGGCCGCGGCCGGCGGCCTCGTCGGGGCGAGCCTGCTGCCCGGCGGCAGCGGGGCCGGGCTCCGGCTGCTGGCCGCCGATGGCGCCGTGTATCAGCGCGCGCAGGAGGCGGTGTTCGCCCATGTCTTCGCCGCCCGCTTCGGAATAGCTCCGGCGCGACGGCGCAAATGAGCGCCGCCACGGCGGCTCAGCGCACCGTGAGCTGGAAATAGAGCCCGGCGAGCCGCTGCGGCAGCTCCGCGACGCGGGTGATGGCAAAGGTGTTGCGCCGTCCGAACACCGCCGCCCCGGCACGATCGGCCGCCGGCCCGAGCGCGACGCAGAACACGTCGAGCCCCTGCGCCCGGGCCAGCGCGACCGCACGCCGCGCATCGGCAGCGAGGTAGGCGTCGTCCTCGACGTCGATGTCCGACGGCTCGCCGTCCGTCACCACCACCAGCACCCGGCGGTGGCTGGGCTGCGGCGCCAGCACCGCGCCAGCGTGGCGGATGGCGGCGCCGAGCCGGGTGGAATAGCCCGGCCGCAGCGCCGCCAGCCGCGGCAGCGCCGCGGTCCAGCGCTCGGCAAAGCCCTTGACGGGCGTTATCCGCACATCGCTGCGCCCGTTCGAGGCGAAGGCCAGCGCGGCGAAGGGGTCGCCAAGCCCGTCCAGCGCCTCGCCGAGCAGCGCGACCGACAAGGCCGCGGTCGAGAGCACCGTCTCGCCCTCGCCCGGCACCAGGTCGCCGGTGGACTGGGAGACATCCAGCAGCAGCAGCAACGCGACGTCGCGGCCCTGCCGGCGCTTCAGGGCGTG
>CAZIXP010000133.1:0-10684 GCA_964543245.1 uncultured Starkeya sp.
GGTCGAGCGGCACGAAGCACTGGCCGCGCCGGGCATGGATGGGAAAGCTGCGCAGCAGGCCGGTGACGGCATAGGCGACCCCGGCATGGCCGGCGGCATCGGCCGAGGCGCGATCCGCCGGGCCGCCGAGGATGAGGCAGCCGAGCCGGATCAGCGCCGAGGAGGTCTCGCCGGCATAGCCTTCCAGATCGGCCACGGTGGGCATGGGGTCGTCGTAGAGATCGAAGATGCGGGCGTCGATCAGCGCATAGAGCGCCTCGCGCGGCAGGCGGTAGGTCTCGACGGCGGCCAGCAGCGCAGCGGCCACCGGGTTGGCGGCGACATCGCCCCGCGCCTCGCCGATCAGCGCGTCGTTCCACCATTGCAGCCGCACCTCGCCCGCCATGGGCGTGGTGATGGCCTCGCGCACCCGGGCAACCTCCGCATTGAAGGCGTGCAGCGCGAACAGCGCGCCGCGCCGCTCCGCCGGGGCGTAGAGGTCGGCGACATAACGGTCGCGATCGAAGGAGCGGACGATGCCGGCGCAGTGATCGGGTTCAGCGGTCATGGCAGCCACGTGTGGCGGAAGGCCGGGCGCGTCAAGAGGGTGGGAACCGGGAAGGCGGTTCCCAAATGGACGGCACCCAAATCGCCGGCACCCAAGGTAGTGGGCTGCACGAGCCGCGACCGGACGCGGCGCATCAGGAAATCGCCAGCAGGGCGGCGCCGACCGCGCGCCCCTCGTCCAGCAGCACATTATAGGTGGCGGCGGCGGAGCGGGTGGGCAGCGCGTCCACCCTGAGGCCGGCGTCGCGGAAGCGCCAGCGCAGCGGCTCCGGCAGCGCCCAGGGCTCGGCGCCGGTGCCGATCAGCAGCAGCTCCAGCGCCGCCGCCTCGGCGAAGACCTGGGCCAGCGCCGCCTCGGTGATCTCGGCGGGAAGCCGCGGCGCCCAGCCATGGATGCCGGAGGGCAGCGCCAGAACCGAGCCGGAAGAGGCCATGCCGGCGAAGTGGAAGAAGCCGGCGCCATAGCCCTCGATCGGCACCTGCCGCGGCAGGTGCGCCGGCGCCCCCGCGACGGGCGCACCCGGCCGGCGATCCGCGGGCGGCACCACGCTCAGCCCGCCGGGCGCTCGGCCCGGGCAGCCTTGGCGGTGCGGGCGGCTTCCTTGGCGGCGTCCTTCGCCGCGGTCTCCTCCATCGCCCGGGTGGTCACCCCGAGATAGATGAGCAGCGGCGAGGCGATGAAGATGGAGGTGTAGGTGCCGACCAGCACCACGCCGAACATCATCGTGACCGAGAAGGAATGGATCGCCCGCCCGCCGAACAGCACCAGCGACAGCAGCGCCAGCGTCACGGTGACGTGAGTGATGACCGAGCGCGACAGGGTGGAGTTGACCGACTGGTTCAGCAGCTCGTCGATCGGCATCTTCTTGTAGCGCCGCAGCAGCTCGCGGATGCGGTCATAGATGACGATGGTGTCGTTCAGCGAATAGCCGAGAATGGTGAGCAGCGCCGCCACGCTGGTGAGGTCGAAATCGATCTGGAAGATCGACATGAAGCCGATCGTCAGCACGATGTCGTGGAAATTCGCGATCGAGGCGCCGAGCGCGAACTGCCATTCGAAGCGGAACCAGAGATAGATCAGGATCGCGACGACCGCGAGCATCAGGCCGATGATGCCGTAGCTGAGCAGTTCCTGCGACACGCGCGGGCCCACCACCTCGACCCGGCGGTATTCCACCTGGTCACCCAGCGTCGAGCGGATGGTGCCGACCACCGCCTGCTGCGCCGCCTCGCCGCCCGGCTGCTGGGCGACGCGGATCAGCACCTCGCCGTCATTGCCGATCTGCTGGATCTGCACCTCGCCGAAGTTCAGCCCTTCGAGCTTGGTGCGGACCTCGCCGATATCAAGCGTGTTGTTGGGGTAGCGCACCTCGAGCAGGGTGCCGCCCTTGAAGTCGATGCCGAAGTTCAGCCCCATCGTCGCGAAGGCGACGAGCGCCACGATGGAGAGCAGCGCCGAGATCGGGAAGCTGATGCGCCGGAAGCGCATGAAGTCGAAATGGGTATCGTCGGGGACGATGCGAAGCAGACGCATGGGGCTCGCCTTTCTCAGATCGGCACGTGCTGCGGACGCCGCGCACGAACCCACATCGCCACCATCAGGCGGGTAAGGGTGAAGGCGGTGAACACCGTGGTCATGATGCCGATGCCGAAGGTGATGGCGAAGCCGCGCACCGGGCCGGAACCGATGTAGAACAGCACCGCCGCCGCGATGAAGGTGGTGATGTTCGAATCGAGGATGGTCGACAGCGCGCGGGAGAAGCCGGCGTCGATCGCCGAGATCGCCGAGCGGCCGGCCCGCGCCTCTTCCCGGATGCGCTCATAGATCAGCACATTCGAATCGACCGCGATGCCGACGGTGAGCACGATGCCGGCGATGCCGGGCAGCGTCAGGGTTGCCCCCAGCATGGCGAGCAGGCCGAGGATCATGCCCACATTCACCGCCACCGCGACCACCGCCACCACGCCGAACAGGCCGTAGGTCGCGATCATGAAGGCGGCGACCAGCAGGGCGCCGACGATGGAGGCGAGGATGCCGGCGCGGATCGAATCGGCGCCGAGACCGGGGCCGACCGTGCGCTCCTCCACCACCTGCAGCGGCACCGGCAGCGCACCGGCGCGCAGCAGGATGGCGAGGTCGTTGGCCTGCTGCACGGTGAAGCTGCCGCTGATCTGGCCGGAGCCGCCGGTGATCGGCTCGCGGATGACCGGGGCGGAGATGACCTGGTTGTCGAGCACGATGGCGAAGGGACGGCCGACATTGGCCTGTGTCGCTTCGGCGAAGCGGCGGGCGCCGTTGCCGTTGAAGCGGAAGGTGACGACCGGCTCGCGGGTGTTGGGGTCGAAGCTGGGCTGGGCGTCGACCAGATCCTCGCCGGCCACCAGCACGTGCTGCTCGATGATGTAGGGCACCTTCGGCTCGCCCTGCGAGTACAGCACCTCGGTGCCGGCCGGCGGACGGCCCTCCAGCGCCTGCTGCGGGCTCATCGAGGTGTCGACGAGGCGGAAGCTGAGCTTGGCGGTCTGGCCGAGCAGCGCCTTCAGCCGCGAGGGGTCCTGAAGGCCGGGCACCTGCACCTGGATGCGGTCGGAGCCCTGGCGCTGGATCGAGGGCTCGGTGGTGCCGAGCTGGTCGATGCGCTTGCGCACGATCTCGATCGACTGCGACACCGCCTGGATGGTGCGGGCGTTGATGCCCGCCTCGGTCGGGGTCAGGGTGATGACGTTGCCGTTCTGGGCGACGTCGGTGTCGAGCTGGCCGCTCTGGGCCACCATGCCGCCGATCGGCTGGGCGAGGCCGCGCAGCTTCTGATAGGCGCCGGCGGCGTCCTGGCCGTCGCGGATCGTCACCTGGACCGCATTGCCCTGGATCGCGAGGCCGCTATAGCCGATCCGCGCCTCGCGCAGCGCGCCGCGGGCATCGTCGCGGAGCTGTTCGAGCCGGCCCTTGCGGACATCCGCCTGCCCGACCTGGAGGACGATATAGGAGCCGCCCTGAAGGTCGAGGCCGAGCACGATCTTGCGCTGCAGCGCGTGCGGCAGCGCGTCGAAGGTGGCCTGGGGCAGGAGGCTCGGCGCGGCCATGAGGCAGATGATGGCGCAGAACGCCACGATCGCCAGAGCCTTCCATCGCGAGAAATAGAGCATGTCGATCTTTCCGGTCGCGCCCGCCGCTGCGGGCGCGCGGTCGTGCAGGGCAACGACGGATCAGGCGGCGGCCTCGTCCTTCGCCGGCTCGCCCTTGGCGCGCACGTCGGAGATGAGGGAGCGGAGCTGGCGGACCTTCACGTTCTCGCCGATCAGGATCTCCACCTCGGTCTCGTCCACCACGCGGGTGACCTTGCCGATGAGGCCGCCGGAGGTGATGACGGTGTCGCCGCGGCGGATGTTCTTCACCATGTCCTGGTGCGCCTTCGCCTTGCGCTGCTGCGGGCGCAGGATCAGGAAATACATGATGACGAAGATGAGCACGAAGGGCAGCAGCGACATCAGCATGTCGGTGCCGCCCGGAGCGCCGGCGGCCTGCGCGAAGGCGGGCGAAATGAACATAGACGTTCCTTGTCCGTCGAGAGCTCGGGAGCGCGGGCGAGGCCGGCGCAAGCGGCGCGGACTATACTGGTGCGCCTGCCGAATGCAACGGCGGCCGCACCGCGCCACCTGCCCCAGGGTCAGGCTTTCCCGATCAAACGGACGTCATCGCCCCCGCACCTCGGCCGGCCCGCTCCCGCCGGGTCGGAACGGCCCGCTCTCCTGCCCGGCTCCCTTGCCCGGCTCCCTTGCCGGCGCGCCGGCCCCCCGATATGCCGGGGCCGGACCCGAGGAGCCGACGATGACCGACCCTGCCGCGCCCGACCTGCTGCCCCTGCTCTCCCGCATCGCCGACGCGCTCGACCGGCTCGCCCCCAGCCGCACCGCCCGCGCCGACTTCACCGCCGCCGACGCCTTCGTCTGGCAGGCCGCCGAGCGGCGGCTGGAGCCGGTGCCGCGGGTGAACCGGGTCGAGATGGCGCTGCTGCATGGCATCGAGCGCACCCGCGACCAGCTGCTCGACAACACCGCCCGCTTCGCCCGCGGCCTGCCCGCCAACAACGCCCTGCTCTGGGGCGCGCGCGGCATGGGCAAGAGCTCGCTGGTGAAAGCCGCCCATGCCAGCGTGAACGTCGAGATGGCGGCGGCCGGGCTGCCGCCGCTGAAGCTGGTCGAAATCCACCGCGAGGATATCGAGACCCTGCCGGCGCTGATGGCGCTGATGCGCCCCGCGCCGTTCCGCTTCATCGTGTTCTGCGACGATCTTTCCTTCGACGCGGACGACACCTCCTACAAATCGCTGAAGGCGGTGCTGGAAGGCGGTATCGAGGGACGGCCGGAGAACGTGATCTTCTACGCCACCTCCAACCGCCGCCATCTGCTGCCGCGCGACATGATGGAGAACGAGCGCTCGACCGCCATCAATCCCGGTGAGGCCGTTGAGGAGAAGGTCTCGCTGTCCGACCGCTTCGGCCTGTGGCTCGGCTTCCACAAATGCTCGCAGGACGAGTATCTCGCGATGGTGGAAGGCTATGTCGCCCATTTCGGCATCCCGCTCGACGCCGCCACGCTGCGCGCCGAGGCGCTGGAATGGGCCACCACGCGCGGCGCCCGCTCCGGGCGCACGGCGTGGCAGTATGTGCAGGATGTGGCAGGCCGGCTCGGCGTGCCGCTGACCGGCGCGGCGCGGTAGCGCGGGAACGGCGCGGCCGCCCATGTGGGACGCGCGGCCGGCACCGCCGGCCGCTGCCGCGCCCGGTCAGAGACCGGCGAGGTGCTGCGAGGGGTCGATCGGCTGCGAGCCCTTGCGGATCTCGAAATGCACCTGCGGCGAGGTGACGTTGCCGGTCTGCCCGGCCTTGGCGATGACCTGGCCGCGCTTCACGGTCTGGCCCTTCTTCACGTCGATCTCGCTGTTGTGGGCGTAGGCGGTGACATAGCCGTCGGCATGCTTGATCAGGACGAGGTTGCCATAGCCCTTCAGCTCATTGCCGGCATAGGCCACCACGCCGTCCTCGGCGGCCTTGACCGAGGTGCCTTCCGGCACCGAGACGTTGATGCCCTCGTTCTGCTGGCCGCCGGGCTTCGGCCCGAAGGTGGAGATCACGCGGCCGCGCACCGGCCAGCGGAACTGCAGGCTGTTGTCGTTGCGGGCGTCGTCGTCCACCGGCGCCGCGGGCTGCACCGCGGCCACCGTCTGCGGCTTGGGCTCGGCGGCGGCAGCCGGCGCGGCGGCGGCAACCGCCGGCTTCGGCGCCGCGGGCTTGGCCGGGGGCTGAGCCAGCGAGGCGGTGGCGACCGGCTGGGCCTTGTCCACCGCGACCGTGCGCGCGGCGGTGGCGGCGGGCTGCGCCGGCGGGACGGGCGCGGGGGCCGCCGCAGCGACCGCGACAGGGGCCGGCGCGGTGTGGGCGGGCGGGGTGTGCGCGGCGACCGTGGCGGCGGTGGTGCCGGGGATGACGAGGCGCTGGCCGATCTGCACCGCGGTCTCCGGCGAGATGCCATTGGCGGCGGCGATGGTGGCGCGGGGCACGCCATACATCCGCGAAAGCGACGACAGCGTCTCGCCGGGCGTGACGACATGGGTGCCACCGGCTGCGGCAGCAACCGCGGGCTGAGCGACCGCCGGCGGCGCGGCGCGCGGCGCGGCGGCCACCGGCGCCGCGGCGACCGGCGCGACCGGCGCCGGCGCGGCCGCGACCGGCTGCGGCCGGGTGGCGTAGAGCGGCTGGGGCGCGGCGGCATAGGTCGGGGCGCTGGCCGGGGCGAGCGGGGTCGGCGCCCCGGCGGGATAGGCGGAGGCGGCGGGATAGGCCGAGGCCGCCGGGGCCGGCGCAGCATAGCGCGGCTGGGCCGGGGCATAGGGGGTCGGGGCGGCGGCCGGCGGGCTCAGCGCGGCGGTCTGGTAGGGCGCCGGCTGCTGATACGGGGCGGCGGCCGGATAGGGCGCGGGGGCCTGGTAGGGTGCGGGTGCGGCCGCGGTCTGGTAAGGCGCGGCGCCGCCGGGATAGGACGGCGGGGGATAGCCGTTCGACGCCGAGGCGTAGCCGGCATTGCCGGCGCCGTAACCGCCGATCGGCTCACGCTGCACCGCCGGGGTGGGAGCGGCGGCAACCGAGCCGGTATAAGCGGGGCCAGCGCTGCTGGCCTCGAACGGATTGGAGTTGGGGTCGGCGAAACGGCTGCTGCTGGAGCTGCAGGCCGCTGCGGAACCCGCCATCAGGGCCACAACGCCGATCCGGGAGAGGTGTCGCCAGTCGGAGGCCTTGAAAGAGCTACGCATCGCACCCACCACGCTTGAAATACGTGGGGAATTAAGCCGCCGTATAGGTAAACAGCCGCTTAAGCCGGCCGGTTTGTGGATAAAGACCGGGCTAGGCCGTGGCGTAATTGTCACAGCACGGCGGCGACGCCGGGCAGCAGCGGCACGAAGCGCACGGGCAGGACATCGCGCTGGGTCAGCCCCGCCGCGGTGCGCTCGAACCGGGTCAGGCGCTGGGGTCCCTCCGCCGGGCCGATGGGGGCGACCAGCACCCCGCCGGGCAGCAGCTGCGCCACCAGAGCGGGCGGCAGGGCCGCCACCGCCGCCGTGACGACGATGCGGTCGAACGGCGCCCGGGCCGGATCGCCGAAGGCGCCATCGGCAAGGCGCACCTCGACATTGTCGAAGCCGAGCTCCTTCAGCCGCTCCGCCGCGCTGCGGGCGAGACCGCGGAAGCGCTCCACCGTCACCACCCGCCCGGCCAGCCGGCTGAGGATGGCGGCGTGATAGCCGCTGCCGGTGCCCACCTCCAGCACGGAGTGGTGGGGCTGGAGATCGAGCAGTTCCGTCATCAGCGCCACCACCACCGGCTGGCTGATGCTCTGGCCGCAGGCGATCGGCAGGGTCTGGTCGGCATAGGCGAGCGCGCGGTATTCCGGCGCGACGAAGCGCTCGCGCGGCACCGTCTCCAGCACCCGCATCAGCTGGGGATCGCGGATGCCGCGCTGGCGCAGCGCCAGGATCAGCGCGGCACGCTTGACATCGTCGGTGTCGTCCTCGGGAGCGCTCACGGTCGGGTCCTGCCGGGCCGGCGGAGAGGAGGGAGCGCCGCCATCCCCAAAGCCAGGGTATGATAAACACGCATTTTCTTCACGCGAACCGGCGTGCACTGCGCTCGAAAATGCTCTGGCAGGGCCGGCGCCGGAGGCCGGACGCCTTTCACCCCGCGAAGTGGCGGGCGAGGCGCGTCATCTCCGGCTCGTCGGTCATGTCGAGCCGCAGCGGCGTCACCGAGATGCGGCCCTCATCGAGGGCGTGGAGGTCGGAGCCGTTCACGGTCTCGAAGATGCGCTTCTCGAAGGCGATCCAGTAATAGGGGTTGCCGCGGCCGTCATTGCGGGGATCGATGCGGATGAGGTCCTGGTCGCGCCGGCCCTGGGCGGTCACCGCGATTCCCTTCACCTCCGCCAGCGGGCGGTTGGGGAAATTGACGTTCACCACGATGCCGCGCGGAATGCCGGCCTCGAGCACGCGGCGCACCACATCGGCGCCGAAATGCTCGGCGACGTCGTAGGGCGGCGTCTTGCGGGTCTCGAGGCCATAGGCCTGCGACAGCGCGATGGAGGGGATGCCGAGCACCGTGCCTTCCATCGCTCCCGCCACCGTGCCGGAATAGCCGACATCCTCGGCGACGTTCTGCCCGCGATTGACCCCGGACAGCACCAGGTCCGGCTTGTGGCCGGCGAGGATGTGGCGCACCCCCATGATAACGCAGTCGGTCGGGGTGCCCTTCACCGCGAAGCGCTTCTCCTCGACCCGGCGCAGCCGCAGCGGGTCGGACAGCGACAGCGAATGCGACACGCCGGACTGGTCGGTTTCCGGCGCCACCACCCACACATCGTCGGAGAGCGCGGCGGCAATGCGGGCGCACACATCGAGGCCGGGGGCGTGGATGCCGTCGTCATTGGTGACCAGAATGCGCATGCCGATATCCCGTCCTGTTCCGCCCCCGTGGGGCCGTCCTGTTCCGCCCTGCGCGGGGCCGTCCTGTACGCCCTGAGGGGCCTGCGCCCGCCCCGCGCAGCCAGGAGGCCACCCACCCCGCCGCGGCCCCTCCTCTGCCACGCCGCCGTGACGGCGCCATGGCCCCGCCGGCGGCGGCGCTCAGACCGGCTTCTCGATCCGGTTCAGCCCGCCCATATAGGGCTTCAGCACGTCCGGCACCGCCACCGAGCCGTCGGCGTTCTGGTAGGTCTCGAGAATCGCCACCATCGCCCGGCCCACCGCGACGCCCGAGCCGTTCAGCGTGTGGACGAAGCGCGGGCCCTTGCCCTCCTTCGGGCGGTAGCGGGCGTTCATCCGCCGGGCCTGGAAATCGGTGCAGGTCGAGCAGGAGGAAATCTCGCGATAGGCGTTCTGCCCCGGCAGCCACACCTCGATGTCGTAGGTCTTGGCCGAGGCGAAGCCCATGTCGCCGGTGCACAGCCGCATCACCCGGTAATGCAGGCCGAGCTTCTTCAGCACCGCCTGGGCGCAGGCCAGCATGCGCTCGTGCTCGAAGGCCGACTGTTCCGGCGTGGTGATGGAGACCAGCTCCACCTTGTTGAACTGGTGCTGGCGGATCATGCCGCGGGTGTCGCGCCCCGCCGCCCCGGCCTCGGCGCGGAAGCAGGGGGTGAGCGCGGTGAGGCGCAGCGGCAGCTCCTCCTCCGCCACGATGCTCTGGGCGACCAGATTGGTCAGCGGCACCTCGGCGGTGGGGATGAGCCAGTGCTCCTCGCCGGCACGGAACTGGTCGTCGCGGAACTTCGGCAGCTGCGCGGTGCCGAACATCGCCTCGTCCTTCACCAGCACCGGCGGGGCGATCTCGGTATAGCCGTGCTCGCTGGTGTGGGTGTCGAGGAAAAACTGGCCAATGGCGCGCTCCAGCCGGGCGAGCTGGCCCTTCAGCACCACGAAGCGGGCGCCGGAGAGCTTTGCCCCCGCCTCGAAATCCATCAGCCCCATCGCCTCGCCGATCTCGAAATGCTGCTCGGGCGTGAAGATGTACTCCCGCCACATCGGCACCGGCACGGTGCCGGAGGGCAGGTCCTCGCGCGGCACCAGCTCGTAATCGACGTTCTCGGTCTCGTCCTTGCCGTCCGGCACGTCGTCGAGCGGCACGTTGGGGATGGCGGCGAGGGCGGCGTTGAGCTCCTCCTCGGCGGCCTTCACCTCGGCTTCCAGCGCGGGGATGCTGTCCTTCAGGCCGGCGACCTCGGCCATCAGCGCCGCGGCGGCGGTCTCGTCCTTCGCCTTCTTGGCGGCGCCGATCTCCTTGGAGGCGGCGTTGCGGCGGGCCTGCAACTCCTCCAGCTTCACGATGCCAGCGCGGCGACGCTCGTCGAGGGCGATGAGCCCGTCGACCAGCGCCTGCGCCTCGGCCGGCTCGCCGCCGCGCCGGGTCAGCGCGCGGACGAGGCCCTGGGGCTCCTCGCGGATCCACTTGATGTCATGCATGGTACAGCCCCTCGAACTCCGCCGGACGCGCCGCCGCCGATGGTCAGGCCGCGGAGCTCTCCGCTTCCGCCGCCTCCGTCGCCGCGCGCCTCTTCTCGACGACGCGCACGAGGTAGACCGAGACCTCGTAGAGAAGCAAGGTGGGGATGGCGAGAGCGAACTGGCTCACCACGTCAGGCGGGGTCAGCACCGCCGCGGCGGCGAACACGCCGACAATGGCGTAGCGCCGGGTCTTCCTCAGCTGCGCCGAGGACACCACCCCGATCTGCGCCAGCAGGGTGAGGATGACCGGGAGCTGGAAGCACAGGCCGAAGGCGAAGATCAGCGTCATGATGAGCGAGAGATACTCGCTCACCTGCGGCAGCATGGAGATTTCCGCCGCGCCCGGCCCGGCCAGCTGCTGCATCGAGAGGAAGTAGGTCATCGCCAGCGGCATGGCGACGAAATAGACGAAGCTCGCCCCAATCAGGAAGCAGACCGGGGTCGCGATCAGATAGGGCCGGAAGGCGCTGCGCTCGTGCTTGTAGAGGCCGGGCGCCACGAACATGTAGATCTGCGTCGCCACCACGGGAAACGAGATGAACGCCGCGCCGAACATGCCGAGCTTGATCTGGGTGAAGAGGAATTCCT
>CAZIXP010000134.1:0-10670 GCA_964543245.1 uncultured Starkeya sp.
AAGATCAACCCTCGGACTCTCTCCTAAGTCGGAGGAGAAAAGGGTCTCAGGTCAACGAGGCTGAACGCAACGGTGATGATTGCTTTGCTGCCGATCGTCGTGCCCGGCGTGGTCAACCCGTCGCCTAGCATGGGCAACAGAAGCGCCAGTGGCAGCGCAAGAATGGCGGCGCACAGGGCGACGATGGCGAGAGAACGGACGAGTAATTGCGTGGCAGTATGGCCGCTAATGCTGCGGGCGAAGCTTTGCTTCGCGGATCGTCCACCCGTCGGCCAACGCCATCCTGATGAACCGCGTGCCAAGCAGCATGGAGAGCAGGCCGATCCCGTCGCGTGAGAGCACTGGCTCGCCCGCTGCGCCAGAGGAAGGCGGTATAGGCCGCATTGCCGAGGGTGTTGAACGCCGCGACGCCGAGCGTCTGCGCGACAAGATACGTTCCCCAGTTCATCTCACATCTCCCTTTTCTGAGGGGGTCACGCATGGGCAAGGCGGGCATGGCCTTGCGACGGGGCAAGGCAGCCCATGTCGGTCAGTGTCGTCGTGATCGCCTGGTCGAGCGGGGTGTGCGGCTCGACGCCCAGCAGGTCCACGAGGCGGTGATTGTCGAGGCGCATGGGATGCTTCCACGCCGGCTCGATTTCCAGTGCCTCTTGAGGGAACCCGCCAAAGGGCGCGGCAAGACGCATCATCCACCATGGGAAGGCGCGTTCCGGCACGTCGCGACCCACGACCCGGCGAACCGCGTCACGCATCTGCGCGCCGGTTGCATCCCAATGGCCGGCGAACGGCACCGTTTCGTGCGGGTGCAAACGCTCGGGGATTGAGAGCAGGCCGGCGAAAGCCGCCGCAAGATCCGGCAGATAGGCATAAGCATGGGGAGTACCCGACGCCATGCTGGTGAATTTGCGCACGGGCTGTCCGGGTTGCACCATCGCCTGAGCGAACCAACTGGCGCGCGTTCCCGGCCCGAAGAAGTCGCCAGCCCGCACGATGAGCGAGGGAACTTCCGAGGCGGCCTCCGCCAGCTTGCGTTCAAGCGCGACGCGAATCTTGCCCTTCACGGTGCGCGCGTTCTGCGGGCTGTTCTCATCGATCACCGCGGTACGTGCCGGATCGTAATTATAGACCGTGCCGGGCAGCACGATGCGGGCGCCGCCTGCCGCACGGGCGGCCGCTAGCGTGTTGTCGATCATCGGCAGCACGAGCGATGACCAGTTGCGGTAGCCCGGCGGATTGACCGCATGCACAATGGCGGCGACGCCATCCCCCAGGGTTGCCGCATTAATGACCGAGGCTTTGTCCATGGCATCGCCCGTGACGAACTGGGGTGCCGGGGAATCGTGCCGCCAGCCGGAAAGTGCCGCCTTGGCGTCGCGGCACAGGGCGCGGACCTGCCATCCGTCCCGGATGAGTCGGGTGGCGATTGCGCCGCCGACACCTCCCGTGGCGCCGAGAACGAGAACGGTCCGGTTGCCGGTGACTGTGGAAACTGTCTGAGCCATGTGTGATCTCCTTTTGCGAGGGGACCTTCGGCCAGATCCGGTGATAAGAAAATTGTCGATCATTCATGATCAGACTATAAAAAATTTATGAGCAAGAACGTAGATTGGGACGATCAGCGCGCTTTTCTGGCGGTGATGGAAACCGGCAGTCTGTCGGCCGCGGCACGTCGGCTGGGACTGTCGCAGCCGACGGTTCGCGCGCGCATCGAAGGGCTGGAAGCCGTGCTGGGCGCGGCGTTGTTCACCCGGTCTGTACATGGGCTTGTGCCCACGCCGACAGCCGCGGCCATGGCCGCGCCCGCGCGTGCCATGGCGCACGCCTCGGAAGCGATGCTGCGTGCGGCATCGGCGGATTCAGCCTTGGCGGCGGGTCGGGTGCGGCTCAGCGTCTCCGAATTCGTCGGGATAGAGGTCCTGCCGCTCATGCTTCGCAGTCTGCGCGACAAGCATCCGCAGCTCACCGTCGAGGTCGAACTGAGCAATGCCAGCGCCGATCTGCTCGACCAGCAGGTCGATGTCGCGGTGCGGATGCATCCACCCGAGCAATCCGCGCTCGTGGTGAAGAAGGTGCCGTCCATCCCGCTCGGGCTGTTCGCGCATCGCGACTATCTTGAGGTCTATGGCCGCCCGGTCTCAAAGCCCGAGATCAGCGAGCATCTGTTCATCGGGCCTGACCGCAATCGCGGCGATCTCGCCGTTGCGGCATCGATCGGGGAGCCCGCCCATATTCGCTGGATCGCACAAACGGACAGCCATCCCGCCCAGCTTGCGCTCGCACGGGCCGGTCTTGGCATTGCGGTTGCGCAAATCCCGGCCGCGGCACGTTATCCTGAACTGGAGCGCGTCCTGTTGGACATAGAGCTGCCTCAACTCCCGACATGGATCGTGACGCACGAGAACCTTCGTCGCCTGCCGCGCGTTGCGGCGCTGTTTGACCATCTGGTCGAAGCGTTCGATGCCTATGTCAATCGTCAGCACGTTCGGCGATGAAAATTCGGACGAACAGTTGGACAGAACACCGCCCAATATCCGATGTAGCCGCCGTATTCTACATTCGCCGCTGAAAGTCGTCGATTGCTGAAAATCTCGGAATATTATAACATAATTAAGTGAATAATGGCACTTGTAGCGTTCATATTCATCGCTCGTTATCCGCCATTACATCCAATCTATCTACGACATGTCCGCGTTGCGGGCAGCCGTCCGGACTGCATGTTTGACGAACCGCTGCCGACGGTGCGCGGACCGCGTCGCGGCGCATCCGCCCCCGCGTGGCTCCCTTCAGGACCAGCGCGGGCGCAAGCGGGCCGCCGTGTCTCCGCATCGGCCTCACCGCCTCGGCCGCGCCGTCGGGCAGGGCCAAAGCGCAGGCGGCATGGTTGCCAACCACGCCGGCGCGGCGTTTTGATAGGGCGGCCCGTGGTCCTCTCCGGGGCCGGTCTCGTCACCAAGGTCGCGCACCGCCGCGGCCCGCAGGGGCGAACGTCCCCGCCGGCTGGCACGCGCCGAAACGAAAACCGAAGCTGAAGGTGAGATGTCGGAATCGCGGAAGGCTGCGCAATCGGGTCCGGAGGCCGCTCTTCCGAACGAGGAGATGCCGACCCCGTTCATCGGCCAGACCGACGACGCCTGGATCGCCGTGATCCGGAAGATGGACGAGACCTATGCCGAGCTCGTCGCCCAGCAGGTCGCTCTCGAGCAGAAGAACGCCGAGCTGGAGGAAGCGCAGACCTTCATCGCGGGCCTGATGTCGTCCATGACGGATGTGCTCATCGCCTGCGATCCCGCGGGCCGGATCGAGCAGGTGAACCTCGCCGCCGAGCGCGCCTTCCAGCGGCCCTTGAGCGATCTGAAGCGGCTCCACCTCAGGGAGGTGCTGGCGGCGGAATCGCCGACCTCGTTCGACGATCTCTGTGAAATGATCGAGCGGCGCAAGCGCATCAGCGACCGCGAACTGGTCTTCTCCACGCTGACCGGGCAGCTGCCGGTCTCGGTCAACGGCGCCGTCCGCTTCGATTCCCGCGGCCGTTCGGTCGGGATGGTTCTGGTCGGCCGGCCGATCGGCGAATTGCGCAAGGCGTATAGCGATCTTGCCGCCGCCCATGAGCGGCTGAAGCAGACCCAGAAGCAGCTGGTGCATTCGGAGAAGATGGCCTCGCTCGGCCGCCTGGTCGCCGGCGTGGCGCACGAACTGAACAACCCGATCTCCTTCGTTTACGGCAATGCCCATACGCTGAAGCGGTACGGCACGCGGCTGACCACCTATCTCGATGCCGTCCATCGCGGGGTGAGCGGGGCCGCGCTGGCGAAGCTGCAGGCGGAACTCAAGATCGACACCACCCTCGCCAATATCGCGGGCACGCTCGACGGTATGCTGGAGGGCGCCGAGCGCGTGCGCGACATCGTCGCGGACCTGCGCCACTTCTCCTCCGAGCGGCGGGAGGCCTGGGACGCCTTCGAACTCGCGCCTCTGGTCCGCTCGGCGCTGGAATGGGTGGCGAAGGCGCAACTGCCGGCCATCGACACGCGCTTCGACGTGGCCGAGGACCTCCCCGTCATCGGCCATTCCGGCCATATCCACCAGGTGCTGATGAATCTGGTACAGAACGCTCTCGATGCCATGGAGGGCCAGCCCGTCCGGCGTCTCGATATCGCCGGGCGGGCGGGCGAGGTCGTCACCCTCACCATCCGCGACACCGGTCCGGGCATTGCGCCCGACATCGCCTCGCGTATCTTCGACCCGTTCTTCACCACCAAGCCGGTCGGCAAGGGAACCGGGCTTGGTCTTTCCATCAGCTACAGCATCGTGCAGGAGCATGGTGGTTCGCTCGAAGCCGCCAACCACCCGGAAGGAGGGGCGATCATGACCCTGACATTGCCGGCTGCGAGAAGGGACTGAGCCGTGTCCGCACCCTTCAACGTGCTCTGGATTCAGTCCGGCGGCTGTGGCGGCTGCACCATGTCGATGCTCTGCGCCGAAGCCCCGGATCTTTCAACCACCCTCAACTGCGCCAATATCCGCCTGCTCTGGCACCCGACGCTCTCCGAGGAGACCGGCGCGGAAGCGTTGGCGCTGTTCGAGCAGGTCCTCTCCGGCGCGGTGCGGCTCGATGCGCTGTGCGTCGAGGGCGCGATGCTGCGCGGGCCGAACAACAGCGGACGCTTCCACATCCTCGCTGGCTCCGGCGTGCCGACGATCGACTGGGTGCGGCGGCTGGCGGCCGTCGCCGAGAACGTGGTCGCGGTCGGCACCTGCGCGGCCTATGGCGGCGTCACCGCGGCCGGCATCAACCCGACCGATGCCTGCGGCCTGCAATATGACGGCCGTCGTGAGGGCGGGGCGCTCGGCGCTGGTTACCGCTCGCGCTCCGGCATGCCCGTCATCAATGTCGCGGGCTGCCCGACCCACCCGAACTGGGTGACGGAAACGCTGATGCTCCTCGCCGCCGGCCTGCTGCCCGCCGAGGATCTCGATGTGTACCGCCGTCCGCGTTTCTACGCGGACCGCCTCGTTCACCATGGCTGCCCGCGCAACGAGTATTACGAGTACAAGGCGAGCGCGGAGAAGATGTCCGATCTCGGCTGCATGATGGAGCATCTCGGCTGCCTCGGCACGCAGGCGCATGCGGACTGCAACACGCGGCTGTGGAATGGCGAGGGGTCCTGCACCCGGGGCGGCTATGCCTGCATCAACTGCACCGCACCGGAATTCGAGGAGCCCGGCCACGCCTTCGTGGAGACGCCGAAGATCGCCGGCTTCCCGGTCGGCCTGCCCACCGACATGCCGAAGGCGTGGTTCGTGGCCCTGTCCTCCCTCGCCAAGGCGGCGACGCCGGAACGGCTGCGGCTGAACGCGACCAGCGATCATGTGGTGCGCCCGCCCGCGGTTCGCGACATCAAGCGCCGATGAGCGGCACCGGCACGATCGAGGGCACGACGCGGCTCGTCGTCGGCCCGTTCAACCGGGTCGAGGGCGATCTCGAAGTCCGGCTGGAAGCGGCAGATGGGCGTGTCGCGGCGGCCTTCGTGTCGTCGCCGCTGTTCCGGGGGTTCGAGCGCATTCTGGAAGGGCGGGACCCGCGCGACGCGCTGGTGATCGCGCCGCGCATCTGCGGCATCTGTTCGGTCTCGCAATCCCACGCCGCGGCGCTGGCATTGGCCGGCCTGCAGGGGCTGGAGCCGACCGACAATGGCCGGGCGGCCACCAATCTGATCGTGGCGACCGAGAATGTCGCCGACCATCTCACGCATTTCCACGTCTTCTTCATGCCGGACTTCGCCCGCGCCTTCTATGCCGACCGGCCCTGGTTCCCGCGGGTCGAGGCGCGCTTCAAGGCGGCGCAGGGCAGCGCGGTGCGCAAGGCGCTGGAGACGCGGACCACGCTCCTTCACGTCCTGGGGCTGCTCGCCGGACGCTGGCCTCACACGCTGGCGATCCAGCCCGGCGGCGTCACGCGCGGGGCCGACGTGCAGGACAAGATGCGGCTGATGGCGACGCTCGGCGCCGTCCGGCGGGCGCTGGAAGAGGGGCTGTTCGGGGCGAAGCTGGAGCGCGTCGCCGACCTCGCCGCGCGCGATGAGCTCGATCACTGGCGCGCCAACGGTCCGGACGGCGATTTCCGGCTGTTTCTGGAGATCGCCACCGACCTCGACCTCGATCGGCTCGGCCGCGCCTATGACCGCTTTCTCAGCTACGGCGCCTATCCCGGCGCTGAAGGCCCGCTCTATGCGCGCGGCACCTTCACCGCCGCGGGGCTGGGGGCGGTCGACACCGGCGCCATTGCGGAAGACCACACCCATGCCCGCATGGAGCACCGCGCCCATCCGCACCATCCTTTCGACGGCTCGACCCTGCCCGATGCCGAGGACGAGACGGGCTACAGCTGGTGCAAGGCGCCGCGGCTCGGCGGCCTGCCGTTCGAGACCGGCGCGGTGGCGCGGCAGGTCGTGGACGGACAGCCTTTGATCCGCGACTTGGTTGTTCGGGGCGGGGGCAGCGTCGCGGCGCGTGTCGTGGCGCGTCTGGTCGAGACCGCGCGCACGGTTATCGCCATGGAGGGCTGGGTCCGTGAGCTGAAGCCGGGCCAGCCCTGGTGCGCGCAGGGAAGCCTGCCCGCCCACGGCCGCGCGGCGGGCCTCACCGAAGCGGCGCGCGGTGCGCTCGGGCACTGGCTGCGGGTCGAGAACGGCCGCATCGCCGGGTACCAGATCATCGCTCCCACCACCTGGAACTTCTCGCCGCGTGATGCCGCCGGGGTGCCGGGTCCGCTGGAAGCCGCCCTGGTCGGCGCCCCAATCCGCGAGGGCGAGACGACGCCGGTGGCCGTGCAGCACATCGTGCGCTCTTTCGATCCCTGCATGGTGTGCACGGTGCATTGAGTGGCGACATGCCGACCGAGGAGATGATCGTCCGCGGGATTGTGCAGGGCGTCGGCTTCCGGCCCTTCGTCTGGCGGCTGGCGCAGCGGCTGGCGCTTGATGGCGAGGTGAACAACCGCGGCGATGCCGTCGTCCTCCGCGTCTCGGGGCCCCAGCCGGCCCTGGATGCGCTGGCGCTCGCGCTGACGGCGGAGGCGCCGCCGCTCGCCCGGGTGGAGGGTGTCGAACGCAGGGCGGCCCCGCCCGGTGCCGACCGCGGCTTCACCATTGCCGCCAGCACCCCCGGCAGCGTGTCGGTGGGCATCGTGGCGGATATCGCGACCTGCCCGGCGTGCCGTGCCGAGATCGGGGATGCCACCGCCCGCCGCCACCGCTACGCCTTCACCAACTGCACCGATTGCGGCCCGCGCTTTTCCATCGTCGAGGGCCTGCCCTATGACCGCGCCACCACCACCATGCGCGGCTTCGCGCTTTGCTCCGCCTGCTCGGGAGAATACGAGAACCCCGCCGATCGGCGTTTCCACGCCCAGCCCATCGCCTGCCCGGCCTGCGGGCCGAGGCTGCGGCTGGAGGCGGGGGGGCGCGTCATCGACGGCGACCCGCTCGAGGCTGCCGCGGCGCTGCTGCGCGAGGGGCGGATCCTGGCCATCAAGGGGATTGGCGGCTTTCACATAGCCTGCGATGCCGGCAACGAGGCCGCGGTGGCGGAATTGCGCGCCCGCAAGCACCGCCCGACCAAGCCGCTGGCGGTGATGCTGCGCGACCGCGCGATGGTGGAGGCGCTGTGCGCGGCGGGTGAGGCCGCGCTTGCGGCCCTCGCCCATCCCTCCGCCCCCATCGTCCTGCTGCCGCTGCGCGCGGGGGCGGCGCTTGCCGGCTCCCTCGCGCCCGGCCAGAACCGGCTCGGCGTCATGCTGCCCTACACGCCGCTGCATCATCTGCTGATGGCGGCGGTCGGCCGCCCACTCGTCATGACCAGCGGCAATCGCTCCGGCGAACCGCA
This sequence comes from uncultured Starkeya sp., assembly GCA_964543245.1. Lineage (GTDB taxonomy): Bacteria > Pseudomonadota > Alphaproteobacteria > Rhizobiales > Xanthobacteraceae > Ancylobacter. The sequence goes on from CAZIXP010000134.1 coordinate 7,885, forward strand.
GCTTTTTCGTGATGAGGAGGCCCGCGCCGGTCTGGAGGGCATCGTCGACGCCTTCCTCACCCATGACCGCCCCATTGCCCGCCGCCTGGACGACAGCGTGGTCCAGCTGGCCGCCGGCGAGCTGCAGGTGATGCGGCGCGGACGCGGGCTTGCCCCGGCCCCGCGCGCCCTGCCGGCAGGCTTCCAGCACAGCCCGCCGGTGCTGGCGCTCGGCGGCGAGCTGAAGAGCGCGATCTGCCTCACCACCGGCGGCAAGGCCCTGCTGTCGCATCATCTCGGCGATCTCGACGAGCCGGCGACGCAGGACGCGTTCGAGCGTGCCATTGCCGACTACAGCGCCTTGTTCGATCATCGCCCCGCGGCGATCGCGGTCGACCGGCACCCCAGCTATTGGCCGAGCCGTTTCGGCGCCGCGCTGGCGCGCGAGCGCGGCCTGCCGCTGATCGCCGTGCAGCACCACCACGCCCATATCGCCGCCGTCATGGCCGAGCGCGGCTGGGCAGCGGAGGGCGGCGCGGTCGTCGGGGTGGCGCTCGATGGGCTGGGCTTCGGGGAGGACGGCACGATCTGGGGCGCGGAGATCCTGCTCTGCGACTATCGCGCGAGCCGTCGCCTCGCCCGGCTGAAGCCGATCGCGCTGGCCGGCGGGGATGCCGCCAATCGCGAGCCCTGGCGGGTGCTGCTGGCCCATCTCGATGCCGCGCTCGGTCCGGAGGCGGTGCCGCCGGCCCTGTTCGAGGGCCTGCCGGTCGCGACGCTGCGCGCCATGGTCGCGCGCGGCATCAACGCGCCGCCGGCGAGTTCCGCCGGCCGGCTGTTCGATGCCATGGCCGCGCTGCTCGGCCTCGCGCCGTCCCGGCTCCGCTTCGAGGGCGAGGCGGCGATGGCGCTGCAGGCGGTGGCGGAAGCGGGGGGCGATGATGCGCCGCCCTACCGTTTCGCCCAAGCCGGCGCGGCCGATCTGGTCGAGATCGATCCCGCCCCGATGTGGCGGGAAGCGCTGGCGGACCGCGCGGCCGGCCGTGCCCCGTCGCTCATCGCCCGCCGGTTCCATGCGGGCGTGGCGGCGGCCTTCGCGTCTCTGGCCGTCTCGCTGGCCGCCCTTCACGGCGCCAAGGCGATCGCGCTGTCCGGTGGCGTCTGCCAGAACGCCCTGCTGCTGGAGCAACTCGTCGCGCGGCTGGCAGCGGCCGGACTGCCCCTTCTCGTGCCGAGCGAAGTTCCGGCCAATGATGGCGGCATCGCCCTGGGGCAGGCGGTGATCGCCGCGGCGCGGCTCGGCGGGCGGTAAGCTGCTTACCGCCCTCGTGGAAGGGCGGTCTCGCGGCTTCCGGGCGGTGCGGCGGCGTTTCCAGTTAACTACTTGAAAATAATACATAAAACGTGATGGCACGGCGGTTGCTGTTGTCCTTCCATCGGTGCGCGCCGACGCGCCGGACAACAAGCACACCGGAGGGAGCCGCATGGCTGGGCTTGAGACGTTCTATGAGGTGATGCGACGGCAGGGCATCACCCGCCGTTCGTTCCTGAAATACTGTTCGCTGACCGCCGCCGCGCTCGGCCTCGGGCCGGAGTTCGTGCCGCAGATCGCCCATGCCATGGAGACCAAGCCGCGCACGCCGGTGCTGTGGCTGCACGGACTCGAATGCACCTGCTGCTCCGAGAGCTTCATCCGCTCGGCGCATCCGCTCGCCAAGGATGTCGTCCTGTCGATGATCTCGCTCGACTATGACGACACGCTGATGGCCTCCGCCGGGCATCAGGCCGAAGCCATCCTTCAGGAGGTGATGGAGACGTACAAGGGCAACTACATCCTCGCGGTGGAGGGCAACCCCCCGCTCAACGAGGATGGCATGTACTGCATCATCGGCGGCAAGCCCTTCCTCGACCAGCTCCGCATGGTGGCCAAGGATGCCAAGGCAGTGATCTCCTGGGGCTCCTGTGCTTCGCATGGCTGCGTGCAGGCGGCGCGCCCGAACCCGACCCGCGCCACCCCGGTGCATGAGGTCATCACCGACAAGCCGATCATCAAGGTGCCGGGCTGCCCGCCCATCGCCGAGGTGATGACCGGCGTCATCACCTACATGCTGACCTTCGACCGCATTCCCGAGCTCGACCGGCAGGGGCGGCCGAAGATGTTCTACTCCCAGCGCATCCACGACAAATGCTACCGCCGGCCGCATTTCGACGCCGGCCAGTTCGTCGAGGCATTCGACGACGAAGGCGCACGCAAGGGCTATTGCCTCTACAAGGTCGGCTGCAAGGGGCCGACCACCTACAACGCCTGTTCCACCGTGCGCTGGAACGAGGGCACCTCCTTCCCCATCCAGGCCGGCCATGGCTGCATCGGCTGCTCGGAAGACGGCTTCTGGGACAAGGGCTCCTGGTACGCACGGCTGACGGATCTGCACGGCGTCGGCTTCGGCATCGAATCGAACGCCGACCGCGTGGGCCTCGGCGCGGCGGCGGTGGTGGGCGGCGCGGTCGCGACGCATGCCGCCGTCAGCGCGCTGAAGCGTGCCCAGCACAAGCGGGGCACCGGCTCCAACAGCTCCGGCCACACGGGAGATGCGGCATGACGATCCAGACGCCGAACGGCTTCAGCCTCGACACCTCCGGCAAGCGCATCGTGGTCGACCCGGTCACCCGCATCGAAGGCCACATGCGCTGCGAGGTGAACGTCGATTCCAACAATGTAATCCGCAACGCGGTCTCCACCGGCACGATGTGGCGCGGGCTGGAGGTCATCCTGAAGGGCCGCGACCCGCGCGATGCCTGGGCGTTCG
>CAZIXP010000135.1:0-10546 GCA_964543245.1 uncultured Starkeya sp.
CAGGCGGCGAAGACGGACATCGGCTGGGGTCACCAGATCCGCTCCTATGTGCTGCAGCCCTATCAACTGGTGAAGGACCTGCGCACCGGCGTCACCTCGGGGACGCCGCAGGAGGTGCTCGACGGCGACCTCGACCCGTTCATGGAAGCGGCGCTGGCCCAGCGCGCCTATGGCGGCGGCCCGGCCAGCGTGGACGATGTCGACTGACGGATGGACTTCGGCGGGGGCGACTCAGAGCGCCTGCGCCGCCGCCAGCACCTCCTCGGCATGGCCCGCGACCTTAACCTTCGGCCAGACGCGGGCGACGATACCCTGCGAATCGATCAGCACCGTGGTGCGCTCGATGCCCATATAGCTCTTGCCGTACATGCTCTTTTCCTTCCACACGCCGTAGCTCTCCAGCAGGGCATGGGTCTCGTCGCCGGCCATGGGAAAGCTGATCGTGTGCTTGGCGCGGAAATTGGCGAGTTTTCGCGCGCTATCCCCGGAAATGCCGAGCACCACGGTGTTTGCGGCCTCGAATGCGGGGGCGAGACGGTTGAAATCGTTGGTCTCGGTCGTGCAGCCCGGCGTGCCGGCCTGGGGAAAGAAATAGAGCGCGAGCTTGCGGCCGCGGAAGCCCGAAAGCGAGAGCGTCGCGCCAGCGTCGTCGGTTATGGTGAAGTCGGGTGCGGGATGGCCGGCCTCGATCATCGTCTGCCTTCCTTTGGTCAGGTTTTTCAGAGATTTCGCTCGGATGCGAGTATAGGCTCGCTCTACGGAACGGGGACCATGGTGGATCAGCGATTCCGGTGTGCCGCCGATGGGCGAGTCGCAGGCCGAAGGGCCCTAGGATATCTGGGCTGTTGATGAGCAGCGACGCAAAGCGGAATGGCATGGCGGGGCAGCGGCGGATCCGGCTGCGCTCCCGCGCGCGCGCCGAAGCGGCGGAACTGCGCGCCGAACGCCGGCTCCTGCCGCGCTGGGCACGGCTGTGCGGCTGGTCGGCCGCCAGTTTCTGCGGGCTCGCCATTCTCCTCGGCATCACGGCCTATGCTCTCGTGGTGTCTGGCTTCGTCGGCCTCGACCTGCTGCGCCCCTATGTCGCCCGGGAAATCGAACAGCGCCTCGGCCATGGCGAAACGGTGGAGATCGGCTCCATCAATGCCGCGCGCAGCGAGGATGGCGACTTTGTCGTGCGGGTCAACGACATCGCCGTGCGGAACGCGCAGGGCGAGGTGGTGGCCAGCGCGCCGCAGGCGGAGATCGGGATCCGCACCTCCCTGCTGCCATGGCGCTCGGCCCCGCAGCGGATCGCGCTGATCGGTGCGGAACTGTCGGTCCACATCAACGCGCAGGGCGAGCTCTCCGTCGCGACCGGCCGGGGTGCCAAGCCGATCGTGGCGGCCCAGCCGGCCCAGCCGGCCCCGGAGCCGCCCAACACCGCACCCGCGGCGCCACCCGCGGCTAATGGCCCGGAAACCCCGGCGCCTGCCGCTCAGGCCCCTGCCGCCCAGGTCTTCGACCCGACCCACCTGCCGGCGCTCGCGACCCTCGCCCAGGCCATCGACAATGGCGGCTTCGGCGGCACCGAACTGACCGAGGCCGGCCTCAAGAACGGCACGCTGCGGATCGAAAGCGAAGCCAGCGGCCAGAAATGGGTGTTCGACAATATTAATATCGACGTCGCGCGGCCGGCGGCGGGCGGCGCAACGGTGGATTTCGACGCGACGGGCGCCAACGGCCCGTGGTCGGCGCAGATCGTGATCGGGCCGCTCGACCAGGACCATCGGCAGATGAGCTTCGAGGTGCGCGATCTCGCCTCGCGCGACCTCCTCGCCGCCGCCGGCAAGAACGACGGTTCGATCATCGCGACCTCGCCGCTCGGCCTCCGGCTCGAGGCCGATATTGGCCGCGAAGGTCGCGTCGCCAGTGCCCGGGGCCGAGTGGTCGTCGGCGCGGGCAAGCTGCAGATGGGCGCAGACGCGGCCGGCATGATGCTCATCGAGCAGGTCGTCGTCGATGTGCGGCTCGATCCGGCGCGCCGCCTCTTCGTGATCGACCCGTTGTCGATCAAGGCGGACCCGCTCGATCTCACCTTTGCCGCCGAGCTCTCCCCGCCGGTCGATTCGACCGATCCCTGGCGGCTCCACACCACACGCATACACGGGCTGTTTGGCGGCGGCGGACCCGACGCGGAAAAGGAACCGCCGCTGCTGCTCGACCAGGGCGCTTTCGATCTCCGCTTCGAGCCGGCGACCAAGAAGCTTATCGTCGAGAAGGCGGTGTTCTCCGGCCCGCAGGGCGGGCTGACCATCGACGGCTCCTTCGACGCCGGCCTGCCGGACCCGGTGCTGACCATGAACGTGGTCGGAACCCCCATGTCGGTGACGTCGCTGAAGCGGCTCTGGCCCATCGTCGCGGCGCCGGATGTCCGGCGCTGGATCTATGAGCATGTCGTCTCCGGCGACGTGACCCGCACGAACATCCGCTTTGCCGCGCCGCTCTCCTCGATCGGCAACAAGGACAGGCCGCTGCCGACCGAGGGCGCCGCGGTGGAGGTGGCCGGCGTCAACGGGGTGATCCGCGCCGCGCCCGGCCTGCCGCCGCTGCTCAATGCCGCGCTTCTGGTCCAGGCGACGGGCCGGAGCGCCCATGCGGTCGCCACCGATGTGGTCATGGAGACGCCGGGCGGCCGGAAGCTGTCGCTGCCCGAGAGCGTGCTCGACGTGCCCAACACCATCATGCCCAACCCGACGGCGAAGCTCAGCGTCAAGGTCGAAGGACCCGCCGCGGCCGCGGCCGACATGCTGTCGACCCCCGCGCTCAAGAGCCCGGGCAATGATCCGTTCGATCCCGGCGCCATCAAGGGCCAGATCAGCGGCACCGCTCAGATCAACCTGACGCTGCGCGAGCCGATGTCCATGAAGGACGTTGACTACGCCTTCGAGGCGGACCTCACGGATTTCTCCGCCGACAAGATCTTCCAGGGCCAGAAGCTGGACGACGCGACGGTGAAGCTGTTCGCCACCGCCTCGACCACCCTGCTGCGCGGCGACGGCAAGATCGCGGGAGCACCGGCCAGCTTCGAGATCAACAAGCCGCGCGATGGCGCCGACATGAGCTTCCGCTTCGCGGCCAATCTCGACGACGCCGCGCGCGACAAGATGAACATCGAGCTTGCCGGCCTCAGCGGGTCGGTCGGTGTCAAGATCACCGGCACGATGGGCGCCAAGGAGAAGAAGGGCACCGCAGAGCTGGATCTCACCGCCGCCCGGCTGGCGGAACTCGTGCCCGGCTGGTCGAAGCCGGCGGGAAAGCCGGCCAAGCTCACCGCCGATGCCACGGTGCGCAGCGATTCCATCAAGATCGACAACCTTGCCGTCACCGGGACCGGCGTCAACATCCGCGGCGACGTCGATCTCAGCGGCAAGGGAGATCTGGTTTCCGCCAACCTTCCGACCTTCCAGCTCTCCGACGGCGACAAGGCGAGCGTGAAGATCGACATCGAGGGCGGCGTCGCCAAGATCACCGTGCGGGGCGAGGTGATCGAGGCGCGGGCCTTCCTGAAGAGCCTGCTCGACGCCCCCATTGCCGGCACCAGCGCCCAGAAGAAGCCGGCCGATATCGATCTCGATGTCAATCTCGGCGTGGTGAAAGGCAATAACGGCGAGGCGATGCGCCAGGCCGTGCTGCGCATGTCGCGCCGCGACGGCAATCTGCGCACCTTCAGCCTTGCCGCGCTGGTGGGACGGGATGGCGGGGTGAAGGGCGATTTGCGGCCGGACCGGACCGGCCGGCCGGCGCTGCAGATCCTGACCAGCGACGCCGGGGCGCTACTGCGATTCGTCGATTTCTACTCGCGCATCTATGGCGGCGATCTCTGGGTGAGCGTCGATCCCCCCAACGCCACCGGCAAGCCGCAGGACGGCACCGTCAACATGCGCGATTTCGTGATCCGGGGCGAGCCCGGCCTCGACCGGCTGATCGCCGCCGCGCCGGACAAGACCAAGGACGGCCGGCTTCAGCCGGGCGGCGCGGTTGCGTTCCAGAAGCTGCAGGTCGAGTTCCAGCGCTCCGCCGGCCGGCTCCAGATCCGCGACGGCGCGATCTGGGGACCGGCGATCGGCTCCACCTTCGATGGAGTGCTGGATTTCATCGGCGACAAGGTGTCGGTGCGCGGGACCTTCGTGCCGGCCTATGGCCTCAACAACCTGTTCAGCCGCCTGCCGGTGCTCGGTTTCTTCCTCGGCGGCGGGCCGAATGAAGGGCTGGTCGGGGTCACCTACGAGATCGTCGGCCCGCTCTCCGGGCCGACACTGCGCATCAACCCGATTTCCGCCGTGGCGCCGGGCTTCCTGCGCAAGATCTTCGAGTTCCGCCAGTCGCCGGACCCGACCCCGCCGGCGCTGGTGCCGGCGCGCTGAGGGCGGCGGCGGTCGGCCTGTCCGGCCCTGCCGCCGCGCAGCTCACACCGCGCGCAGCAGCACGTGCTTCTTCTTGCCGAGCGAGAGCTTGATGACGCCGTCGGCGTTCAGGTCCCGCGCCGTGAGAAGCGCCTTCTCGTCGGTCACGCTGGCGTCATTCACCTTGAGGCCGCCGCCCTTGATCTGACGGCGGGCCTCGCCATTGGACGCGACGAGGCCGGTCTTCTCGGCGAAAGCGGCGAGCACGCCGATGCCGGCCTCCAGCTCTGCGGCCGGCACCTCCACCGTCGGCAGATCGGCCGAGACGCCACCTTCCTCGAAGGTCTTGCGCGCGGCGTCCGCCGCCGCCTCCGCCGCGCCGCGGCCGTGCAGCATCGCCGTCACCTCGGTGGCGAGGATCTTCTTCACCTCGTTGATGCCGGAGCCCTGCGCCTCGTTCACCAGCCGGGCGATCTCGTCCATCGGCAGGGTGGTGTAGAGCTTGAGGAAGCGGCCGACATCGGCGTCCTCGGTGGTGCGCCAGTACTGCCAGAACGCGTAGGGGCCGAGCATGTCGGCGTTCAGCCACACCGCGCCGTTCACCGACTTGCCCATCTTGGCGCCGGAGGCGGTGGTGAGCAGCGGCGAGGTGAGGGCGTAGAGCTGGGGCGTGCCCATGCGGTGGCCGAGGTCGATGCCGTTGACGATGTTGCCCCATTGGTCGGAGCCGCCCATCTGCAGCCGGCAGTCGTAGCGCTTCGCCAGTTCGACGAAGTCATAGGCCTGCAGGATCATGGAGTTAAATTCGAGGAAGGAGAGCGACTGCTCGCGCTCCAGCCGCGTCTTCACGCTGTCGAAGGACAGCATGCGGTTGACCGAGAAATGGCGGCCGACATCGCGCAGGAACTCGAGATAGTTCAGCGAGCGCAGCCACTCCGCATTGTTGATCATGAGGGCGCCGGTCGGGCCTTCCTCATAGGCGAGGTAATTTGCGAACACCTGCTTGATCGAGGCGATATTGGCCTCGATGGTGTCCACCGTCATAAGCTGGCGCGCGTCGTCCTTGAAGGAGGGGTCGCCCACCATGCCGGTGCCGCCGCCCATCAGCGAGATCGGCCGGTGGCCGGTCTTCTGCAGCCAGTGCAGCATCATGATCTGGATGAGGCCGCCGGCATGCAGCGAGGGCGCGGTGGGGTCGAAGCCGATATAGGCCGTCACGGTTTCCTTGGCGAACAGGGCATCGAGGCCGGCCTCGTCGGAGACCTGATGGATGAAGCCGCGCTCGTGGAGCGTGTGCAGGAAATCGGAACGGAAGGTGCTCATGGCGTGCCTGCGTAAACGCGATCGTGGATGCGGCGCTCTACTATCAGCTTCGACGCGTGAAAGCACCCCGAGGACAAGATGCCGGACATGCTGAAAGCCGTAGGCCTGATGAGCGGTACCTCGCTCGATGGAATCGACGTCGCGCTTGTCGAGACCGATGGCGAGCGCATCGGCGGCTTCGGGCCGTGGCGGACCTATCCCTATGGTGCCGAGGATCGGGCGCTGCTGTTCCGGGCGCTGGAGGATGCCCGCGTCATGCGCCACCGTGAGGAGCGGCCGGGATATGTGGCGGCGGCCGAGCAGCTCGTGACGCACCGCCACATCGAGGCGCTGCGGCATTTCCTCACCGAGGTCGCGGATCAGCCGGTGGATGTGGTCGGATTCCACGGGCAGACCGTGCTGCACCGTCCGGAGCAGCGATTGACGGTGCAGATCGGCGACGGTGCCGCGCTGGCGGCCGCGCTGCGCGGGTTTGCAGGTTCCTCCGCGCCGGCGCTGGTCTACGACCTGCGCGCCGCCGATGTCGCCGCGGGAGGGCAGGGGGCTCCGCTGGTGCCGGTCTATCACCGCGCTTTGGCGCGGCTGTCGCCCGGACCGCAGCCGCTGCTCGTGCTCAATCTCGGCGGTGTGGCCAACATCACCTTCATCGATGGCGAGACCGACCCGGTGGCCTGCGACACCGGCCCCGCCAACGCGCTGATCGACGATTTCGTCAAGCTGCGCACCGGGGCGGCCTATGACGAGGGAGGGCGCGTGGCCGCCGCCGGCAAGGTCGACGAGGCGGCGGTGGCGGCGCTGATGGAGCACCCCTTCTTCCGCCAGCCGCCGCCAAAATCGCTGGACCGCAACAGTTTCCGTCAATGGGTGGAGCAGAGGGCCGGGCTCGGCGCGATGAGCACGCCGGACGGCGCGGCAACGCTGACCGCCCTCACCGCGGCCTCGGTAGCGGCGGTGCTGCCCCTCCTGCCTGCCCGTCCGAAAAGGGTGGTGGCGGCCGGCGGTGGCGCACGCAACCCGACGCTTGTCGCCATGCTGGCGCAGCGGCTCGGCCTTCCCGTGGACATCGCCGATGCGGTGGGCTGGTCGGGGGATGCGCTGGAAGCGCAGGCCTTCGGCTTCCTCGCCGTGCGTTCGCTGAGGGGGCTGCCGCTGAGCTTCCCCGGCACGACCGGGGTACCTGCGGCGCAGCGCGGCGGCGTGATCGTCTCTGGCATGCCAGAAAAACTGAACGGGATATTCAGAAAAAATGAAATTTGACTGCAGTCAACGAAGTATTCCTTAAATGCATTGGTGCGATGCGAAAACGTATGATGCGACGCACAATGAGAGGTGTATTTAAAGGGCTCCCGGATCCTCCGGCTCGCCAGGCCACGCCGTCTCAACCAATCGGCCCGGACAGAACCGAATTGGAGCAACTCAGATGCGCAGCTTTTTCAGCGTTGCCGTTCCCACCGCCGTCGTCGGTCTCATCGCTGCCGCCGCCCTCGCGCCTGCCGGCGCCTGGGAGAAGTCGCAGGCCCCGCGTCCCGGCCAGGCCCAGATCATCAATATCGGCTATGTCTCGGGTGTCGCCTATTACACCACCGAGACCGATGGCTATCACGTCGTCGCCACGCTGAGCGTGGGCGGTGGCGCGCCGGTCCGCGTGAAGGCCACGCTGCAGCCGGAGCAGGCCGTGAGCTTCTCGGTTCCCGGCGCCGAGGGCGCCAATGCCAGCGAAGTCGAGATCATGCGCCGTGGCGACAAGGTCACGGTGAGCGCGCCGGAGCGCGTCGCCTTCAACTGAGCTCCGCCACACGGAAAACAAAAAGCCCGGCGCGTTCCCCGCGCCGGGCTTTTGCGTGACCGCCCTTCCGGTCTGAAACCGGTGACGGGCGAGGGCCTCAGGCCGCGCTTTCCTTCTTCCGGGTGCCCGGCAGGCGCTTGTCGAGATAGGTGCCGACGACCTCCATCAGCTCCTCGGTACGGCCGTCGAAGAAGTGGTTGGCGCCCGGCACCGTCTGCTGCTCGATGACGATGCCCTTCTGCGTCTTCAGCTTCTCGACCAGGCCGGTGACGGCGGAGAACGGCACCACCGCGTCCTTGTCGCCATGGACGAACAGGCCCGAGGACGGGCACGGCGCGAGGAAGGAGAAGTCGTAGAGGTTCGCTGGCGCGGCGATGGAGATGAAGCCTTCGACCTCCGGGCGGCGCATCAGCAGCTGCATGCCGATCCAGGCCCCGAAGGAGAAGCCGGCGATCCAGCAGGCCCGGGCATCCGGGTTGATCGACTGCGCCCAGTCCAGCGCCGCGGCGGCATCGGCGAGTTCGCCCTGGCCATGGTCGAACGAGCCCTGGCTGCGGCCCACGCCGCGAAAATTGAACCGCAGGGTGGAGAACCCGCGATTTACGAACTGGTAGTAGAGGTTGTACACGACCGGGTTGTTCATCGTGCCGCCGAACTGCGGGTGCGGGTGCAGGATGATCGCGATCGGCGCATTGCGCGTCTTGGCGGGCTGGTAGCGGCCCTCGAGCCGCCCCTTCTCACCGGTAAAGATAACCTCGGGCATGGAGTTCGGACCTTAGGGCTCGCCGGCCTTTGTCGGGAGCGGTCTCCGGAACGCGGACTGGAGCAGGCGCCGCAGCGGCGGCAAGGTCCAGGCCACAGTTCGCCTTGACGGCTGGAGACGACGCCCCTAAATTATTTAGAATAATTCTAACTTTCTACGTCGAGTTGCAAGGGGTCGATGATGCAATTTTCGACGGAGAGGTGGACGTCATCCTATGCAGGAGATGAGCCTGTTTGGCAAGCTTGCACGCAAGATGGGCGCGCATCGCTCGTCAGGCTTCCTATATAGGGTAGGATATCTGCCGTGCACCGCTCTGACCGTAGCGATGACCCTCGAGGAATGATGACCGAGCGCACCTATCTCGACCATAACGCCACCGCGCCCGCCCGCCCGCAGGCCGTGGCGGCTCTGGGTGCGGCGCTGGCCGCGGCCGGCAACGGCTCGGCCATCCATGGCGAGGGACGGGCGGCGCGGGCGCGGATCGACGAGGCACGCGGTCATGTGGCGGCGCTGGTCGGGGCGGACCCGCGGGGCGTCATCTTCACCTCCTGCGGGACCGAGGCGGATGCGCTCGCCCTGACCCCGGCCTATCGGCGCGGTGGGGAGCCGATCGCGCTCGATGCGCTCCTCGTCACCGCGGTCGAGCATGCCGGCGTCCTGCGCGGCCACCGCTTTCCCGCCGAGCGCGTCGAGGTGCTGCCGGTGGACGCGCGCGGCCGGCTTCGGCTGGACGCGCTCGACGAGGCTCTTGCCCGCCATGCCGCCGCCGGCCACCGGGTGCTGCTGTCGGTCATGCTGGCCAATAACGAGACCGGCGTGCTCCAGCCGGTTGCGGAGGCGGCCCGCCGGGCCCATCTGCAGGGTGCGCTGGTGCATAGCGATGCGGTGCAGGCCGCGGGCCGCATCGGCGTCGACATGGCGGCGCTGGGCGTCGATCTGCTGTCGCTCTCCGCCCATAAGCTCGGCGGTGCGCCGGGTGCCGGGGCTCTGGTCGTCGCTGACCCGGAGCTGCGTCCCGATCCGGTCTTCGCCGGCGGCGGCCAGGAGCGGGGACGGCGGGCGGGCAGCGAGAATGTGCCGGCCATTGCCGCCTTCGGTGCGGCGGCGGCCTGCGCCCTGCGCGATCTTGATGGGGAAATCCGCCGGGTTGCGGCCTTGCGCGATGGGCTTGAAAGCGCTCTAAGGTGCGAGTTCCCCGAGTTGGTGCTGCTGGTCGGCGATGTCGATCGGCTGCCGAACACCTCCTGCATCGCCCTGCCGGGCGTTTCGGCCGAGACGCTGGTCATCGCGCTCGACCTTGCCGGACTGGCGACCAGCGCCGGTGCGGCCTGTTCCTCCGGCAAGGTGGGGCCGTCCCATGTGCTCGAAGCCATGGGCGTGCCGGAGCGCATCGCGCGCGCCGCGATCCGCCTGTCGTTCGGCTGGTCGAGCGATGAGGGCGATGTCGAGCGGGCGCTCGGCGTGTTCCGCCGGGTGCTGCCGGGGCTTCTGCGCCGCGCCCGCGCGGCCTGACCCGTTTGCCGCGTCCGCGCGGCCTGACGTGCCTTCCGCAGCGCGCCGCGCTGCGTTCTTGAAGATGGACTTGACCCGCGGGCCTTGACCCCGCGCGGGAGAGGAGAAAGACGATGCCGGCCGTACAGGAGACTGTGGAGCAGGTCCGCTCCATCGACGTCGATCAGTACAAGTATGGGTTCTTCACGGACATCGAGTCCGAGAAGGCGCCCAAGGGACTGAGCGAAGATACCGTCCGCTTCATCTCGGCGAAGAAGAACGAGCCGGAATGGCTGCTGGAGTGGCGTCTCGACGCCTTCCGTCGCTGGCAGACCATGCAGGAGCCGGAATGGGCGCGGGTGAGCTACCCGCCGATCGACTATCAGGACCTCTATTACTATTCCGCCCCCAAGGCGAAGGACGGGCCGAAGTCGATCGACGACATCGACCCCGAGATTCTCGCCACCTATGAGAAGCTCGGCATCCCGCTGCGCGAGCGCGACGCGCTGCTCGGCATCCAGTCGACCGGCGGCACCCGCGTGGCGGTGGACGCCGTCTTCGACAGCGTCTCGGTGGCGACCACCTTCAAGGAAGAACTGGCGCGGGCCGGCGTGATCTTCATGCCGATCTCGGAGGCGGTGCGCGAGCATCCCGAGCTCGTCCGCAAATATCTCGGCTCGGTGGTCCCGGTGACGGACAACTACTTCGCCACCCTCAACTCCGCCGTGTTCTCCGATGGCTCCTTCGTCTATGTCCCGAAGGGCGTCCGCTGCCCGATGGAGCTGTCGACCTATTTCC
>CAZIXP010000136.1:0-10519 GCA_964543245.1 uncultured Starkeya sp.
TACATGGCGGCCCTTCTTCTCGATCACCCCACCATCGGCGGACTGGCAAGCGGCGCCGGCACCAGTGGATCGACGGGGTGGAGCAATTCGCTCCGGTCCCGCCTGTATTTCGAGCGGGTGAAGGACGAAAGCGGCGCTGAGCCGGACGCCGACGCGCGCGTCTTGAGCGTCAAGAAGTCGAACTATTCGCGCGCCGGCCTCGAGATCAAGGTCAGATGGGACGGCGGCGTCTTCAAGCTGCAGTCCGGCGCCAGCGGAGGATTTGATCGTTACGCCGCCCAGGCCGACGCAGATGCCATCTTCCTCGGCCTCGTCGCCGCGTACCAGGCAGAAGGCCGGCCGGCAGGGATCGCCGGGCCCACATTCGCGCCGGCCGTTTTCGCCAAGGACGCGCGATCGAAGGGTGTCGGAAAGCGAGGCCTCACCGACGCCATGAACCGCCTGCTCGCCGAGAAGAAGCTCGTCATCGAAGAATTCGGGCCACCTTCCCATCGGCGAAAGCGGCTTGTCCTCGCCGGGATGGGGGAACGGAAATGATCTTCCAATCCCCTTCCAATCCAGTTTTGGGCCTTCCAATCCCCTTCCAATCCCCCGGGGTGGCGCCTTCCAATCCCCTTCCAATCCACCTCATAATACCGCTAAAATCTTCCAGTCCCCTGTTCCCATATATCCCTGTAACCCTAGAGGTGGCGCTTCCGCCCCCCTTGGGGGGTGGGCGAGCGCTAGGGGGGGGTAGGTTTGGGCGGCGCGGAGAGCGCGTCATGACGATCACCAACCAAGGCACCGTTGCGCACAAAGGCCGGCGTCCCCTGGCGAAAAACCCACGAATCTCGCGTCGGATGCGCCGCGCGGTTGACGCCTTCATTACGGGGGAGGCCAAGACCCAGAAAGCCGCGGCGGAATTGGCCGGACTGAACCGCTCGCACTTCAATCGCGAATACCAGAAACCGCACATTCAGGCGTTCGTGCAGCGACGCAGCGCCGAGCTGTTCTCAGCCCTGCTCCCGAAGGCGGTGAGGGCGCTTTCCGAAGTGCTCGAAGGCGGCAACGCCCAGGCGCAACTCAATGCTGCTCTCGCGGTCCTCCGACAGCACGGCATTGTCGCCTCGGATGGGACGCCTCCGGTCAGCGTTCACATCGAAGCGCCCGGCTACGTCATCGACCTGAGTGGCGGTCCCGGCAGCGCGCCGCGCTTGATCGACGGGGATCTTGGAACCGTCGTCGATGCGCCGCGGGCCGACGCAGGACACAACGACTGAGCGCCGTTCCTTCGACCAAACAGAGCCCTTTGCCGGCCGGCGCTTCTGCGAAACCTTCACGCTGCCGAATGGCTATAGCGCCACCGTCGGCCGCTATGACGACGGTAGGGCGGGCGAGGTTTCCATCGACGGTCCGAAGGCCGGCAGTGACGCGCAGACGGCGGCGAAGGACGCGGCGGTGGTGCTGTCGATGGCGCTCCAGTTCGGCGTGCCCGTCGATGCCCTGCGCAATGCCATCTCGCGCAACACTGCCGGCCGGCCTCAAGGGGTTGTCGGTGTCGTGTTGGACGCGCTCGCCGAGGTGGCGCCGTGAGCAGGTGCGCTTCTCCGAGTCAGTGGCGGACGCTGGCGGGTATTCGGCCTGCGTCTGCTGCAGAGGGCCTGCGGTCGGTCACCGGCCGCCCGCGGTCGGTTCTGGTGGTCTGTCAGGCGACGGCCATCTCGGTGCGGATGCGTTGGACGGTACCGGTGCCGACGCCGAGCCGGCGAGCGATCTTCTGCATGCCTTCGCCGCCGGCGGTGAGGGCTTCGCGGATGGCGTGTTCGGTGTCGGCGGCGACCTTCGGCCGGCCGAGCGTCTTGCCTTGTGCGCGGGCGCGGGCAAGGCCGGCCTTGGTGCGGTCGCGGATCATGGATCGCTCGAATTCGGCGAAGACACCGAGCATTTGGAACAACGCCTTGCCGGCAGGCGTCGTGGTGTCGATCCCCTGCTGCTGCAGGAACAGGTCTACCTTGAGGGCGTGGAGATCAGACAGGAAGCCGACGAGATCCTGCAGTGAGCGGCCGAGGCGATCCACCGACCACGCCATGACCACATCGAAGCGCCGGCGTGCTGCGTCCTTGCACAACCTGTCGAAGGCTGGCCGCTTGTCCCGCCCCTTTACGCCGCTGATGCCAGAGTCGGCGTAGATCTCGACGATCTCCCACCCGGCTCGTGTGGCGACTTCACGCAACTCGCGTTCCTGATTGACGGTGGTCTGCTCGTCGGTGGAGACGCGAACATAAAGCGCGGCGCGACGCATGGTGAAGCCCTCCGTTGTGGTGGCACCACGATAGCGCAGGCCCGTACAGAATATGAATGTTTTTCGTACGGTGATGTATCCCACCGCAAACCGTTGAAATTCGTAGTCTGCCAATTGAGGAAATCGCGGACGTTTTCGGTACAGGTCCGCCAGTGCGTTGGGGGTCTTCACTAACCCCGGGCATCGTGGCGCCGTTACCTTAACCCGTCCGGCCAGACGGTACGCGATCTCCGAGTTCCCGGTTTCTCCATCGGCCCCGGCGATCATCATTTGATCCTCGAATCGCGTCGGGCCTGGCCGGCCGGGCGCCGATGGAGAGCACTTTGAACCAGCACCGTCCCGCCAGCGTCCCCCTTCAGGACCCTCTTGCCACGTTGACCAAAGGTCTACCCCTCATCGAGGGCCGTCACTGCGTCAGCCGCGCCGAGCCTCCCATGTTGCAGGGTGGAGCGGTGGACGACACGGCCCCCGCAGGCCCAACCGTGGCCGCTGGGGCCTTGAGCCCCCCGGGTGGGGATCTTGTTTCAGCAGAGCAAGAGCCCGAGGGCGGGGGGGTCAAAAACGACGTCGCGCATTGCTGTGGCCCCCTCACGCTCGATATTGGCCAAAATATTCCCGGGCCTCACATGGCCGCCGCATCTGCGATCGGCCCGCACGACGGGGAGGCGACCCGGTCACATGACCTGGTGGCTGTTCTCGGCGACCAAGCCTTCAAAAATGGGAGCTACCGGTTCGAGGCTGCCAGGCACGGGAATGACAGGGCGACTGCCTGCATGCTGACTGACCGTGCTCACTCGACGCAGTCCTGAGGAGGCTACGATGGGAATGTCGATCATGGCGCTCGCCGCCGGCACGGCCACGTCGGCCGTTGGCTCCATTATGCAGGGTCAGGAGAGCGCGCGCGCCGCGCGCTTCGAGCAGCAGCAATATGCGGCGCAAGAGCAGGTGCAGCGCACGCAGGCGGCGCAGGCGGAGGCGCGCAAGCGCGAAGAGCTGGTGTCGAGCCTGGGCTCGATCCAGGCCATTCGCGCCGGCCGCGGCGTGGGCCTGTCGAGCCCGACCGGCATGGCGATCCTCGACAGCACGACCAGCGTGGGCGTGCGCGATGCTCGGCAGGCCGGGCTGAACTATCTCATGCAGGCGGACCAGTCGCGGATGGCCGGCGCCATGGCTGGGCAGAAGGCCAAATACTCGCTGCTGAGCGGGTGGATGGGAGCCGGTAGTGCATTGGCCGATGGCGCCTTTGCATATGACCAGCTTAGCGACAACCTCAAATTCTTCCGCTCTCCCTGAGGACGCGACATGGCCGGAACCGGGCTTCCCATTCCGAAGGCCGGCGTCATTGCCCAGACGCCGGGCATCGCCGATGGCGATGCGTTGGTGTCGACCGGCGCTTGGGCGAAGATAGCGTCGGCCGGACAGCGCCTCGCCAGCCTCGGTGCCGACGCACTGCAGCGCGATGAGCATCTGGCCCAGGTCGCTCGAGCGGCTGATCGAGACGTAAGTGATCGGCGCAAGGCTATAGAGCTAGAGGACAAGTTTGCCGACAACCCCGCTGGCTTTGAGGCAGGGTGGAAGGGCTACACCGAGGGCGTGCTCAGCCAGACGACAGGACGCGACGCTGACGCTGTAAGATTAAGCCTCGGCACTCTGGGCAATAGTGCCTATGCGCGCATTCTGGAGCGGAAGCGCGGGCGGGATCGCTCGGCGAATGTCGAGAAGATCGAGGCGTTGGTGTCGTCGGCCAATGACGAACTCGGCTCGATTGCCATGCGCGGTGGGCTCGGCCTTCCCGAGGGACACGCCGCCGCGACGAAACTGAAGAACGTGTTGGACGCTGCGGTGACTTCGGGCGTTCTCACGCAGGAGCGCGCCGATTTGCGGTTTCGGCAGGCCACGAGCGATGCGGCCGCCGAGGGCGCCCTGTTTGCAGCGCGAGAGGTCTACGATGCAAACCGGGCCAGTGGCGGCGACGCGCTCGCTGCCGCGCGCAAGGTTGTCGACGAACAGATCGTCAACAACCCAGCTCTGGCACTCTCTCCCGCGGTGCGCCGGGCCTATGCTTCGAAGATCACCGCCGAACTGGGAGCTGACGAGGCGCTACGCCGTCAAGACCTGGGCGCTGCTCGCCAGGCAGCACGCGATGCGCAGAACGCGTTGGCTGCGGGCGTCAAGGTCTCACCGGAGACCGTCGATAGCCTTGCCGACACACTCGCCGCAAATGGCGGGCAGGCTGATGCCGCGCGTCTGCGAGCTTCGGCGCTGCGCGCAGATCGCATGGCGGCTTATGGCAAGGTGCCTATTGGCGACAGCGTGGCACCGGCCTTCTCGCCGGAACACCGCACGTTCGTATTTGCCGCCAGCACTGATGGCGTCGAGGCTTGGCTTCGGCTGCAGGACGCCTATGGCGCCGGGCAGAACGTGATCGGCGTGCTCACCGGCCATCTGAACCGGATGGCGACTGCGATCGCCCTCGCCGAGGTGGTCGGTCCGAACCATGGCGCGAGCATGCGTGCAGCCCTGAAGCTCGCGGCAGAGGACGAGGCGAAGCTCTCCACCGTGGGGCGGATGAAACCGTTGCGGATGCTGGAGAGCGGCTCCATCGCCCGCCGCACCTATGACGTGTTGACGGGCCGGTCCAATGCCGTCGACGGCCCGCTGATGGCCGGCATCTTCGGCGGACTGCGCAGCCTCAACGTCGCGGCCAAGCTCGACGGCGCTGTCGTTTCCGCCGTGCCGGGCGATAGCGTCACCGTCGGGCTGGCGGCGTCATACAACGGCATGGCGCCGGGCCGCATTCTCTCTGGCGTGCTGCGCGAGATCGCCCGCGGCGGCGAGGACAGCGCCGCCCTGGCAAGCCGGCTGCAGCTCACTGCCCACGCGGCGATGGACTATGCGCATGGCTTCTCCCGCTTCACCGATGACGTTGCGGGGCCGCAGGTGCTGCGCGCCATGGCGAACGTCGTCATTCGCGCCCAGGGGCTCGCGGCATGGACCGACCTGATGAAGCGCACCTTCACGATGGAGTTAGCTGGCCACCTTGCCGACCACGCCCGCCATAGCCTCGCCGATCTTGCGTCGGTGAACCGGCCGCTTGCCAACTTCCTCGAGCGCCACCAGATCGACGCCACCGAGTGGGACGCGGTGCGCAAGACCAGGCCCGTCGAGGTGGACGGTGCGACCTTCCTCGACATGGAGGCGATCGAAGACCGGCGGCTGGCGGAGAAGCTTCTCGGTGCCATCGTCGAGGAACGTGCCTTCGCGGTGCTGGAACCCGATGCCCGCATCCGGGCGATCACCACCGGCGGCACCACGGCCGGCGCGTTCTGGGGCGAGATGGTCCGCTCCGCAACGCTGTTCAAGTCGTTCTCGATCACCATGATCGCCACACACCTCATGCGTATCGCCACGCAGGGGCCGATCGAGGCGCGCGTCTGGAACGGCGCCGCCTTCGTCATGTTCAACATGCTGGCCGGCGCGGCGGCGATCCAAGCGAAGGGCTTTCTCGCCGGCAAGGAGCCGGAGAGCATGGGCTCCGCGGCGTTCTGGGCGCGCGCCGGTCTCCAGTCGGGTTCGCTGGGCGTCTATGGCGACCTGATCAATGCCTCGTCGTCCCGGACCGGGCGCAGCTTCGTGGCCGACCTTGCTGGACCGGCGATCGGCGCGGCGGAATATTTCGCCCGGCTCTCGTCGCAGCAGCTGCGCCGTCTCATGGAGGGCGCCGACACGACGATGGGCGCGGAGCTGGTGCGGACTGCGCGGCGCTATGATCCCGGCACCTGGTACACGCGGCTTGCCGTTGACCGGCTGCTGTTCGACCAGATCCAGACCCTGGTCGATCCCGACTATCGAGACTCGTTCCGTCGGCAGGAGCCTGCGGCCGAACGCGACTTCGGCCAACGCTTCTGGTGGGCGCCGGGCGATGCCCTCCCGGAGGGCACCCGGTGACGAAGCTCAACTGGAATCGCGGTGGCTCCGGCGGCGGCTATTCGATTGAGCGCAGCCCGTATCGTCCTTACACGGCGAGCGAGCTGCTGCGCGGGCGAACCCAGCGCAAGCCTAAGCCCACCGTCGAACCGGCCCCGCCGACGCTTGAGACGTTGATGCGCGGTGGCGTCAATCGTCTGTCAATCTGGTGCATGACCTGCCGCTTGCCCGAACATCGCGACGCTACCGCCCTCGGCATCGAGATTCAGAGGCTGCCGCTGGACCAGCTTGGGCAAGCGGTGCGTTGCGCAGCCTGCGGCGGCACCACCACCGCGTCGCCTTTCACGGAGGGTCCGCTTCGCCGTGCTTGATCGCACGACGAGCGACCTCAGTGCACGACCCGCCGCCGTGCCGGGGCGTGTCCGTTGTCAGGCCGGCTTCTGCAGCACGGTCATCGGCGCATTGCACAATCGCATCCGGCGCCTCCGCATACCCATGTGGCTTTGGACGACTGCGCCGGCATGCAAGACGGCTACACGGCGAAACTGCTGCACCCCGATACGCCCACCGGGCGGCAGGCGCGATACGAGACGCTGGAGCTGCTGCTGCGCGCCGTCTACCCGGACGGCTATGTGCTGACCATCCGGCCGCGGCGTGAGGGTGCTTCGGAGAGCGTGCCGAACCGCTTCGGCATTTCCTCGAATGCGCAGACTGATCAACGTGGTAGGGCCACAGTTATGAAGATGGGTCGGGGGGACGTAAACCCAGCCTTGACCAGATCGCTTCGTGCGACCCAATAGGCCACTGGTGCGCCTCGGGCGCGGGCGCGCCATTTAAGCCCGGGTGCGCCCGGGATTGCCGCGTTCATAGAAAAACTCCTCTCGGGTTGACTGCACCCCGATGGTATCCACTCCGTTGCGCCGGTCCAGCCAAGCGCGAACGGCTGGCCAGTAGCGGGCGCCGAAGGTGGGGTCGACGCGCGGGAGGCCCTGGCGTTCGAGCACCTGCGCGAGGCTCCGCCACTCGACGCCGCGCGCGTTGCCGAGCAGCTCGCGCGCGATCTCTGCCTCAGAGGGGTAGAGCGGCATTTCTTTCAGGGGACGCGGCATTTTATTCTCATCCAGTTGCTCGAGGGTCATGGAACGGCAGCACGTCGGAAGCGACAGTCTGGCTGCAAACTTTGATCTACCCTTGACGATCATGCTCGACGTCGATGCCCCCAGCACTGAAGGCGCCATCGTTTTCGCGCCGGACAGCGATGCGCACGCGCTGTCCAGTAAGCGCCCGGCGGATCGTGGCGCACAGCGCGGCGACCTCCTCGGATGATGGCGACAGCTTGGCCATGCCGCGCGGCCCTTCGATCCAGTTGAGATAGGCATGCATGCCGGCGGGCGTTGTTGGCACCGTGGCGAGCAATCCACTCCTGGCGGGGTTGGCGTTCTGCTGGAGCCGGGCTGCCCGCAGGGCCTTGGACCGGGCGTTCGGATGCGCCTTGCCCGGTTCCTTGGCGACGGCCTCCTCTGTGTCCTCCGAGCGGACGAGCGCGTCTTCGGCGGCCATCTCGCGTTGGAGGGTGGCGAAGATGGGGTCAGGCCTCCCCATCGCGTGTTCCTTCGGTCTCGAGCATCCGCTCGATTTCCCGCAACAGCGCGAGGAAACACCTCGGAACCCAGTCTAAATCTTCTTCCGGCCCGTCCATCTGATCGGAGATGTGGCAGTCATAGGCGGCGAGCCGCACCTTCACGAGTAGTCCGGTGAGCGTCGCCGCAGGCGTGGCGCGCACTGCGTCGGCAATCCGATTGCACGCTTCTGCCGCATCCTCCTCGGCCACCAGCAGCGCCGTATATCCCGTCTCATTGCGCACCCTGACCATGTCGTCCCATGTCGGGTTGCGGTCCCATCGTCGGACCATCATCGCCCTATGGAACGCCCCATGTCCTTCATCAGCGTGTGCTTTCGCTACCCGCCACAGCGGATGCAGGCGGCTGAATTCGGCAGCAAGTTGGAGCAGGTGGGCGTCTGGATGTGGAACTGTCGCCTTGGAGCGGTTGGTGGAGACCGCCACCGCGGCGACCGCGGCCGGCGTCATGACGGGCAGGGCGGCCAACAGCTTGCGACGTGAGATCTCACCCATGACGCGCCTCCGGCTGTGCCTCGGCCCGCACCAGCGTTGCCAAGAACATGTCCTCGGCGGTGGTCGCCACAGCGTGTTCCTCGCCCCAGCCGATGGGGGTGAACTCGCTGAGGCCGCACCCGCTGTCGAGTTTCAGGCCGAGCGCCAATTCGGCGCCGAATTCGCAATAGGCCCGGAGACCCTCCCGCGTCGTAGGCAAGGTGGCGAGCGCATGCGCCAGCGCGCGCTTGCGTTCCGCAAGCGTGGCATCGAAGGCGTCTTCGTCGTCCTCGATATGCGCCTCAGCTCGGCATGCGTTCGCGCGAGCGACCCGCCAACTGTAGATCGCGCCTAGAGCCGGATCGAGCGGAAGAGGCGACGGTGCGGTGCGTGCGGGCATGGCTCCTCCTTTGCCGATCGCACTGGCGAGTCGACTGGGTATTGGGTTGATCTTGGTTGGATGGCAGTCGCACTCAGCCTTGGACGAGCAAGTCGATGTGTAGCGTGTGCAGGCCGAGCACCGTCAGGCGATGGAGGGGGAGAAGCGACACGCCTGCGCTCGGGCCCGCGCGCTCCATCTCGGCCGTCACGGGCGCGATGTCGGGGTGAGGCCGCGGCCGGGTCTGCGGGGAGGGATCGGGCGGACTGGTCGCATATATGGGCACTCGCCGCGAGAGGGATAAATGTCGCCGAATCTGGGTGCAGAGCGCAAGATTATGGTTCTGGTAACCATAAGCCTGTGATGGTTCTTGTCAACACATTCGTGGGTGTGGCACCTAAAAAGACATCTAACTAGGAGAGCGCCATGCTTACGACCGGGAACCAGTTGAAGGCCGCAAGGGCCTTAGTCGGCATGGAACAGACGGAGCTTGCCGGTGCGGCCGGAGTGAGCGCGAACACAGTTCGGAACATGGAGGCGAGCGGCTCGGGGGCAATCTCTGGGCGAGCGCAAACGGTGCAGGCGATCCAGCGCGCCCTAGAGGCAGTCGGTGTGGAATTCCTGAATCACGGTCAGCCCGGCGTGCGACTGGCGCAACCGGTGGCCACCATGGTGCGCGTGAAGGCAGACACGTTCAACAGGCTCGTCCATCTTGAGATTCTCTATCGAGCAAGGTCGTTCCATATAAAGCTGGCCGTGAATGTGCTCGATGATCTCGACCGCACGAACCACGTGTCCGCCGTGGCAATTGAAGATGCTCTTCGCAGACATCGGGGGCTGATCCTCGAACTGGCTGCAGCCAAGATCGACAGCCTGCAAGCGGAGGCGACCGGCCCAATTCTCCTGGATGATGCCGGTCTCTGACCTGGTGCCTCTTCCGGTGCGGTCGCGTCGGCGCTTACCAGCCAAGCGAGCTTTTTGGCCGTGTGGTTGGTTGATACGGCGGCGTGCTGTGCATCTGGTAGCCGCCGCCGGTGAAATCCTCTCGCCATCCGCCGCCCAGCGTTTCCCCTGTATGAGAGTACGGATTGCCATTCCTCGTCGTTACGTACCCAGTTCCGCTCAGCGACTGCCGCGTGATGTAAGTGTTGCCGTACGAATCAGTCGAGCATGGGCCGGCAACAAGTTGGCAGCCGGCCATTGCCGATCCGGGCAGCGCTGCGAGCGCGGTGAGGCTGGCCATAACAAGCATGAATTTCATCGGTACTCTCCAAGGCTGTAGACGGGAGATTTGCACCTTCCATTTTCCTTGTCACGCTGCGTCAACCGGACGAGGGTATTCCCGAGGCGGCTGGGACATGGCACCACTGTGAAATGGTCGCGCGCCTCACGCTGTGGATGCGATGGGCCGGCTCGGCTGTTGCTGCGCCGTCGCGCCGCTTCGCCGGAGGCGCTGAGACGGCTAGCCCCAATAGTAGTCGGTAGCTTGGCCGGAGTCTGACAACTGCACTAGGGCCCCCGCTAGGGCCGGAATCTATCCGGTTGAAAAAATTATTTTAAATCAATCGCATAGAGAGAATTTTCGCCGGACGCTCCCTCCGCCATTACCTTCAAATGAAGCGTCTCCCTGCGCACGGCACGGCAGAAGAAAGCGCAACGTTCCAAAGGCTTTGCAGATTCGACCTCTGCACTGCGCTGCCCTCGAACTCCGTGCGATATTCTCCGAATGGCCCGTTTCTCTCCCGACCTGTGGACCAATAACGCTGTGACCTGAGACCCTTTTCTCCTCCGACTTAGGAGAGAGTCCGAGGGTTGATCT
>CAZIXP010000137.1:0-10499 GCA_964543245.1 uncultured Starkeya sp.
CCCGGCGCGCCGGAGGAGGCGCGGGCACCCCACGCCCAGTGGGGGGAGGCCCGCATCGCCCGGCAGAAGGAGATCGACGCCTCCATCGCCGCCCGCGCCGATGTCGAATATCTCTACGACAAGCCCTATGTCGACACCGCCCGGGTGCGCGTCGCCGGCCCCTTCACGGTGGAGAGCCTCTCGCCCCACCGGGTGCTGCCGGCCAGCGAGGACGAGCTGATCGACGACATCGAGGCCACCGAAGGCCGCCGCTCCCCCGCCGACGCCGGGCTGGGCAGCCAGGACTTCGCCGCCATCGTCATCGACTATCTCCGCGCCGAGGGCGTGAAGCAGCAGGCCAAGGGCGACCGCATCGTCTTCGAGAGCCTCACCCCCTGGCCGGGCAGCTTCATCGGCGCCAGCGGCACCTTCATCGAGGGCGCGAACGGCCCGGAGCGCCGCGCCGCCATCCTCATCGGCCCGGAATATGGCACGGTCGGCCGGCAGGACCTCGTCGCCGCCGCCCGCGAGGCGGTGGACGCCCGCTTCGACGTGCTGATCGCCTGCGCCTTCAATTTCGACGCCCATTCCTCGGAGCTGGGCAGCCTCGGCAGCCTGCGCATCCTGAAAGCCCGCATCAACCCCGACATGCACATGTCGGAGGAGCTGAAGAACACCGGGCGCGGCAACATGTTCGTGGTGTTCGGCGAGCCCGATGTCGAAATCCTCGACGCGGGCGACGGCACCCTGCGGGTGAAGGTCCACGGCGTCGACGTGTTCGACCCCAACACCGGCGACATCCGCTCCAGCGACACCGCCGGCATCGCCGCCTGGTTCATCGACACCGCCTATGACGAAGAGGGCTTCTTCGTCCGCCACGCCTATTTCCTCGGCGCCAACGACCCCTACAAGAGCCTGAAGACCGCGCTTCAGGCCGAGATCGACGAGGACGCCTGGGCAACGCTCTACGCCGACACCTCCCGCCCCTTCCCCCGCCCCGAAAGCGGCCGCATCGCGGTGAAGGTCATCAACCACTTCGGGGATGAAGTGATGAAGGTGTTCAGGGTGTGACGATGCTCAACGAGGAATCGGGAGAGTGAACTTCCTCATCGCCGACAGCTTCACCGCCGCCTTCGGCCGCCTCTCCGGCCCCGACCAGAAGGCGGTGAAGGCGAGCGTCTTCGATCTCCAGATCGACCCCACCGGCAACGGCCTGCAGCTGCACCGCATCGACCGCAGCAAGGACCCGCATTTCTGGTCGGCACGGGTCAATCGCGACATAAGGCTGGTGGTCCACAAGACCGGCGACAGCGTGCTGGTCGCCTATGTCGGCCACCATGACGAGGCCTATGGCTGGGCCGAGCGCCGCCGCATCGAGGCCCACCCCCGCACCGGCGCGCTCCAGATCGTCGAGCTGCGCGAGCGGGTCGAGGAGGTGGCGCCGCGGGCGCGGCTGGATCTCGTGCTCCCCGCCCCCGCGGCCGGCACCGCCCCGGCGCTGTTCGCCGCGCTCGACGACGAGGCGCTGCTTTCCATCGGCGTGCCCGCCGACTGGCTGGCCGATGTGCGCGCGGCGAGCGAGGACGGCTTCTTCGCGCTGGCGGGCCATCTGCCCGCCGAGGCCGCGGAGGCGCTGCTCGACTATGCCGCCACCGGCCGGCTGGGCCGCCCCGCCCCGGCCCCGGCCGAGCCCTTCGCCCACCCCGACGCGCTGCGGCGCATCCGGCTGATCGCCGACCAGGAGGAACTGGAACAGGCCCTCGCCTTCCCCTGGGAGAAATGGGGCGTCTTCCTGCACCCCTCGCAGCGGGCGCTGGTGGAGCGCGGCTTTTCCGGCCCGGCGCGGGTCGCCGGCTCGGCCGGCACCGGCAAGACCATGGTGGCCATCCACCGCGCCGTGCGCCTCGCCCGCGCCAATCCCGAGGCGCGGGTGCTGCTCGCCAGCTTCTCCGAGCCGCTGGCGGCGGAGCTCGGCAAGAAGCTGCGGGTGCTGGCGCCGGACACCGGCGGGATCGTGCCGCGCATCACCACCGCCTCGTTCCAGGCCATTGCCGATGAGATGTTCCAACTGGAATACGGCGTGCGGCCCCGCATCGCGGGCGATGCCGTGCTGCGCGAGCGCCTGCGGGCGGCGGCGGCCGCCGCCGGGCTCAAGGGCTTTTCCGAGCGCTTCCTGATCTCGGAATGGACCCATGTCATCGATGCCTGGGGCCTGACCTCGCCCGAGGCCTATGCCAGCGTCCAGCGGATGGGCCGCAAGAGCCGGCTCGGCCCCAACCAACGCGCGCGCCTCTGGCCGGTGTTCCAGGCGGTGCGCGAGGCGCTGGCGGCGGAACGCTACACGACCTGGGCCGGCGTCTTCAGCGGCCTCGCCGCCGCCATGGCCACACGCGCGCGCAAGCCCTTCGACCATGTCGTGATCGACGAAGCGCAGGACCTCGCCCCGGCCGAGCTCCGGTTCTTCGCCGCGCTGCCCGCCGCGGCGGCGGACGGGCTTTTCCTCGCCGGCGATGTGGGACAGCGCATTTTCCAGCACCCCTTCTCCTGGGCGGGTCTCGGCGTCGATGTGCGGGGTCGCTCGCACACCCTCAAGGTCTGCTACCGCACCTCGCAGCAGATCCGCCGCGCCGCCGACAAGCTGCTGCCTACGGTGCTGCGCGACACCGACGGGCTGGAGGATGAGCGGCGCGGCATCATCTCGGTCTTCGACGGCCCGGCGCCCGAGGTGCGGCCCTGCCCCGACAGCGCCGCCGAGGCCAACATGGTGCGCGGCACGGTGGAAGCCTGGCTGCGCGACGGGATCACGCCGCCGGAAATCGGCCTGTTCGTCCGCACGCCGCACCTCGTCCCGCGCGCCCGCGCGGCGATTGCCGGCCTTCCCGGCGAGCGCGAGATGACGACCGCCCCGATGAGCCTCGCCAAGGGCCTGGAGTTCCGCGCGGTCGTGGTGATGGCCTGCGACGAGGGTATCCTGCCGCTGGACGAACGGGTCGCCGATGCCGCCGACGAGGCGGAGCTGGACGACATCTACGAGACCGAGCGCCGCCTGCTCTATGTCGCCTGCACCCGGGCGCGCGAGCATCTGCTGCTCACGGGCGTGACCCCAGCCTCGGAATATCTGGACGATTTCGCCTCTTGACGGCGCGGGCAGCCGGCCGGGCGAGCCGCCCCAGGCTCGGGCCGGCCGACACCCCTCGTGGCGGAGGAGCGAAGGTCAGTTCGTGGGCTCGAGACTGCCGCTGCCGATGTCCTTCTTCTCGGCAATGAAGCGCGCCGCCAGAATGAAGGCGCCCATGGTGAACTCGCGGCCATGCTCGGCGATCATCCGCTGGGCGAGAGCGGCGATCTCCTCGAAAAAGCCGTCCTTGCTTTCGGCGACATTGTCCGTTGACGTCATGCTGTCCTCCTGGCGATCTGCTTGAACATATGCGTGGGCACGTCGATCACCCCGGCCCAGCCTTGAGCGGCGTGGAAGGCAAGGTGTTCGCCATCGGCAGACCAGCTCAGGTCGCGCACGCCACCCGGCGCCGGATCGCGAAGCACGAGTTCGTCGCGCTGGCCGACCGCCGTGACGACCACCATGCCGTTCTCATAGCCGGCGGCGACCAAAGGCAGGTGTGGATGCAGGCGGGCCACCTCGACCGCCACGAAGCCGGAACGGCCGGTCTCGATCGTGACGGGTTGTTCGTCGCCGTCCCCGACGGCCCACACAATCGTGCGGAAGGCGCCGCTGGTGACGAGCCAGCGGGAATCGGCACTCCAGTCCAGCGTGCGGACCGGCGCGGGGTAATTCGGCAGTCTCAGCACGCGGCGGTCGGCACGGCGGATCAACACCACACCGCCATCGAGAAGACCGACAGCCAGCAAGCGTCCGTCCGGCGCCCACATCAGGGCCTCGACCGGCCCGCTTGCGATCTCGAATGGCCCGGCGGCCGCGTTTGAGGCCTCGGCGATCGACAGCCGCGCCTCGAAGCCCAGCGCCACCATCTGACCATCCGGAGACAGAGCCGCCGCGCGGGCGACGCCATCGTAACGCGCCATATCCCGCGCTGCGGTGCCATCGGCCTCGTGACGCGTGACGCGGCCCCCGGTCGCGACGAGGGCGGCGTGCTTGCCCACGCCGGCCGGCAACGTCACGATCGCCTCAACCACCGTCTGGCCGTGCTCGGCGACCGGCAAGGTGGGGCCATCGGCATCGACCCGCACCAGCCGCCCCCTGGCATCGCCGACCAGAAATCCGGAGGGGCCGAACGCCGCAAGACGTAGCGGCCCTTCGCCAGCGGTGATCCTCACCGGCGGCCGCACCGGGCGGGTGCGCCGGGAAATGGTGGAGCGACCATCCTCGATCGACATACGCCAGCGTGTCGCGGCCGCTTCGGGATCGTCCATCGAGACCATGGCCAGCGTGCCGTCCCCCAGCGCGAAGGCAAGGCTCCCGCCGTCCTGCGCGAAGGCGCAGGCCTGCACCGGCGCATCGAGGCGCCATTGCCGCGCCAGAAGCGCGAAAAGCGGCGAGGTTTCGGCTGCCGTCATGCTCATGTCGATGTGCTCCTCTGCCAGCTGATCCGCGCCGCGCCTCAACCGCCGCTGATCTCGCGGTCCACGGCGTCAAGCCGCTCGTGCCATTCCACCAATTCGCTCTCATCGTCGGCGAGTCGGGCTTCAGCCGCCTCGCGCTGCGCGAGCGCCGCAGCCAGCCGGTCCGTCGCGGCCGGGTCATCGGGCTGCGCCAGGCCACGTTCGCACAGCATCACTTCGAGCTCGAGGCCGCTGAAGACCTGCCGGTTCTGCAGCTGACGGGCGTTGAGACGGGCGATCTCCTGCACAATCGCGAGCCGATGACCCAGCAGGGACTGCAGCCTAGAAGTGTCGGTCACCGCTCATCCTCCGCCCGGTCCTCTTCCGGCAGATGCGCTGCCGGCCGATCGGCGCGGACCTCGGCCAGAATGTCGTGCAGGCCGCCGAGGCCGGACATGAAATGCTGTTCGGCGCTCTCGATATAGCCGCGCAGGCTGTCCCAGATGTCGGCCCGAAGCAGATGGGTCGAATCGCCGCCGAAACGTTCGAAGGCTTTCAGGTCCATTTGATGCGCCAGCGCCATGCCATTGGCGACGAAGTCGGTGAGTTCCCGGCCATGCGTCTCGACGAAAAGCCGCAGCAGGGGATGATCGCCATAGCTGACGCCGTTGGCCTTGAGGGCCGTCTCGATGAAGCCTTGGAAATGGCGCGACAGCCGATCGAGGCTCTCGCCGCGGATGCGAAGGGTGAAAACCACGTCCCGCTGTGCATTGGCGAGGATGGTGGAGGCGAGCTCTGTCGCGCGGGGCGCAGGGCTGGAACGATCACGCCGTTCTGTCATCTGGATACTCGCCTCCTCCAATGGGTCCGTCGCGCCGGGTCGCGCTAGGTTGTTGTTTTGCCGCATTTTCTTCACGCGAACCGGAACCACTTCGCTCGAAAAGGCTCTAGTGCCTCGCCCGGTATTGCTGGAGCTTGCGGTAGAGCGTGCTGCGTGAAATGCCGAGCCGGTCGGCGGCGACGGACGTATTGCCGCCCGAGGCGACAAGGGTGCGCTCGATCAGCCGACGCTCTGCCTCATCGATCCGCGCGAGCTCGTCGCTGCCCTCGGCCGGCGCCGACGGGGTGCCGCAGCCCTCGCGCAGATGCTGCACTTCCTCGCTGAAATCCTCCGGCAGATCGTCGACATCGATGGTACGGCCGGTCGCCATGAGCGACATCGACTCGATGAAGTTGCGGACTTCACGGACATTGCCGGGCCATTCGTAGCGCTCCAGCAGATCGAGCACCGCCGGACGGAAGCGCAACGGCTCGATGCCATAGGCGTCGGCGACCTCGCGATTGAAATGATGGATCAGCAGCCGGATGTCGCCATGGCGGTTGCGCAGCGGCGGAATGGTGATCTTCAGTGCGCCGATACGGAAATACAGATCCTTGCGAAACCGCCCCTCCGCCGCCTCGAGCTTGAGGTTGCGGTTGGTGGAGGCGACGAGCCGTACATTGATCGGTCGACCCCGACCCTCGCCGATGCGGTAAACCGCGTTCTCCTCGAGGATGCGCAACAGGTAGGGCTGCAGATCCAGCGGCATCTCGCCGATCTCGTCGAGGCTGAGCACGCCGCCATCGGCGATTTCGAAGCGGCCGGGGCGTCCTTCGCGGGTCGCGCCCGTGAAAGCCCCCGGGGCGTGACCGAACAGTTCCCCGCCCAGCAGTTCCTTGGAAACGGCGCCGCAATTGAAGGTCACGAGAGGCTCCTTGCCCGTGATCAGGCCTGCCGCGTGGATGAGCTTGGCGAACAGCTCCTTGCCGACGCCGGTCTCCCCCTCCAGCAGGATGGTACTACGGCCCTGAGCCGCCCGCTCGGCCCGCTCGACCGCCTCGATGAGCACGGCGCTCTCCCCGACGATGGCCTGGCGCGCCGCCTTCAGCGCGGTGCGCGCCGCGCTCGTTCCGGAGCGCACGGCGGGGGACGACGGCCCGGCGGGCTCGATCAGCAGCACCGCGCCGGAAAAAGTGCCCGCGTGCATCAGCGGCTCGATGCGCTGGGCATTGATGCCGGGAATGTCGGCGACGTTCTCCGGCCAGAGACCGCCCTTGAAGTCCACCAGTCGCTCGCCGAGCCGGAGTTCATTGCCGGGGTTGGCATGACGCCAGCGTTCGGCGGCGGTTTCGCTGTGATGGATCACGCGGCCCTGGCGATCCAGGATGACAAAGCCGTCGCCTCGGCCACCGCCCTGCAGGCGAGCGAGACAGAGTTCCAGCAGCTGCATGCGCTCGACCCGCAATTGGTCGGCAAGCGCGAGCTCGATATGGCCCGCCGCCATCATGCCCAGCGCAATATTGTGGCGGCGGAAGATATCCTGCGGCCCGGAGAAGTCGACGACGCCGACGACACTGCCATCAAGCGGATTGCGGATCGGCGCGCCGATGCAGGTCCAGGCCTTCACCCCCTCGCAGAAATGCTCCGCGGCGCGCACATAGACCGGCTTGCCGGCCGCCAGCGCGGTGCCGATGCCGTTGGTCCCGGTGACGGTCTCGCCCCAGTTGGCGCCGATCTCCAGCCGGATGTCGTGCGCGGCGTCGATAATGCGGGGATCGCCAGCGGTTTCGATGATGACGCCGCGGTGATCGGTGACCACGACCATCGTCGCGGTCTCGCCGAGGATGTCGGCGAGACGTTCGAAGGTCTTGCCGGCGGCCTGCAGCAGGCCACCATGATCCCGGCGCAAACCATCCACCTCGTCGGCGGAGACGATGACGTCGCTGCCACGACCACGCGGATCGACACCCGACGCGGCACTGCGCCGCCAGGATCGCTCGATGATGCCGCGGACCAGCCCGTCCGTTGCGGCGGGCCGGCCGCGATCGAGAAAGCTCTCCCACGCCTTCATCGTCGCCGAAGCGTCGTAGAAGGCAGCGTCGGCCTCGTGGGTGGCACCGCCGTCCCCACCCTCTGCCACAGGAGAGGGTAGCGCGGCGGAGCGTCTCTCAACGGGCGGCTTTGTCATCTGCACTTCCGTCTGCATGCCGGTGTCCCGCGGCCGCGCTCCGACCGGCATTTGCGCAAGGGGAACGGAGGTTCTGTCCGGCGATCCGGATCAGATGTCCTGCGGTGCGGCGAAGCCGAGACGGGTGGCAAGTTCCCGCTTGAACGGCTCGTCCACCTCATCGCCGGACAGCACGCATCCATCGAGCTCGGCCAAAGCGGCCTGTACCTCCTCCGGCGCGGGATCGAAGAAGCCGTTGGCCCGGCTGGCGAGACAGAACACCCGGCCATACGGCCGATGCCGGATTTCGCCCAGGAACAACAGCTGCCGGTTGGTGTCCTCATCCACCACAACAACACGGTTGTTCAGGCTGATGCGGATATAAGGGCGCGCCGAGGAACGCCGGTCGGTCGAGGCGTAGC
Source organism: uncultured Starkeya sp. (assembly GCA_964543245.1). Classification (GTDB taxonomy): domain Bacteria; phylum Pseudomonadota; class Alphaproteobacteria; order Rhizobiales; family Xanthobacteraceae; genus Ancylobacter. The sequence continues at coordinate 7,907 of CAZIXP010000137.1, forward strand.
CAACGAAGCTCTTGCGATCGTATTCGGCGACAGACGTATTGGCAGCGCGGGCCTGTTTGATGTCTTGCCAGCGACCACCGGAAATCTGGTTCGCGAGAGCATCAATCGTTCCCCAGTTCCGCCGGATCACATCCTTGGCCGCAACGTCCTCTTTCCGAGGCCCGTCGTTCTTGGTGATGATATACACCAAAGCATCCTCCCCGTTTTTATTATACGAACTTCAGATTCCCAAAGTCTTGGCGCCTGGGATCTGCTCGCTTGATTTATGACGCTTTTACCACAATTTCGGACAAGCGTCACCCGACGTGGCCTCCCGGCGGCTCAAGCCATCGGGAGGCCAGACTCATGCCGCCACTGGCGCATGCCGCGTGACACCCATTCGGAAGAGTGTTCCGGCAAGGATGGCGCCCACGCAGGGTGCGACGAAGTAGAGCCACACCTGCGACATGGCCGATGCCCCGGCGAACAATGCCGGGCCGAAGGAACGCGCCGGGTTGACCGAGGCGCCGGATACGGCGATGCCGGCCAGGTGGATGGCAACCAGCGTGAGGCCGATGACCAGCCCGGCATGGATGGCGGAGGCACCCTGCTGCGTCGCGCTCAGGATCACGGTGAGGAACAGGAAGGTCGCCGTGGCTTCGAAGATGAAGGCCGACAACATGCCGTATTTGGTCCAGCCGTTCTGCGCAAAGCCATTGGCAGCGGCATCGAACCCGCCGATGCGGCCGGAGGCGATGACATAGAGCACCGCGGCCGCGACGATGCCGCCGAGGAACTGGGCGACGACATAGCCAATGAAATCGCTCACGGACAGCCGCCCCGCCACCACGGCGCCGAGGCTGACGGCGGGATTCAGGTGCGCACCGGAGATAGGCCCGACCGCATAGGCCATCGCCACCACCGACAATCCGAAGGCGAAGGCAACGCCAAGCAGGCCAACCTCCTCGCGCATGAAGATGATGGTGGCGCAGCCGAAGAACACAAGAGTGAAGGTGCCGATGAACTCGGCGATGTATTTACGCATGGTCGCTTCCTTTGATGCAGGTGCTGCCAGCCCTCGCCCGGAAGAGGCTGGCACGACGGCGATGGTGCCGGAATGGGTTCGGGTGACCTCCCGCCGGGCGGAAGGTCGCCGTCGGCGGGAGGCCATCATCATGCGCGGCCGAGCCTTTCGGCGCCGCCTCCCAATGCGGGGCCGGCGGTCGGATCGACATAATCGGCGATGTCGGCGACCAGGGTGTTGGTGGTGAGGACGAGGGTCGCCACCGAGGCCGCATTGCGCAGCGCGGTGTAGGTAACGCGGACGGGGTCGACGATGCCCGCCGTGATCATGTCCTTCATCTCGCCGGTGGCGGCATCGAAGCCGACGCCCTCCGCCGCCGCCATCAGCTTGCCGACGATGGCGTCGGGGTCGTAGCCGGCATTGCGGGCGATGAAGGCGGCGGGGCGGCCGAGCGTTTCACGCACCAGGCGGATACCTTCGCCGACATCGCCATTGAGGTTGCCGAGCCGGGCCGTGACGATCGGGGCGCATTGCAGCAGCGCCGTGCCGCCGCCGGCGACAATGCCCTCCTCCGCCGCCGCGCGGGTCGCGCTCAGCGCGTCGTCGATGAGCTGCAGGGTGCGCTTCTGCTCGACCGGAGTCACCCCGCCGGCATAGATCACCGCCGTCCCGCCGGAGAGCTTGGCCAGCCGCTCCTTCAGCTTGTCCTGCTCGATGTTCGGCGGGGCGAGTTCGTACTGGCGCATGACCTGCGTGCGGCGGGCCGCGATCGCCTCCGGGCTTCCGCCGCCGCGGACGATGACGGTCTCCCGGGCGCTCGCGCGCACCTGGCGGGCGGTGCCGAGATCGTCGAGGGTGACGTCTTCCAGCCGTCCACCGAGATCACGGGCGATGACCTTGCCGCCGGTGATGATGGCGAGATCATCCATCATCGCCTTGCGCCAGTGGCCGTAATCGGGCGGGTTGACCACCAGTACCTTGCCGCGATTGCCATCCCCCAGCAGGGTAACCACCACTTCCGGGGCGATTTCCTCGGCGATGATGACCAGTGTGCGCCCGCTCTGCGACACCGCCGCGCGAATGGCCGCGACCTCCTGCGGCGTGCGGATCTTGAGATCGGTCAGCAGGATGTAGGGCTCCTGCAGCACCACCTCCATCTTCTCGACATCCGTCACCATGTGATGGGAGATGTAGCCCCGGTCGAAGGACATGCCCTCCACCACATCGAGCGTGGTCTCGATGGTGAGCCCGTAATCGGATGAGACGATGCCGTCGAGGCCAACCCGGTGCAGCGCCTCGGCCACCAGATGCCCGAGATGGGGATTGGTCGCGGCGATCGTCGCCACCGCTTCCAGCGCAGAACGCTCGGAAGCCGGGCGGGCACGGCCCTTCAGCGTCTCCACAACGAGATCGACGGCCGTGTCGATGCCCCGGCAAAGATCGACAGGCTTGGCGCCGCGCTCAAGCGCCGCAACACCGTTCTGGATGAGGCCGTTGGCCAGCACCATGGCGGTGGTCGTGCCATCACCGGCGACCTCATTGGTCTGCATCGAGACCTCGCGCACCACCTGGGCGCCCATATTTTCGAAG
>CAZIXP010000138.1:0-10336 GCA_964543245.1 uncultured Starkeya sp.
CGCGCGGGCCAAAAGGCACGGCCGCCGTGCGGGCGCGGCGCGAGGGCGGGTCCGCGCGGGCCAAAAGGCACGGCCGCCGTGCGGGCGCGGCGCGAGGGCGGGTCCGCCCAGCACAAAAGCACGGCCGCCGCGCGGGGGCGGCGGCCGTTCCGGAATGCGCGGCAGGCTCAGCCCTTGATGAAGGCGAGCAGGTCCGGGTTGATCACGTCGGCCTCGGTGGTGAGCATGCCGTGGGGATAGCCCTTATAGACCTTGAGGGTGCCGTTCTTCAGCAGCTTGACCGAGAGCAGCGCCGAGTCGGCGATCGGCACGATCTGGTCGTCGTCGCCGTGCATCACCAGCGTGGGCACGGAGATGGCCTTGAGGTCCTCGGTCTGGTCGGTCTCGGAGAAGGCCTTGATGCCCTCGTAATGGGCCTTGGCGCTGCCCATCATGCCCTGGCGCCACCAGTTCTGGATGACGCCGGGATAGACCTTCGCACCCTCGCGGTTGAAGCCGTAGAACGGGCCGGTGGGCACGTCGAGGAAGAACTGGGCGCGGTTGTCGGCGGTCGCCTTGCGGAAGCCGTCGAACACCTCCAGCGGCAGGCCACCCGGGTTGGCCTCGGTCTTCAGCATAAGCGGGGGAACGGCGGAGACCAGCACGGCCTTGGCGACGCGGCCGGCCGGCTCGCCATGCCGGGCGACGTAGCGGGCGACTTCGCCGCCGCCGGTGGAATGGCCGATATGCACGGCATTCTTCAGGTCGAGATGCTCGACGACCGCGAAGGCGTCGGCGGCGTAGTGGTCCATGTCGTGACCCTCGCTCACCTGGGCCGAGCGGCCATGGCCGCGGCGGTCATGGGCGACCACGCGGAAGCCGTTGAGCACGAAGAACATCATCTGGGCGTCCCAGTCGTCCGACGACAGCGGCCAGCCGTGGTGGAACATGATGGGCTGGGCGTCCTTCGGGCCCCAGTCCTTGTAGAAGATGTCGACGCCGTCCTTGGTGGTGACGTAACCCATGGTCTCGTTCCTTTCAGAGAGGGGGGAGGTGCGTGAAGGGGAGGTGGTCTGCGCCGCGGCCGGGAAGGGCAGGGCGGCGAGCAGGCTGGCGCCGAGCCCGAGGGCCACGACACTGCGGCGGTCGGGTCGAGCGGGGTCGAAAGGTGTGCGGTCGGCCATCACAGGCTCCAGCTTCGGGCCGGGCGGCAGCGTCGCGGCACCCGCCGCGGGCGTCGCCCGTATCCGGCAAAAACGTGGTGGGGAACCGCGGCACGCGCCGATCCCTCGGTGCGTGCGGGTCGCGATCCCGGTCGCTTGACCGGAGCGGCGGCCCGACGGGGTGACGTCGCTTTCCGGTGCTTGGTATATCGCACACGATTGAATCGTACGCGATATATACTTTGGTCGATCCAGGGCCGTCTGGCGTGCGGAAGGTCGGCGCCCGTGCGTTCTCGGTTGTCGGGGCTCCGCCCGGGAGGCGGCGCGAACCGCGCGGCACCGCGTCCCGGCCGCCGTCGAGAACACTAGAGAGTTGGGGCTTCAGCTCAATTGAGCCATCGGCTTGCGGCCCTAGGCCTTACGCGTGCGCCGCCTATACCTCGGTATGGTGCGGCTGTTTCCGGCCGCGGCGCGGCTCGGGCGGCCGGCTCAGGCCGCGGCGAGCGTCACCCCGGCGAGCACGGCGTAGCGCGCCAGCTTGGCGAGGCCCACCAGCAACAGGAACACCGGCAGCGGCTCGCGCAGCATGCCGGCGACGAATGTCAGCGGGTCGCCCACCACCGGCGCCCAGCTCAGCAGCAGCGACCAGCGGCCATAGCGGCGGTACCAGCGCTGGGCTCGGTCGAGCTGCGTCGCGCTGGCGGGAAACCAGCGGGCATGGCGGAAGCGCTCAATGCCCCGCCCCAGTGCCCAGTTGATCACCGATCCCAGCACATTGCCCGCGGTCGCCACCGCCACCAGCAGCCACGGCGGCTGCCCGCCCATCAGCAGCAGGCCGACCAGCGCCGCTTCCGACTGCATCGGCAGCAGGGTGGCGGCGATGAGCGCCGTGGCGAACAGCCCGGCATAGACGGCGAGGTCCGTCATCGCCGCGCGATCCCCGCGCGCAGGAGGGTGGCCAAGAGGCGGGCATCGAGGAGGCGGGCACCGCGGAGGCGGGCGCCGAGGAGGCGGCCGGCGAAGATGCCGGCGGCGGCGGTGGGGCGCGGGGTCTCGGGCACGGTCATGGCGCCTGCATAGCGCGCCGGCGCGCCGCCGTCGCCTCCGCCGGTCGCCGCGGCGTGTGCCGGGACCACAGTGCGCCGCGTGTCCTCAGCCGGGCTCGCGGGCGTCGCGGTAGCGGTAGAGGGCCAGCAGGGCCGGGGCGACCCGCCGCGCCAGCGCGTGGAACGGGTAGGGCGTGACCGGGGTCAGCGGCACCGGCAGTCCGGCGGGGTCGGCGCCCTCGATCGCGTCGGCCAGCACCTGCCCCAGCGCCACCGAGAGCGCGACGCCGCGCCCGTTGCAGGCAACCCAGCTCCACAGCCCCTCGGCGACGCGGTGGAAGCGGGGCATGCGGTCCGCCGTCATGCCGAGCCGGCCGTTCCACACCAGATCGAAGCGCGGCACGCCCATCTGCGGGAACAGCGCCGCCAGCCGCGCGCCGACGAGGCGCTTCAGCCGCGCCGCGCCGTTCAGCGGGACGATCAGGGCGCCGCCGGTGACGAGCCGGCCCCGGGCGTCCCAGCGGAAGAAGCGCAGATCGCCATGGGTGTCGGAGAGCGCCTGCCGCCCCGGCAGCACCGTGGCGCGAACCTCCACCGGCAGTGGTGCGGTCGCCATCTGCCAGGACAGCACCGGCACCAGCGCAGGGGCCAGCGGGGGGAGGCGAGGTGCGGGGCGAAGGCATCGGTAGAGGCGTTCGAGGCCAGCACCACCTGATCGGCGAGGACGCGACCGTGCGGCGTCGACAGGGTCCAGCCCGCCGGCCGGCGCGCGAGGCCCAGCACCGGGCTCGCCTCGAACAGCGTGGCGCCGGCCGCCTCCGCCGCCACGGCGAGGCCGCGGGCGAGGGCGAGCGGGTTGATGTGGCCGCCGCTGGTGTTGAGCATCGCGCCGTGCCACGCCGACGAGCCGACCCACCGCGCCGTCTCCGCCGCCTCCAGCCGCCGCACCGGGGCGCCGCGTCGGCCCCAGGCCTCGACCCGTGTGGCCGACAGCTTCACCCGCCCCGGCGAATGCGCCGGCTGAACCCAGCCGGTCTGCTCCGCCTCGCCGGCGATGGCGTGGTGCGCACCAGCCCGAACAGCGCCTCCGCGCTGCCGGCGACCAGCCGGACGAAACGCTCGCCGGTCTCGCCGTGGCGGGCGACGATGGCGTCGGGCTCGGCTCCCGTCAGGGTGGGGATGACCTGACCGTTATTGCGACCCGACGCGCCCCAGCCGACCCGCGCGGCATCCAGCATCACCACCCTGCGGCCGCGTGCGGCCGGGGCGAGCGCCGCCGACAGGCCGGTGAATCCGGCGCCGACCACCGCGACGTCGGCCCGCCGCTCGCCGTCCAGCGCCGGGCGCGGCGGCGGGTCCGGCGTCACCGCGGTCCAGAGCGTGGCGGGCATGGCAGGCGGCGGCATCATGCGGGGCTCCCTGTCGCGAAGCGGAATCAGGCGGCGACCCTGCCGATGTCCAGCGCTCCGTCGGCGAAATCCACCGCCGCGCGCGCATGCAGCAGGGTGGAATCGAACATCGGCAGCGGGCTGTCCTCGGCCCGGACCAGCAGGCCGATCTCGGTGCAGCCGAGGATCACGCTGTCCGCCCCGCGCGCCGCGGCCGCCGCCATGATCTCGCGGTAGCGCGCGCGCGCGGCGGGCGTGACCACGCCCCGGCACAGCTCGTCGAAGATGATGTCGTGGACGTCGGTCCGCTCGCCGGCGTCGGGCACCATCGCCTCGATGTCGAAGCGGGCCTGCAGCCGGTCGCGGTAGAAGCTCTCTTCCATGGTATAGCGGGTGGCGAGCAGCAGCGGCCGGCGCATCCCCGCCGCCTTCAGCTCATGGCCGACCACGTCGACGATATGGACCAGCGGCACCGGCAGGGCGCGGGCGATCTCGTCGGCGACAAGGTGCATGGTGTTGGTGCAGATGAGGATGCAGCCCGCTCCCGCGCGCACCAGGCCCTGCGCGACCTCGGTGAGCCGCGCGGCGGCGAGGTCCCAGCGCCCGGCCTTCTGCAGCGCGACGATCGCGCTGAAATCGACCGAATGAAGCAGGATGTCCGCGGAGGAGAGGCCGCCGCGCCGCTCGCGCACCATCTCGTTGATGGCGCGGTAGTAGACGGCGGTGCTTTCCCAGCTCATGCCGCCGATCAGGCCGATGGTGCGCGACATCCGGGGTCTCCCTGTTTCGAACGCTGGGGAGAGACTAGCCCGGCGCGGCCGGTGAGTCCGCGCGTGCGGCGGCGCCTTTCGCCGAGAGAATGCAAAAACATTGCGTCGGAAGCGCCCGAAAGCGAATATACTTGTGTACTGTGGCGACAAGGCGCAATGGGAGGGCGTGGTGCTGGATATTCGCGACCGGCGAATCCTCGAGACGCTGCAGGCCGACGCGACCGTGCCGGTCGCCGATCTCGCCGACATGGTGGGGCTGTCGGTCTCGGCCTGCTGGCGGCGCATCAAGGCGCTGGAGGAAGCCGGGCTGATCGCGGCCCGGGTCGCGCTGGTCGACCGGCGCAAGGCCAATGTGGGGATGACCGTCTTCGTCGGCGTGCGCACCTCGCGCCATTCCATCGAGTGGCTGGAGGCGTTCCGGAAGGTGATGGCCGACATTCCCGAGATCGTCGAAGCCTACCGGCTGACGGGCGACATGGACTATCTCCTGCGCATCGTGGTGCCGGGCGTCGAGGTCTATGACGCGGTGTACAAGCAGATGATCAGCCGGCTGGACTTCACCGACGTGACCTCCTTCATCTCCATGGAGGAGCTGAAATACACCACCGCCGTGCCGCTGCGCTACGCCTGAGCGGACGCCGGGACGCCGGCGCCCGCTCCGGGCAGGAGCTTCCCCCGCGTGTCAGAGCAGGGATTTGGCGAGCAGCATGTGGACGCCCTTATTGCCGTCCACCATCTGCGTCACCCGCAGGTTTCCGGCCAGCGAACACAGCATATAGGCCTGGTTGCGGGAGAGATTGGTGCGCAGGCACACATGCTTCACCATCTCGCGGGTGGCCTGCCGCGCCGCGTCGTCGAGGTCCTCGTCGAGCCCGATCGACATGAGGTGGGTCGCGCTTTCCGCGAAGGGCCAGTCCAGTTCCATGTCCTTGCGCACGGTGAGGCGGAACGAGCCGGTCACGCCGGTCTCCAGCGCGGTGATGCACACCTCGCCGTCGCCCTGCACGCCGTGGCCGTCGCCGGCAAAGAACAGCGCGCCTTCATTGAACACCGGCAGATAGAGCGTGGTGCCGGCGCGCAGTTCCTTGTTGTCCATGTTGCCGCCGAAGGCGCGCGGCACCGGCGAGCCGCAGCGGCCCCAGGCCGGCGGCGGCGCGGTGGCGATGATGCCGAAGAAGGGATCGAGCGGGATTTCCGTGCCCCACGGCATCACGCACACGTCGCGGGCATGGTCGACCACGGGGTGGATGGTCTCATAGTCGGTGAACTCGTCCGGCAGGGTGCCGAGCAGCGGCAGGATGGAGACAAAGCCCCAGTCCTGGCGCACCTTCACGTCGAGGATGTCGACCTGCAGCGTATCGCCGGGGCGGGCGTCCTTCACGAAGACCGGGCCGGTGATGAAGTGGGGGCCGGCGCCCTGCGGCAGGGTGTTGAGCGCGCGCAGATAGTCCTCCGGCACCGGCAGGTTCTCGGGCAGGGTTTCCTTGCCGCCGGCGGGGAAGGAATGCAGCGTGACGACGTCGCCGGAAGCGACCTCCAGCACCGGCGGGGTCGTGCTGTCGAGATAGCCCCAGACCATGTTCTCCGGCGTGGCGGGGATTTCAAAGCGGCGCGACATGCAAAACTCCTGGACTGCGCGACGGGAGGGAACCGGTGAGAGGATTCAGACGGCGATGAAGCGGGTGAGGTGATCCCGCGTCATCGTCGCGGCGCGGCCGGATTCGACCACCGAACCGCGCGAGAGGATGACGAAAGCGTCCGCCGTTTCGATCGCGAAGTCGAGATACTGCTCCACCAGCAGGATGGAGATGCGGCCCTTGAGGGCGCGCAGCACCTCGCCGATGGCGGCGACGATGTTGGGCTGGATGCCTTCGGTGGGTTCGTCGAGGATGAGAAGCTGCGGCCGGGTCACCAGCGCCCGGGCGATGGCGAGCTGCTGCTGCTGGCCGCCGGACAGCGCACCGCCGGAGCGCTTCCACATCTCGCGCAGCACCGGGAACAGGCTGACCGCCTCCTCCATCGCCGCCGTGCCATAGGTGCCGTGGGCCCGGGCGGCGGCCTCGATGTTCTCGCCCACCGTCAGCTCGGCGAAGATCTCGCGGCCCTGCGGGACATAGGCGAGGCCGGCGCGGGAGCGCCGGTTGGGCGACCACGCGGTGGCATCCGTGCCATCCACCAGCACCCGGCCGGCGGTGGGCGCGAGAAGGCCCATGATGCATTTGAGCAGGGTCGTCTTGCCCGCGCCGTTGCGGCCCAGCACGGCGAGGCATTCGCCCGGCGCGATCTCCAGCCCGACGCGGCGCAGCACCTGCGCCGAGCCGTAATGCTGGTCCAGTTCCTCGACGCGGAAATCCATGCTCAGCGCCCCAGATAGACGTCGACGACGCCGGCATCGGCCCGGACCTTGTCCATCGGTCCTTCGAACAGGGTGCGGCCCTCATGCAGCACCGTGACCTTGTCGGCGATGCGCTCGACGAAATCCATGTCGTGCTCCACCACCACGATGGCGCGGTCCGGCCGGTTCAGCGCCCGCACCAGCGCGGCGGTGCGCTCCGTCTCCTCGTCGGTCAGGCCGGCCACCGGCTCGTCCAGCATCAGCACGCGGGGATCGGAGGCGAGCACCATGCCGATCTCCAGCCACTGCTTCTGGCCGTGGCCCAGCTCGCCGGCGAGGCGGCCGGCCTGGTCGGCCAGCCCCACCGTCTCCAGCACCTCGCTGATGCGGTCCTCCAGCGCCGGGCCTTCCAGCCCGCGGCGGAAGCCGGTGCCCGCGCCGATGGCGATATGCTGGCGCACGGTGAGGCCCTCGAACACGCTTGGCTTCTGGAACTTGCGGCGGATGCCGGCGCGGGCGATGGCGGCTTCGCTGCGGCCGGTGATGTCCTCCCGCCCGTCGAACAGGACGCGGCCCTGCTTCGGCCGGGTGATGCCGGAGATGACGTCGAGCAGCGTCGTCTTGCCCGCGCCGTTCGGCCCGATCACCGCGCGCACCTCGCCATAGTCGATGGCGAGCGAGAGGTCGTCTATGGCGCGGAAGCTGCCGAACCGCACGGTCAGCCCGTCCACCAGCAGCGCGGTGAGGCTCATGGCCGGGCCTCCCCGACATCGGCGGCGAGCCGGCGCGGGCCCATGGGCCGCACCAGCTTCAGCCGGGCGAGGTCGATCAGCCCGTTCGGGAACACCAGCACCACCAGCACGATGAGGCCGGACAGGATGAAGGGCCACACCTCCGGTGCGGCGAAGGACAGCCAGAACTTGATGGCGTTCACCAGCAGCGCCCCCACCACCGCGCCGACCAGATGGCCGCGCCCGCCGATGGCGACCCACACCGCGACCTCCAGCGACAGTTCCGGTGAGAGCAGGCGCGGGTTGATGATGCCGACCTGCGGCACGTAGAGCATGCCCGCCAGCATCGCGATGAGCGCGGACAGGCACCACACCGCGAGCTTCAGGCGCAGCGTTTCGTAGCCCAGCGTGCGCAGGCGGGTCTCGTCGTCGCGCGTCGCCAGCATCAAGGCGCCGAAGCGGCTGCCCACCAGCCAGCGGCAGCCCGCCAGCACCAGCGCCAGCACCACCAGCGAGGCGACGGCGAGGCCGGTGATCATCGCGCTGGTGCCCATGGGCCAGCCGAACATGACGGAAAAGCCGGTCATGCCGTTATTGCCGCCGAAGCCGGTGTCGTTGCGGAACATCAGCAGCATGGCGACATAGACCAGCGCCTGGGTGATGATGGCGAAATAGACCCCGCCCACCCGTGAGCGGAACGAGACATAGCCGAACAGCCCGGCCACCAGCGTGGTGAGCACCACCGCCACCGCCAGCGCATAGGGAAAGGCGCCGAAGCCGGCCCAGTAGAACGGAAAGTCCTTCCAGCCCATGAACTGGAGGAAATCGGGCACCGTGCCGGTGACCTCGAAGGAGTGCTTCAGCAGGTACATCGCCACGACATAGCCGCCAAGCGCGAAGAACAGCCCGTGGCCGAGCGAGAGGATGCCGAGATAGCCCCAGATCAGGTCCAGCGACAGCGCCAGCACCGCGAAGGCGGCAAGCTGGCCAATGGCGTTGGCGAGGTAGCGCGACATCGCCAGCGGCGTGCCCGCCAGCAAGGGCATGGCGATGGCGGTCGCCAGCAGCAGGAACAGCAGCGCCAGGAAGGGACGGTCGGCGGTCCAGCGGGTCATTTGCGGCGCCCCTTCACGGCGAACAGGCCTTCCGGCCGCCATTGCAGGAAGGCGATGATCATCAGCAGCACGATGACCTTCGCCGCCACCGCGCCCCACAGCGGCTCGATGAGCACGTTGATCTGGCCGATGCCGAGCGCGGCCACCACCGTGCCGGCGATGGTGCCAACCCCGCCCAGCACCACGACCATGAAGCTGTCGATGATGAAGTTCTGTCCCATTTGCGGGTTCACGCTGTAGATCGGCGACAGCGCGAGCCCGGCAAGGCCCGCCAGTCCCGAGCCGAGGCCGAAGGCCATCATGTCGACGCGGCGGGTGGGAATGCCGATGCAGGCGGCCATGTCGCGGTTCTGCGTCACCGCGCGGATATTGAGGCCCAGCGGGGTCTTGCGCACCGTCGCCCAGGTGACCATCAGCGTGACGGCGGCGAACAGGATGGCGAACATGCGGTTCCAGGTGAAGATGAAGTCGCCGATCACCGGCACGCCGCCGGAAACGTAGAACGGCGTCTCGAACTGCAGGTTCTGGGTGCCGAACACGACGCGCACCGTGTTCACCAGGAACAGGCTCACCGCCCAGGTGGCGAGCAGGCTCATCAGCGGGCGGCGGTAGAGGTGGCGCAGCAGCAGCGCCTCCAGCGCGATGCCGATGCCCGCCGTCACCAGGAAGGCGGCAGGGATGGCGAGGAGGAGATACCAGTCGAGCAGCGCCGGCGCCGCCTGCCGCAGCCCCTGCTGTACCAGCCAGGTCACATAGGCGCCGATCATGATCAGCTCGCCCTGGGCGAGGTTGATGACGCCCATCAGCCCGAAGATGATGGCGAGGCCGATCGCGGCCATGAACAGGATGCTGGCGAAGCTGAGTCCGTTATAGAGCGTCGCCAGCGCGTCGCCGAGGGCGATGCCGCGGCCGATGCGGGCGAGGCCGGCATCCACCGCCTGCCGGAACGCCGGATCGGCCGCATAGGCCGGGTCTTTGGTCAACGCCTCGACCTGGGTGAGCGCGCGCCGGCTCGGGTGCTCGGCGATCCGGCCGATGGCGCGGATGCGGGCGGCGGGATCGGCGGCGTTGAGGGCGGCGGTCTGCGCCAGCGTCTCGATACGGGTACGCAGGCCGGGGTCGCCCTCGCCCTGCGCAGCGGCCTCCAGCAGGCCCTCGGGGATGGCGGCGGGGCGACGCTCCAGCGTTGCGAGCGCGGCGGCACGGGCGGCGGGCCCGGGGGCGCTGCGCAGCGCCAGGGCGGCCTCGGCCTGCTCGAACACCGCGCGGTTCTTCAGGCTCAGCACCGGGGTGCGGGCGTCCGGCGCCGGGGCACGGGCGGCGCCGGTCACGGCGTCGGTGTCGGTCGCGGTCAGCACCGCCCCGGCCTCGTCGCAGGCGAGCGTCTTGTCGAGCACGGCGCGGGCGAGCGGCGCGGCCCAGCCGATGTCCTGCGCCGTGCCGCTGGCGGCGAGGGCGGAAAGGCCGCCGGCGGCTTCTCCCATCTGCCCGGCATTGCCGCACAGCTTCTGGACGAGCGCGGCGCGCGCGGCCGGCTCCGCGCCGGCGGCGCAGGCCGGGCCGGCGAGCAGAAGTCCCGCGATCAGCAGGGGGAGGCGCCAGAACGTCATGTCGGGATCAAGACGGCCGCCCCCAGCGAGGACGGCCGCCCCTCATGGGGGAAGGGAAAGGCGCACTCAGCCATAGGGGCTGAAAGGCACCGGCTTCGGCGTGTCCTTGGACTGCCAGAGGATGTCGAAGCCCTGCTTGTCGTTGACCGAGCCGATGAACACGCCGCGGGCGACATAGTTGTTCTCGCCGGTCATCGAG
>CAZIXP010000139.1:0-10334 GCA_964543245.1 uncultured Starkeya sp.
CGCCACCGGCTCCGGCCCCTCCAGCGGCTGGAGACCGGCGACGGACGACAGCCGGGCCCGCAGCGTGGCGACGCCCTCCTCCGCCACAAGGGCGGCCATGCGCGCGGCCGGCCCGGCCTCCGCCAGCCGGGCGAGCAGGGCGAGCACCGCCGCCGCCCCCGCGGCCTGCGGCAGGCGGCCGACCAGCCGGCCGCCGGCCGAGAGCACCAGATCGGCCGGCCCCTCCTCCCGGTCGGTATGGGGACCCGCCGGCCACTGCGCGCCGGCCGTCGAAACCGCTGCCGTCGAAGCCGCCGCCGGGGCGAGCCGGATGTCCGCCGGCAACCCCGCCAGCGGCAGCCCGCCGCCGCCATCCACCACCACCGCCACCTTGGGCGCCACCCGCGAGGCCGGGCCGGAACGGGCGCCGGCGGCGATGGCGGCGGCGATCGGGCGGGGGTCGAAGGCACAGGCCCGGTCGCGCCCGGCAAGCGGGTTCACCTGCACCTCCAGCCCCTCGCGGATCGGCAGGCCAAGGCCACCGACCGCCTCGGCGAAGACCGCCGCGCTGGCGGCGGCGAGGCCGCGCACCTGCAGCTTGCCGCGCGCCGTGACCTCCAGAAGGCCATTGCCATGGGCCAGCGCGAGGCCGGCCAGCGCCGCAAAGGCCTCCGGCGCGGCGGGCGCGGCCAGAGCGAGGCGGGCGAGCAGCCCGTCCCCGGTCGCCATCGGCGCCGGCAGGGTGGGACAGGCCCCGCGCCGCGCCACCGCCGCGGCGGCGGGCGGACCATCCGGCGCCGGCAAGGCAGGCCCGGCAGCGCCGGATGAAGACGCGGCCGGTTGGGGCATAGCCGACGGCGCGGCGGGGGGCACCGCGCCGCGGGGTGCCGGGACGGGGCGCGCCGCGGCTTCTGCCGGCGCCAGCGTGGCACGGGACACCGGAACCGGAGGCACCGGGACGGAGGCCGCCGGGACGGAGGGCGCCACGCCGGGGGACACCGGAACCGGAGGCATGGCGCCGGGGGACACCGCGCCCGGACGCACGGCCGCCTCTGCCGGCGCCAGCGCGTCGTGCGGCGGCTCGGCCCGGCCCTCTCCTCTCGCCCGCGCGTTCATTCCGCGGCCTCCCCGGCAAGCTGGGCGAGGTCGGCGGCGACATCGTTGCGGCGGGGATGCCAGAGCCCGCGGGCCTGCGCCTCGACGATGCGCCGCGCCACCAGCGCCGCCGCCTCGGGGCTGGCCGCCTGCAGGAAGGCCCGCACCTGCGGGTCCGCGACATAGGCGGCGTGCAGCCGCTCGATCAGCGCGCCGGGCACGGCGCGGGTGGTCGCGGCGAAGCCGAGCAGCCGGTCGACCGTCTCGGCGATCTCGGCGGCGCCGCGCGGGCCATGGCGCATCAACCCGGCGATGTAGCGCGGCGCCACCCGGCCGCGGACCAGCCGGGCGAGCGCCTGCGCCAGCGGCCGCGCCGTCGGGCGCTGCGGGTTGGAGGTATCGAGCACGACGAGGTCGGGCGAGCGCCCCAGCCGCGCCGCGGCCGCGGCGAAGCCGGCGACGAAAGCGAGATCGGCGTCGCCTTCCAGCAGGTCGCGGCCGGGGTCGTCGGCGCCGTGGATCAGCAGGTCCGCCGCCGCGACCCGCTCGGCGAAGCCGCCGGAAGCCCGCCCCACACCCTCGGCGCCGCCATAGGCGTGGGAGGCGCTGGCGAGATAGGCCTCGGCCAGCGCGGCTTCCTCCGGCAGGCCGCCGGCCAGCCGGTCGAGCCCGGCGCCATAGCTGCCCGGGGCGGTGCCGAACAGGCGCGGGGCGTCCGGCGCCGCCCGCAGCGGGTTTTCCTCCACGCTCTCCTGCCGTGCCGCCACCGCCCGCACCGCGGCGTCGATGAGGGCGATCTGCCCGGGAAAGAGGTCGCGGAACAGGCCCGACAGCCGGAAGGTGACGTCGACCCGCGGCCGCCCCAGCACGGCGGGCGGCAGCACCTCGATGCCCGTCACCCGCCCGCTGGAGGGCTCCCAGACCGGGCGGCAGCCCATCAGCGCCAGCCCCTGCGCGATCTCCTCGCCCCCGGTGCGCTGGCTGGCGCTGCCCCACAGGTCGAGCACCAGCGAGGCCGGCCAGTCGCCGTGCTCCTGCGCATAGGCGCGCAGCACCTCCTCCGCCGCCAGCCGGCCGAGATCGACCGCGGTGGGCGTCGGCAGGGTGCGGGGGTCGCTGGAGAAGATGTTGCGCCCGGTCGGAACCACGTCGGCGCGCCCGCGCCCCGGTGCGCCGCCGGGCCCGGCGGCGACCCGGCGGGCATCGAGCGCGGCGAGCAGGCCGGCGCGTTCCTGTTCCCCGCAGGCACCCCGGCCATAGACGTGGAACCCGTCCTTCAGCCGCATCTCCTTGAGGTCGCAGAGCCAGGCGTCGATCGCCGCCAGCGCCTCGCCCCCGCTTCCCGTGCCGAAACCGGCCTCGGCCGCCACCCCCACCCGCTCGGCCTCGGTGAGGATGAGCCCGGCGAGCCGCTCGCGCCGGCGTCGGTCCAGGCCTTCGGCCTCGGCATATTCCTCCAGCAGGCGCTCGAGCCGTTCCAGTTCGCCCCCGGCGGCACCGTCCGCCAGCGGCGGCGGCAGGTGGCCGAGCGTGACCGCCGCGATCCGCCGCTTGGCCTGCGCCGCCTCGCCGGGGTTGGAGACGATGAAGGGATAGACCACGGGGAGCGCGCCGAGCACGAGCTCGGGGTAGCAGCCGGCGGTGAGCGCGGCCTGCTTGCCGGGCAGCCATTCCAGCGTGCCATGCGCGCCCATGTGGACCAGCGCGTCGACCCGCGCCACCTCGCGCAGCCACAGCCCGAAGGCCAGCAGTCCGTGGCGCGGCGGCAAGGCGGGGTCGTGATACTGCGCGCGCCGCTCCGCCCGGCTGCCGCGCTCCGGTGCCAGCGCGACCCAGACATGGCCGAACCGCCGGGCGCGGAAATGGAAGGCGCCGTCCGCCACGTCGGGGTCGTCTTCCGGCGCGCCCCAGGCCGCCTCGATGGCGGCGACCGCGGCGGCCGGCCATGCCGCAAGCCGGGCGCGATAGGCGTCGAGAGCAAGGAAGGCGCCGTCGGCGGCCGCCTCCGGGCCGGCCGCGAGCGCGTCGAGCAGCTCCCGCGCCCCGGCCGGCGCGCCCTCGACCCGGTAGCCCGCCGCCGCCAGATCGCCGAGCAGCACCCGCACGCTCTCGGGCACGTCGAGCCCCACCGCCCAACCGGTGCGGCCCGGTGCCCCGGCATAATCCGGCATCAGCACCGCGAGCCGCCGCGCCGCCCGCGGCGTGCGCCCCAGCGCCACCAGCGCGGCGACGCGGTCCGCCACCTGCGCCACCCGGTCCGGCTCGGCGGCATTGACGAGGCCGGCGTGCAGCAGCGCGGGATCGCGCGGCTCCTCCACCTTGAAGGACACCGCCCCCGCCAGCACCCGCCCGTCCAGCTCCGGCAGCACGACATGCATGGCGAGATCGGTGCCGGTCAGCCCCCGCGCGCCCTGCCGCCACGCCTCGCGCCGGGTTGTGGCGACGATCGCCTGCAGCACCGGAACGCCCGGCCCGTCCAGCACGCCGGCCATGCCCGGCTCATTGGCGGCGAATGCGGTGAGCGCCACCACGGCGGCGGGATCGCACGCCGCCAGCGCCTCGCGCAGGAAGGCGGCGGAGGCCGGCTCGCGCAGGCTGGCGACGAAGATCGGCCGCGGCGCCAGCCCCCGCGCCGCCAGCGCGGCGCACAGCGCGTCCACCGGCGCGGTGTCGGCCGCCAGCCACATCGAGCGGTAGAACACCACGGGCACGACGGGCGCGGCGGCGGCGGACCCGCTGCCAGGCTCCCCGCCGCCGGGCAGTTCCCCGGCGCCCGGCCAGCGGTAGAAGCCGGCCAGCGGCACGGCACCCGGCGCCTCCTCAGCCGGCCCCGCGGGGTCCGGCCGCCCGGCATGGCGCGCCAGCCGGCGCAGCAGCACCGCCATATTGGCCGGCCCGCCGGCGCGGAAACAGGCGAGCAGCGCGGCGAGTTCCTCCGCCGGCAAAGTGGAGAGGGCGGCGAGGCGGTCGTCGTCGCGGTCCTCGCCGGGCAGCACCGCCAGGGCGATGCCGCGTGCCCGGGCCAGCGCCGCCAGCCGCTCGGCGCCGTAGCGCCACCAGTCCAGCCCGCCAAGCAGGCGCAGCACCACGACGCGGGCATGAGAGGCGACGCGGTCGATCCACAGATCCACCGACATGGGATGGCGCAGCGCCGCGAGCGGGGCGAGGCGCAGGGTCGGCAGCCCCTCCCGCCCGGCGCGATAGGCCCGAGCGAGCACGCCGAGGTCGCTGTCCGTGAAGGAGGCGATCACCATCTCGCCCGGGCTCTGGCCGAGGTCGACCGGTTCGACGAGGTCGTCGAGGCTGGCCGCGCTGGTGGCGAGGATGTGCATGCCCGCCCCCGCTACAGCAGGCCGCGCCGCGCCAGGGCCGCGGCCAGCGCGGCAGGCGTGGTGAAGCGGTGGGCGTCCAGCCCCGCCGCGCGGGCCCCGGCGACGTTCACGGCGAGGTCGTCGATGAACAGCGTCTCCGCCGGCGCCGCCTGCAGCGCCGCGAGGCAGGCGTGGAAGCAGGCGGCATCGGGCTTCGCCGCCTTCAGCGCGGCGGAGGCATAGATGTCGCGGCCGAACAGCGCCGGCAGCTCGGGGAAGAGGTAGCCGATATGCTCCGCCACCAGCGTGGTGTTGTTGGTCAGCACCGCGACGCGGGCGACCTGCTTCACCCGCGCCACCAGCTCCAGCACCTGCGGGATCGGGGTCATCGAGGCCTTGCGGCTGACGAGCCATTCCTCGAGCGTGAGGGGATAGCCGATGCGGCGGCCGTAATCGGCGAGGTAGTCCTCCGGCGTCACCTCCCCGGCCAGCGCCGGCGCGCTGAACCGGCTGCCCCACAGCGCGGCATAGACCCGCTCGGTGGTGGAGCCGGCGAGCCGGGCGAGATGGGCCGAGCGCACGCGCTTGTCCGAGACGCAGAGCACGTCGTCGAGGTCGAACAGCACGAGCGCCGGCGCGGCCATGGCGGTCAGGCCGCCGCCGGCAGGCCGAGCGCGGCTTCCACCGCCGCCCGGTCCAGCCCCTTGAGGCCGATCACCACCAGCCGGCCGGCGCGCGGCTCGGCGCCCCAGGCGCGGTCATACTGGTGGCTGACGCGCGGCCCCACCCCCTGCACCAGCAGGCGCATCGCCTTGCCTGCCACGGGCACGAAGCCCTTGGCGCGCAGGACCCCTGCCCGTTCCGCCGCCCCGGCGAGGCGGGCGGAGAGGTCGGCGGGGTCGGTAATCTCGGGAATGTCGAGCACGAAGCTGTCGAAATCGTCGTGGTCGTGGTCGGGCTCGTCGTCGTGATGGGTCTTGCGGTTGGCGATGTCCGCCTCGGTGCCCACCCCGAGGCCGAGCAGCAGCGCGGGGTCGAGCACACCGCCGCGCGCCGCCACCACCCGCACCGCCGCCGGCAGCTCCGGCGCCAGCGCGGCGCGGGCGCGGGCCTCGCTTTCGGCGTCGAGCAAGTCGGCCTTGGCCATCACCACGAGGTCGGCGCAGGCGATCTGGTCGTCGAACACCTCCTCGATCGGGTCGTCATGGTCGAGCGCGCCGTCGGCGGCGCGCTGGCGGGCGAGCGCGTCGAGATCGTGCGCCACCTGCCCGGCGGCGAGCGCCGCGCCGTCCACCACCGCCACCACGCCGTCCACCGTCACCCGGCTGCGGATCGCCGGCCAAAGGAAGGCCTGCACCAGCGGCTTGGGCAGAGCGAGGCCCGAGGTCTCGATCAGGATGTGGTCGACTTTGGGGCTTCGGGAGAGGATGGCGTCCAGCGCGGGCACGAAATCGTCGGCCACGGTGCAGCAGATGCAGCCATTGGCGAGCTCGACGATGTTCTCCTCCGGGCAGCTCTCGACGCCGCAGCCGCGCAGGATCTCGCCGTCAATGCCGACATCGCCGAACTCGTTGACGATCACCGCCAGCCGGCGGCCCTTCGCCTGCTCCAGCACGTGGCGGATCAGCGTCGTCTTGCCGGAGCCGAGGAAGCCGGTGACGATGGTGCAGGGGACACGGGCGAGGCTGGTGGCGGCGGTGGTCATGCGGGCGTCTCCGAAAGCGTGAACGATCGGGGTACACCGGCCGCGGAAGAGTTCCCGCGCACGCCGCCCACGCCCGGCAAGGGTGAGCGGCATCACCCGTCCGCCGGGCACCCCGCCGGCAAACGCGACCGAACCGTCGGCAGGTCTCCTGGCTCGCGGGTCGTCGCCCTCATCGCCGCCTTCCCGGATCGCTCCAGTGGCCTGTGGCTCGGGCTCGCCGCTTACAGTTGCGGGGGCAGCCGCGGAATCGGCAGCCCGTGCAGGACCCGCCTCACCGCATTCCCTCTTCGTCCCTCCCGTCAGGGGAGGAAACCGTCGGTCGCCGCCACTAAAGGAGCGGCGCGGGCGAATGTCAAACCCGCGGTCCCTCAGGGCGCCAGCGACAGGCCCGGCTTGCCGTTGTCGCACGTGGGACAGTGGCGAATGTGGACGTCGCAACTATTGGCGCCATCGTTCGCGCCGCAGCGGGTGCAAGCGAGAACCCATACCCTCGCAAAGCGATGATTTCCGGGAAGGTCCGTTTTTCTCACGAGCTTTTGCCCGTGCCGATTCACATCACCGCTTTCCGCCATCCTTTGGTCCCCCTGCCTCATCGCGGCAACTTGGCCGCGCCAGCCCATTGCGGCGCGCCGATCGGCCGCTATAGTCGGAGCGTCGTCGGTTCCCGTGATGCGCGCGGGACGCAAGACGGGAACGCGGTGGGCCGGCACGTGCGCAGCACATCCGGCGATTCCGCGGCTGCCCCCGCAACTGTAAGCGGTGAGCCTTCTTCCACAAGCCACTGGCGCGTTGCCGGGAAGGCGGAAGACGGCACGGACCCGCGAGCCAGGAGACCGGCCGTCGACGCAACCCGCCGGCCCTCGGGTGGAGGGCTCAGGAGATCGCGATGACGAAGCTGCCCGCGCCGGGACATCCGGCAACTGCCACGCACCCGGGAAACCCCGCCGCCCTTCCGCTCGACGCCGCCTCCCCGGCGGCCCGCGCCCTTGCCATCAGCCTCGCCGCGCTGCTCGGCGTGCTGGTGCTGGGCGGGGTGGGCTTCTCCCATGTCGAGGCGCTGCACAACGCCACGCACGACGTGCGGCACGCCAACGCCTTCCCCTGCCACTGAGGGGGCGATCATGCAGGGCTTCGGGCCTCTTCTGAGGACGATTCTGTTCGTCGCCACGCTGGCGGGCATGGGTGCCGGCACCGTCGGCGCCGTGCTGCATCTCGTCTCCACCGTTCCCCTGATCCTCAAGGCGGAAGCCTATGAGGAGGGCGCCGGAGCGGCGGCGGCGACCGCCGTTCACGACCACGCCGGCGCGGACGCCGCCGGCGCCCAGCCGCACGACCACGCGGACGCCGCCGGCGCCCACCCGCACGACAGCGCGGAGGCCGCCGGCCACGACCACGGCGCGGGCGCCTGGGAGCCCACGCCCGGGCTGCAGCGCAACGGCCTCACCCTCCTGTTCACGCTGCTCACCGGCTTCGGCTTTGCGCTGCTGCTGGTGGCCGCCAGCGAGCTGGCCGGGGGCCTCGCCTCCTGGCGACAGGGCATCGGCTGGGGGCTGGCGGGTTTTGCGGCGTTCACGCTGGCGCCCGGGCTCGGCCTGCCGCCGGAGCTGCCGGCGATGCCGGCCGCGGAGCTGATGGACCGGCAGCTCTGGTGGAGCGCCACCGCGCTCGCCACCGCCGCCGGCCTCGCCTGCCTCGCCTTCGGGCCGCGCCCGCTTCACGCCGCGCTCGGCGTGCTGCTGATCGCGGCGCCGCACCTCGTCGGCGCGCCGCAGCCGGCGAGCTACGAGACCGCGATACCGAAGGGGCTGCACCACAGCTTCGTCGTCGCCAGCATTGTCGCGAGCTTCGTGTTCTGGGTGCTGCTCGGCGGGCTGGCCGGGTGGCTGCGCCCGATCGTGGCCCGCCAGCAGGCGGAGCCCGCGGTACGGCCGGCGTGACCCTCACGCTGGTTCTGGGCGGAGCGCGCTCCGGCAAGAGCCGGCACGCCGAGGCGCTGGTCGAATGCCGGCCGGCGCCGTGGTGCTACCTCGCCACGGCGCAGGCCTTCGACGACGAGATGGCCGGCCGCATCGCCGCGCACCGCGCCCGGCGCGGGCCGGGCTGGGAGACGGTCGACGCCCCGCACCACCTCGCCGCCGCGCTCCGCGCCGTGCCGCCGGGCCGGCCGGTGCTGGTGGACTGCCTCACCCTCTGGCTCACCAACCGGATGCTGGCCGGCGCCGACCTCGAGATGGAGGCCGCCGTGCTCACCACCGCGCTGCTGGCGCGCGAGGGCGAGGTGGTGCTGGTGTCCAACGAGGTGGGCCTGTCCATCGTGCCGGAAAACGCCCTCGCCCGCCGCTTCCGCGACGCGCAGGGCCGGCTCAACCAGCAGGTCGCCGCCCTGGCCGACCGGGTGATCTTCATGGTCGCCGGCCTGCCGCTCGCCGTGAAGGACGACACAAGATGAGCGACACCCCTCCCGCCATCTCCGCCGAGGAGGCCGCCCGCCACCGCGCCAAGATGGAGAAGCGCAAGGCGGTGCAGGACGCCGAAGTGGCCGGCAAGACCGCGGAGAAGGGCCTGCTCATGGTCCACACCGGGCCGGGCAAGGGCAAGAGCACCGCGGCCTTCGGCCTGGCGCTGCGGGTGCTCGGCCATCCCGACACCGGCACCGGCGGCCGGGTCGGCGTGGTGCAGTTCATCAAGGGCGGCTGGCAGGCGGGTGAACGCGCGGCGCTGGAAAGCTTCGGCGCGCGCGTTGCCTGGTTCACCATGGGCGAGGGCTTCACCTGGGAAACGCAGGACCTCGCCCGCGACATCGCCGCCGCCCGCGCGGCCTGGGCCAAGGCGCTGGAGCTGATGGCCGACCCCTCCATCGGCCTGCTGATCCTCGACGAGCTCAACATCGCGCTGCGCTACGGCTATCTGCCCGAGGCCGAGGTGGTGGCGGCGCTGACGGCGCGGCGGGAGGGGCTGCATGTGGTCGCCACCGGCCGCAACGCCCGCCCCGCTCTGGTCGAGGCGGCCGACCTCGTCACCGAGATGGGGCTGGTGAAGCACCATTTCGCCGCCGGGGTGAAGGCGCAGAAGGGCGTCGAGTTCTGATGCCGCCGCGCCCGCCGGGCAAGGGCCGGGACCGCGGCCGGGGGCGGCGTGGCCGCCCGTTCCCCGCCGCCATGGCCGAAAATTCCGCCCGCACCTCTCCCCCTCGCCGCCGCGCCTTCCCATTTGTGAGGCACGACGCAGTGGAGGGCGTCCGCGATGAAATCGACCCCGCTCGCCTATCTCTTCTGGTTCTTCGGCCTCATCGGCGTGAGCGGCATCCACCGCTTCTATGTCGGGCGCTACTGGACCGGCGCGCTGTGGCTGCTGACCCTCGGCCTGCTCGGCATCGGGCAGATCATCGACCTGTTCCTCATTCCCGGCATGGTGCGGGAAGCCAATCTGGAAGAGCGGGTCGAGCGGATGGAAGCGCTGACCGGCCGCCGTTTCTGAGCGGAAGCATCCACCGCCCGCCCCGCCGGGGCCCGCGCCCATGACGGCGCGGGCGCTGATGTTCCAGGGCACCGGCTCCGATGTCGGCAAGTCGCTGATCGTTGCCGGCCTCGCCCGCGCCTTCGCCCGGCGCGGGCTCGCCGTTCGTCCCTTCAAGCCGCAGAACATGTCGAACAACGCCGCCGTCACCGCCGACGGCGGCGAGATCGGCCGTGCCCAGGCGTTGCAGGCCCGCGCCGCCGGCCTCGCGCCGAGCGTGCATATGAACCCCGTGCTGCTGAAGCCGCAGAGCGAGGTGGGTGCGCAGATCGTGGTACAGGGCCGTGTCCATGGCACCGCCCGCGCGGCGGAGTACCAGCGGCTGAAGCCGGGACTGATGCCCTTCGTGCTGGAGAGCTTCCGCCACCTCGCCGGCGCCGCCGACCTGGTGCTGGTGGAAGGCGCCGGCTCCGCCTCGGAGATCAACCTGCGGGCCGGCGACATCGCCAATATGGGCTTCGCCCGTGCCGCCGGGGTGCCGGTGGTGCTGATCGGCGACATCGACCGCGGCGGTGTTATTGCCAGCCTTGTCGGCACGCAGGCGGTGCTGCCGCCGGACGACGCCGCGATGATCCGGGGCTTCCTCGTCAACCGGTTCCGCGGCGATCCCGCCCTGTTCGCCGACGGCATGGCGGCGATCGCCGGCCGCACCGGCTGGGCGCCGCTCGGCCTCATCCCCTTCTTTCCCGGCGCCGCCCGGCTGCCGGCCGAGGACGCGCTCGGGCTGG
>CAZIXP010000140.1:0-10272 GCA_964543245.1 uncultured Starkeya sp.
CACGAAGAAGGTCTCGAATCTGCGGAAGTTGTCGCACAGTATGCGGTAGGCCACCGCCGTCAGCACCTCCGCCGAAATCTGCGAGGTGATGGAGGAGGCCAGCATCAGCAGCACGTACTGGCTGGTGAGCGCAGGATAGACCCGCTCCACCGCCGGCCGCAGCACCACGTGCCAGTAGATCTGCGGGCGCGACAGGCCGAGGCAGTCCGCCGCCTCGAGCTGCGACTTGTGCACGCTCTCCAGCCCGGCCCGCACGATCTCGCTGGTATAGGCGCCGACATTCACCACCAGCGCGATCACCGCCGCCATGTTGGCGGACACCCGGATGCCGAGCGTGGCGATGCCGAAATAGACGATGAAGACCTGCACCAGCAGCGGGGTGTTGCGGATCACCTCGACATAGCAGGCGACGAGGAACTTCACCCAGCGCGGCCCGTCGGCGCGGCCGATGGCGCACAGCGTGCCGAGGATGAAGCCCAGCACGGTGGACAGGGCGGAGAGCTGCAGCGTCAGCAGCGCGCCCCAGGCGAAGTCGCGCCAGTAGGGCAGCAGGGCGGAGAAATCGAACTGGTAGGTCATGACGCCACCTCGGCCGAGGGCTGCCGCGTGGCCGGCCGGGCCGCCAGCGCGCCGAGCACCGGCGTCGCCGGCGCGCCGGGCTGGCCGGCGATCCAGTCGAGGAAGGCGCCGACGCGCCGTTCCACCTTCACCGCGTGGTTCTGGGCGATGTCGGCGACGCGGTGGTTCAGGAAGGGATTGGCGAAGCGTTCCAGCGTCACCGCCGCATAGTCTTGCGCCGCGTCCGCCATGCCGCGGGCGGCGAAGCCGGGGATCACCTCGTCTTCCAGCACCGCCCGGAGCCGGCCGCCGGCCGCGGGGTCGGCGAGGAGCCGGCGCACCGTCTCCTCCGCCGGCCGGCCCTCGCGCAGCCAGATGTCGGCGAGGAAGCTGTGGCCGAGATTGAGGATGTGCAGCTTCAGCCGCTCGAACGGCTCCAGCGCGTCCGCCACCACGAGGCAGGGATGGGCGAACGGAATGGCAAGGCCGGGCTGGCGCTCGATCGCCCAGAGCGCATAAGGCTCGGCGACGGCGCCGACCGGCTCGATCGGCTCGGAGACGATGCGGTCCACCAGCGTGTTGGCGAAGGGCACCTCGGCGTCCAGCCAGGCGAGGAAGCCGGCCTCGGCGCCGGCCTCCCGCGCCAGCTCCACCACCGCGGCCTTCAGCACCTCGCCATTGCGGTTCAGCAATTCGCAGGGCAACACGGCGAGGCCGGCCCCGCCCGCGCGCCAGCGCCGGTGCAGCAGCGCGGTCAGCTTGCCGGGAAAGGACACCGGCACCCCGCCCGCCAGCAGCGCCGGGTCGCGGTCGGCGGGGTCGATCGCGTAGCCGGCATCGCCCATGTTGGAGACCACGAAGCCGGCATCGGCGGTGAAGAGCGCGGCGAGCCGCTCCCAGTCCGTCGCGGCGGACAGCCCGCCATCCACCGCCCGCACGGTGACGTGGCGCTCGACCGCGGCGCCGTTCTCCATGCCGCGGATGATGACGGGATAGCCTTCCGGCCGGCCGAAGGCGGCGGTGCGGCCGGCGCGGGCGGGCGAGCCCGAGGCCTGCACGATGGTGACGGGGCCGATCGCCTGCCCCGCCTCGCGCGCCTCATGGACGAAGAGGTCGACATGGGCCTGCAGGAAGCGGCTGGTGCCGAACTGGATGATGCGGCGGCTCACGCGCGGCGAGCCCCGGTAGGGAAGCGGCGCGCGAAAGCCCGGCCGGTCACGCTGCCGGGGGTCTGCGCATGGCGCGAAGTGCTGCGGACGCGGGGGCGCCACATGGTCGTTTCCTCACCCTGAGCTGTTTTTCTTCGTTGTCTTCTTATACATAAAAATCCACGCTGGACGCGGCGTGTCAATCTGTTTTTAATGTAAAAAAAACAGCGCCGGTTTCGGCGCATGGGGGGGAGGGGACATGCGGGGGGCCTCACGGCGATGAAGGGCAACACCGTCTTCAAGCGCAGCTACAACCGCGCACTGGACCTGCTCGCCGGGCGGGAGGCCGGGGCGGTTCTGCCCTCGGAGAGCGATCTGGCGCAGGCACTCGACGTCAGCCGGACCACGGTGCGCGCGGTGCTGGCGGCGCTCGGCGAGGCCGGCATCGTCGCCCGGGCGGAAGAGGACGGCGGCCCGCCGCGGCGCCGGCTTGGCCGGCGGCCGGGCCCGGCGGACTACTTTCCCGACCCCCAGACCCTCTCGGCCGGGGCGGCGGTGGAGCGGCGCTTCATGGAATGGATTCTCCAGGGCGATTTCCGCGCCGGCCAGCTGCTCAACGCGGCGGAGCTGGCGCGCCAGTTCGGCACCTCCACCACCACCATCCGCGAGCATCTCGCCCAGTTCCAGCATTTCGGCCTGCTGGAACGCCGCCCGAACAGCGCCTGGCTGTTCAAGGGGCTGACGCCGGCATTCGCCAACGAGATCTATGACGTGCGCGAGATGTTCGAACTGCGCGCCACCCGCAGCTTCGTCGAATTGGCCGAGGAGTCCGAGCCCTGGCGCGAGCTGCTCGCCATCGAGGCCGAGCACCACGCCCTCCTCGCCAATATCGAGCACGAATACCCGAGCTTCCCGCAGCTCGACGAGCGCCTGCACCGCGTCATCCACGAGACGACGGGCAATCGCTTCATCATCGATTTCTACGACATCATCTCCACCATCTTCCACTACACCTACCAGTGGAACAAGGGAGACGAAAAGCAGCGGAGCACCATCGCGCTGATGGAGCATCTCGACTATATCGAGGCGCTGCGCAGCCGCGACCAGCGGGCCATCGATGCGCGCTGCCGCAAGCACCTGCGCACCGCGCGGGCGACCCTGCTGCGCTCCATCGCCGACGGCCCCTTCAGCCTCGACACCCTGCCTTCCGGAGCCGCCTCATGAGCAAGGTCTTCGCCAGCATCGGCGAATGCATGGTCGAACTCGCCGCCACCGCCGAGGGGCTGTACCGCCGCGGCTTCGCCGGCGACACGCTGAACACCGCCTGGGGTGTGCGCGGTCTCACCGATCCCGCGCAGGTCGCGGTGCGCTACGTCACCCGGGTCGGCGACGACGCACCCTCCGACGAGATGGTGGGCTTCATCGGCGCCGCGGGCATCGACACCCGCCATATCGGCCGGGTGCCGGGCCGCACGGTGGGCCTCTACATGATCACGCTGAACGGCTATGAGCGCAGCTTCACCTATTGGCGCGACAGCTCGGCGGCGCGGATGCTGGCCGCCGATGCCGGGGCGCTGGCGGCGGCGCTGGCGGCGGCGGACTGCGTCTATCTCTCCGGCATCACCCTCGCCATCCTTGCCCCGGAACACCGCCGCACCCTGCTGGACGTGCTGGGGCAGGTGCGGGCGCGCGGCGCCATGGTGGCCTTTGACGCCAATGTGCGGCTGCGGCTGTGGCCGGACCTCGACGCGCTGCGTGCCGGGCTGGAGGCGGGCTACCGCGCCGCCACCCTCGCCTTGCCGACCTACCCGGACGAGCGCGAGCTGTTCGGCGACGCCTCGCCGGAGGCAGCGGCGCGGCGCATAGCCGGCTACGGTGTGCCGGAGGTGGTGGTGAAGGACGGCGCCGAACCCTGCACCCTGCTGGCGCAGGGGACGCTCTCGGTGCTGCCGGCGGAGCGGGTGGAGAACCCGCTGGACACCACCGGCGCCGGCGACGCCTTCAACGCCGGCTATCTCGCCGCCCGCCTCGCCGGGCAGGAACCGGAGGCGGCGGTGCGGCTGGCCCATCGCGTGGCGGCGCGGGTCATCTGCAGCCGGGGCGCGCTGGTGGAGATGGCGGCGCTGCGCGCGCTCGCCCCGGTGCCGGCCTGAGCCGGCCGTCGGGCGCGCGCCTCCGCCATCGGGCGGATGGACAGCGCGTCCTGGCTCGGGAATGGTGCCGGCATAGGGAGACTCACCATGTCCGCCACCGCGCTGATCGTCATCGACCTGCAGAACGACTATTTCCCCGCCGGCCATTTCCCGCTGGTGGGCATCGAGGCCGCCGCCGCCAATGCGGCGCTGGTGCTCGCCACCGCGCGGGCCCGCGGCGACCTCGTGGTCCATGTCCGCCACGAGTCGCTGGAGCCGGACGCCACCTTCTTCGTGCCCGGCACCGACGGCGCCGCCATCAACGCCGCGGTCGCGCCGCGGGCGGGCGAGGCGGTGGTGGTGAAGAACAACATCAACGCCTTTCTCGGCACCGATCTCAAGCCGACGCTGGACGCGGCGGGCGTCGGCAAGGTGGTCATCGTCGGCGCCATGAGCCACATGTGCGTCGACGCCGCGACCCGGGCGGCGGCCGATTTCGGCTATGAGACCACGGTCATCCACGACGCCGTCGCCACCCGCGATCTCGATTTCGACGGCACCACCGTGCCGGCGGCGCAGGTGCATGCCGCCTTCATCGCCGCGCTCGCCTTCGGATACAGCGCGGTGGTCTCCACCGGCGACTACATCGCGGGCTAGGCACGGCGCCGCCGGCCCGCAGGGCGGGCCGGCGGTCACGTGCGCCGTTCAGGCCATGCGCAGGCAGGGGGACACGAAGAGGTGGCCGTGCCAGGCGCCGCGCAGCGTGCGGCCGGCCACCACGAGCCACAGCCCGGCGAGGCTGGCGACCAGCAGGGCGCCGGTCACCTCGAACAAGGCGAGCCCGGTGGCGCGGGCCAGCGACAGGGTGGCGAGGCTGTAGACCCCCAGCGGGAAGGTGAAGCCCCACCAGCCGAGATTGAACGGCAGGCCGCGGCGCAGGTAATGCGCGGTCTTCAGCACCGCCAGCGCCAGCCACCACGCACCATAGCCCCACAGCATCAGCCCGCCGAGCAGGCCGAGCCCCTTGGCCACCGTGCCGGCCTCCGCCAGCCCGTGGGCGGCGAGCAGCGCCGGGGCGTCGCCGCCGAGCACCAGCAGGCCGAGCGCGCCGGTGCCGATCGGCCCGAGCGCCAGCCAGGCCGAGACGCCCATCTCCGCCGGCGGCAGCTTGTGCAGGGCGAGCCGCAGCACCAGCAGCACCAGCAGGCTCATCGCCAGCGGCACCGAGGCCGCCCACAGCACATAGCCGAGCACCAGCACCACGAAACCCTCTGCCGCCGGCAGGTGCGGCACGAGCTGGCCCGCGCTCACCGCCGCGACCTCGCAGGCCACCACCGGCAGCAGCCACACCGCGGTCAGCGTCTCCATGGCGTGGCTTTGCCGGGTGAACATGAGGAAGGGCACACCGATGCCGCAGGCCACCGCCAGCGCCACATCGACCCACCACAGCAGATGGGCGAGCGTGAAGGCCGCCTCTCCCATCAGTTCCGGCCCGAAGGCGATGAAGCCGTTGACCAGCGTGGCGAGGCCCATGGGGATGGTGCCGAGGAACATCGACATCACGGGGTGGCCGAAGATGCGCCGCGCCTCGTGGAAGAAGAAAGCCCAGCGCGCCGCGTAGAGCAGGGCGAACAGCGCGAACAGGCCGATATCCGCCAGCCACAGCGCCATGGCGAGCCCGTGCAGCCCCGGCACGGGGTAGGGGAACTGGTTCAGCGCCAGCGCCAGCACGCCGGTGCCCATGGTCACGGCGAACCAGTTCGGCGTGAACTGACGCACCGTTTCCACCAGGCGGGCCGGCGCGTGCCCGGGCGCGGCGTCGAGGCTGTGGGACATCAGGGACATGGCGGCCTCCTTCCAGCCGGGCCGGGGCGAAAGGCGCCGCGGCCACGCCCCAGAGCTAGGCCGGCGCGACCGATATATCCAATAGATGTTCCGGCATGATATGATCTTGGAAACAGATCGGTTGAGCCGTGACCCTCGAGCAGCTCCGCATCTTCGTCGCCGTGGCCGAGCGCCAGCACGTCACCCGCGCGGCGCGGGCGCTGAACCTCGCCCAGTCCGCCGCCAGCCACGCCATCGCGGCGCTGGAGGCGCGCCACGACACAAGGCTGTTCGAGCGGGTGGGCCGGCGCATCGAGCTGACCGAGGCCGGCCGCGCCTTCCTCGCCGAGGCGCGCGCGGTGCTGACCCGGGCGGCGCAGGCGGAGCAGGTGCTGGCGGAGTTCGGCGGGCTGGAGCGTGGCATCCTCGCGGTCCATGCCAGCCAGACCATTGCCGGCTACTGGCTGCCGCCGCGGCTGGCGGCGTTCCACCGCGCCCATCCCGGCATCGCGGTGCGGCTCGCCATCGGCAATACCGCGCAGGCCGCGGCGGCGGTGGAGGCCGGCGCGGCCGAGCTCGGCTTCGTCGAGGGCGCGGTGGACAGCCGCGATGTCGAAAGCCTGCCGGTCGCCCGCGACCGGCTGGTGCTGCTGGTCGCACCAGGGCACCCCTGGGCCGGCCGCCGCGACCTCGCCCCGGTGGAGCTGATGGCGGGGGAATGGGTGTTGCGCGAGCCCGGCTCGGGCACCCGCTCGGCCTTCGAGGCGGCGCTGGCGGCGCGGGGGCTCGATGCCGCCGCGCTGCACGTCGCGATGGAACTGCCCTCCAACGAGGCGGTGCGGGCGGCGGTGGAGGCCGGGCTCGGCGCCAGCGTGCTCTCCGCCTCGGTGGCGGCGCCGTCGCTGGAGGCCGGCCTGCTGGTTGCGGTGCCGCTCGACCTGCCGGACCGTGCCTTCCATGTGCTGCGCCACCGCGAGCGCCGTGGCAGCCGGGCGGCGCGCAGCCTTCTCGCCGCCATGGGGGTGGGCGAGCGCGCCTGACCACATGTTAAACGCTTGCTGCGGAAGTCCTCGCTTCGCATCATGGAGCCAGTCGCGCCACCGGCGCGGGAACAGGGGGGCGACCATGCTGCGGGCTTCACGGCAGGACAGGGGTTTGGCGAAAGCGGGGCGGGTGGCCGCCGCCGCGGTGCTGGCGATTGGCGCGGCGGGGGCGGCGCTGGCGGCACCGGCTTATGCCACAAAGGCGGCGTTCCAGACCGCCGTGGTGGGCAAGACCATCGCCAGCACGACCAAGAAGGGCAAGCCGTTCGTCGCGCATTACGCCGCCAACGGAACCGGCGATCTCACCATCTCCGGCGACAAGCCGCAGAGCTTCACCTGGACCTTCAAGGGCGAGGTGCTGTGCTCGACCTTCAAGGCCTGGAACTTCACCGAGTGCAACCGCGTGGTGATCAAGGATCCCGCCGCGGTCGACTTCATCGACGCCAAGTCCGGCGCGCTCAACAATAGCTACACCGTGCAGTGAAGCGCCGGGCCGGCCCCTGTGGCCGGCGCGGCATCCTCTATCACGGCCGCTGCGCGCCGCGTGTGTTGAGGAACACGCTGTAGAGCGAGCTGTGGCCGCAGATGAACAGGCGGTTCCGCATGGCGCCGCCGAACGCCACATTGCCGACCCGCTCCGGCACCCGGACCTTGCCCAGCAGGTCGCCAGAGGGGGTGTAGCAGTGGACGCCGTCCCCGGCGCTGCTCCAGATGTTGCCGTCCTCGTCGACCCGGAAGCCATCCGGCGCGTGGGGCGCGACCTCGGTCACCACCGCCCCGCCGGAGAGCCGGTTGTCGCCGTCCACCGCGAAGGCGCGGATGTGGCGCGGCCCCTCCTCGGTGCCGATCCAGCCGGAATCGGCGACATAGAGCACGCTCTCGTCCGGGGAGAAGGCGAGGCCGTTGGGGCGGTCGAAATCGTCGGCGGCCACGCAGAGGGAGCCGTCGCGCGGGTCAAAGCGGAAGAGGAAGCAGCCCTCCTGCTCGCGCGGCGCCTTGCCGCCCTCATAGTCGGCGGCGATGCCGTAATCGGGGTCGGTGAACCACACCGTGCCGTCGGATTTCACCACCACGTCGTTGGGCGCGTTGAGCCGGCGGCCGCGATAGCGGTCGGCGAGCACGGTCAGCCGGCCGTCCGGCTCGGTGCGCGTCACCCGGCGGGTGCGGTGCTCGCAGGTGACGAGCCGACCCTCGCGGTCGCGCGTATTGCCATTGGCGAAGTTCGAATCGGGCCGGAACACCCCGACCCCGCCGGTCTCCTCGCACCAGCGCAGGATGCGGTTGTTGGGGATGTCGCTCCACAACAGGCAGCGCAGATCGGCGAACCACACCGGCCCTTCCGCCCAGCGCATGCCGCCATGCAGCCGTTCCAGCCCGGCGATGGGGATGACGTAGGCGCGGAAGCGGCGGTCGAGGATCTCGAACGGATCGGGGGTGCAACTGTTTGACATTATGTCGTTTTCCCATGCGGATGGGGCGTCATCGGCCCCGGCGCGGGCTCGCCCCGCCACGATGGGATGACGGGATGGCTTGTGCAACTGGTATAATGAGATAATGTTTATCACGGAGCGGCGGCGAGAGGCCGCCCGCCACAGCCATGAGAGCCCGCAGAAGCGGGCCATTTGGGAGGATATTTGATGGACGTGAAGTCGCTCGCGCTCGCCGGCGCCACCGCCGCCCTGCTCACTGCCGCCGGCGCGCTGCCGGCCGCCGCGACCCCCGACAATCCGGTCATCGCGCTCGCCAACGCCTATTTCGGCAATAGCTGGCGCCACCAGATGGTCGACGCCTTCAAGGAGGCCGCCGAGAAGGCCAAGGCCGAGGGCAAGATCGCCGACTACATCATCCTGAACGGCGACGGCACCGTCGCCCAGCAGAACAGCCAGCTCGCCGAGCTCATCCTCAAGAAGGTCGACGCCATCGCCGTCGACGCCGCCTCCGAAACCGCCGTGAACGGCGTGATCGAGAAGGCCTGCAAGGCCGGCATCAAGGTCATCTCCTTCGACAGCGTCGCTTCCGCGCCCTGCAACTGGCAGCTCAATTTCGACTTCAAGGGCTACAAGCGCGACCAGGCCGAGTGGGTGCTGAACAAGATCGGCGGCAAGGGCAACGTCATCGTGGTGCGCGGCGTGAAGGGCTCGGCCCCCGACGCCGACATGTACGGCGCCCAGGAGGCGGTGCTGAAGAAATTCCCGGAGGTGAAGGTGGTCGCCACCGTCTACGGCCAGGCCACCGCCTCGGTCGCCCAGTCCGCGGTCGCCAACGCCCTGCCGAGCCTGCCCCATGTCGACGCCGTGCTCGCCCAGGGCGGCTCCGACGACACCGGCATCGCCCAGGCCTTCGACCAGTATGGCGGCGACTACGCCAGGAAGATGCCGGTCATCGAGGGCGGCGGCTCCTCCAACTTCATCCAGTGGTGGTCCAAGCAGAAGGAAGCCAATGGCTATTCCACCATCTCGATGAACACCACCCCCGGCATCGGCGGCGCGGCGTTCTGGCTGGCCTACGAGATCGTGAAGGGCGCCAACCCGCCCAAGATGATGATCATGCCCGTCGCCACCGTGACCGACGAGAACCTGAAGGACTTCGCCAGCCTGCCCGCCGGTGTCATCGTGAGCCCGTCCTATTCGCAGGAATGGGTCCAGAAGAACCTGGTCGCGGCCAAGGCCGGCAACTGACGGCACGCGGGCGGAAGCGATGATGGCGGCGTTGCGTGCCGCGCAGGAGGCAGCGGCGGCGAACGCCGCCGCCTCGGCGCCCATGGTCCGGCGGGCGGAAGCCCCGGACGCGGTTTCACCCCCGGCGGCCGGTGCCGGCCGGACCCCGGTCGCGCGGCTCGACGGCATCTGCAAGGCGTTCGGCCCGACCCGCGCCAATGACGGCGTCGACCTCGTGATTGAGGCCGGCGAGGTGCTCGGCCTCGTCGGCGGCAACGGCGCGGGCAAGTCGACGCTGATGCGCATCCTGTGCGGCGTCACCCGCGCCGATGCCGGCCGCATCGCGCTGAGCGGCATCGACATCGACCTCGCGCTCTACGACACCGCGCTGGCGCAGGCCGGCGGCATCCGCATCGTCCATCAGGAACTCTCGCTCTGCGACAACCTCTCGGTCGCCGAGAACTTCTTCCTGGAAGCGCCCGAGGCCGCCCGCGCCCGGCCCGGCTGGCGCCGCGCCTACCGGGTGCGCGCCCGCGCCGCACTGGACGAGGTGTTCCCCGGCCACGGCATCGGGGTCGATGCCGCCGTCGGCCATCTCCAGATCGGCCAGCGGCAGATTCATGGTCTACAGCGTGCTAAGCGTCATGCGCTGCACTTCCAGCGCCTGGATGGTCGTGCCCAGCAGCCAAGCGTTCTGTTCCAGCCAGAACTGCACGGTCTTGAGTTCCTGGATGCGCTTTTCCAGCTCTTCGGGGTCGAGCGGGGG
This sequence comes from uncultured Starkeya sp., assembly GCA_964543245.1. Taxonomy (GTDB): domain Bacteria; phylum Pseudomonadota; class Alphaproteobacteria; order Rhizobiales; family Xanthobacteraceae; genus Ancylobacter. The sequence goes on from CAZIXP010000140.1 coordinate 10,129, forward strand.
CGCAACCCATTGCCCGATGTGCGGAAGACCGGCGCCCGCGTTCTTGAACAGGCCCTGCAGGAATTCAAAGCCCGGCACCATGCTCGCCAGGTCGTTCGTTCCGGCCATTGCGTGTCTCCTTTTGGGGTGGGTGGCGGCGGCATT
>CAZIXP010000141.1:0-10104 GCA_964543245.1 uncultured Starkeya sp.
TCCATGGTCGACGGACTCTACCTAAATCTGGAGGAGGATCAGGGTCTCAGGTCAGCCCGCCTCACGCGAGCCTCCATACCCAGATCCGCGCGGAGACGGTCCTTCAGCGCGCGTTCGGTCTGCCGGGTCCGGTCGAGATAGTCGTCCGCATCGCGCTCAATTGATTCCAGCCCGTTAAGATAGACGTCATCCGTGAGCCGCGCATTCGCAAGCGCGTTGCGAAAAGCCTTCGTATTCTCGTCTCGCGGATCTCCGTCGATCTCAGGAAGCGGCACCAACCGCATCTCCTGACCGTTGTTCAGCTTGTAGAATAGGATGTCAGGCAACTCATCGACGATACGGATGTGAGAATTGTAACGCGGCGAAAGCTTCGTCGAAAGGAGAGGATTGAGCCGGCTTAAATCGAGCAGCTTGGGGCGAAGGTTCTCAATCTTGTCCCGCACCAGTTTCTGAAGTTCAGTGATCCGCATCCCCCCACACCCTATCTGCTCTGCGGTCTTGTCAGGAAATTCGCCCGCTCCGGCCTTGGTCGCCGCTTCCTCCGAGCGCGGACTTCTGTCTTGTGGACGCCAAACCGCCTCCGTCATGCTGGTCGATCTTGATCCGGGCGAACGCTTCGTTGGTCAATTCCGTGTCGCCCTAATCTCCTGTTGCATAGCGGTCCTCATGCACCGACTCGGAGCGTCGGCCGCACATTTTCCGCCGTCACATCGCTGCGCGCGGTGCGGTGGAAGAGCGCACATTCTGCACCCGCAACGCATCCAAGTCCGCATGAAATCCCTTCAACAGCCGGCACGTCATCCGTGCATGTGTTGAAGGTATCGCGACCATCCACCCCCGCGCCAGGGGGGCCGTACGGCGGATTTCCCTTGGGGCGGTCGGCGGCGATTTCGTAGGGCACCGGCGTAGGGGCTTGAGGGCAGGATAAAAGCGCGCACATTGCGCTTTGGGTCGGTCGTTGTCTTTTCAGTGACTTAGCATTCGCGGGGGCAATGTATGGGGAGATTTCCCAATGTACCCTGAGGCGCGAAAACCGCAGTTTTCGCGGTGTCTTCAGTGAGATGGCCAAAAGGTGCGTTCCGCCGAATGTGCGCCATGGCTGCCGGCCTTCGAGAGTCCTGCAGAAACCGTTTTCCATCCCAATGGGCTGACCAGAAGGGCCTCCCTATCCGTCTCATCGGTCGTGAAGGCGCAGATGGTGAGGGAGTCCGTTCCCTCGAAACTGTCGTCCTGCACGATGACCACCGGGCGCGGTTTTCCGGCGTAGTCCTGCCCTTCGGCAACGGTCCACCTCGCCGCGCCTCATTCGTCGCCCCAGTCGGACACGGCATCGATGAAGGCCTGATCATCGGCGGCCGGCGCGCTCGCTGCGACGGCCAGCGACTGGCGCCGCGCCTCCGCCCAGAACGCGGGCGCCCGGACATCCGGCACCCAGATCTGGATCGGTCGGAGCCCCTGGACGCGCAGTCGCGCGCGATGCTCGCCGACTTTCACGCGCGAAGGCTTGGGCCTGGGTGCGGATGACATGGCAGCCTCCTCATAAGTTACATGTAAGTAGGATGCCCCGCTGTTCCGGCTGGTAGTCCAGCCGAACGAGAGAAATGGCCTGCGCGCCGTCTGCCGCCTGATAGTCGACAAGATCACGACGGTTCGGAAGGCGAAGTTCGGGCAGCAAGTCGGTCGTCTGGACGACGAGGACATGGTCCGGCTCAATCAGGCGATGATCGTCTTCCTTGGGCTGGCGGTGTCGCCGCGGGCGAGCCGGAAAGGGAGTGAGCCATGATGCGCATCGCCCCCGCTGTTCGAGCGTCACGCGACGCGGGGCGAGACGGTGGGCTGTGGCGTGGATATCGGCCCTTCGTCCGAGCGCGGTCTCGGGCGAAGCTGGCGTCATGGCAAGAACGCGACGACCTCCCCCTTCCGGCACATCCGCCGAGCTTGAGGCCCTGCTGGGTTATCCGTGGCTCCCAGGGTGACGCCATCCGCCGTGATCAGCGGCCCGACCATGCTCACCGGCCTGATCCATTGCGCCAAGTGCGGCGGCGCCATGACTATCCGCACCGGCAAGGGCGGACGCTACCGTTACTACGCCTGCTCCATGAAGGCGCGGCAGGGGCCGACCGCCTGCACCGGCATGGCGGTGCCGATGGAAAAGCTGGACGATCTTGTCGCCAGTCATCTGGAGGAACGCCTGCTCCAGCCCGAACGATTGGAAGCCATACTCGCCACCGTGCTCGACCGGCGGCAGGAGCGCTCCGACCGCCAGCGCGAGCATATCGCCGAGCTGAACAGGCGTGCGGCCGAGTCCGAAGCCCGCCTCAGGCGACTTTATGACGCCATAGAGGCCGGCGTCGCCGATCTTGACGACCCAGCGCTGAAGGACCGCATCGTCGGCCTGAAAGCCATCCGCGATCAGGCTAAGACTGATGCCGAATGCGCCCGGGCCATGCTCCAGAACGCCGGGAGCAAGGCCGTTACGCCGGAGATGCTGAGCAAATTCGCCAAAGCCGCGCGTCAGCGCATCCGCCTGGAAGGCGGCGGCTCTCGCCGTGACCATCTCCGCGCACTCGCCCAGCGCGTCGAAGTTGCCGAGGGTGAAGTGCGGATCATGGGATCGAAATCCCGGCTGCTTCAGACGCTGGTATCGGGGAACGGCGTAAACGCAGTGCCCACTCAGGGACTGAAATGGCGGAGGGGGTGGGATTCGAACCCACGGTACGCTTGCACGCACAACGGTTTTCGAGACCGTCCCGATCGACCACTCCGGCACCCCTCCGCGGGCGGGGGCGTGGCTTGGCCACGCCTTGGAGTGGGGCGGTCAATAGCCGAGCCGGGCGCTACGCACAAGGGCAGAATGGGGTGGATGCGCCATCTTCCCAAGCCAGGCGCGCATCCGCATTCGGCTGACGCCACCTTCCTCACCCGCGGCCAGTAGAGCCCGCCGCGTGCTCGCTCGGGGCCACCCGCACCTGCCGGGCGGGCGGCCCCGGCCCGGGCGGCCGCATGAGGCGGAACCCGCTCGCCCTGCGCAAGGCCGCCTTCGCCGCGGCAGTCCTGGGGGCCTGTCCCGCGACAATTTGGTTGAGGCGCGTCCGGGGCGAGGCACCCAAGGCCATGCCTCGCACGCCCCCGACGCAGGACCCGGCGACCCTTCGCCGGCGCCCTGACCTCAGGGTGCCGGCCGGTGCAGGGCTCGTGGCGCCCTGACCTCCTGGCGCGCCACCCCTACGGACCGCACCCTCACGCGCTGACGTCACAAAGGGGGGGTCAAACAGATACGGGCGCCCCCCTCGGCAAGGGGGACGCCCGTCTCCTCCTGAGTGCGCCGCCGGGCGGCGCCTCGCTACCGGATGTTCCTCAGCGGCGCGGCTGGCTCAGCAGCCAGGCGATTGCGGCGCCGGCGACGCCCGCCGCCACCACCAGTGCCACCGGATGATCGTTCACGCCGCGCTGCAGCGAATGCATGCCGCGGCCATAGAGCCGGCGGCCGACCTCATAAGCCTCGTCGGCGAGATCGGCGGCGTGGTCCCGCGCCTGCCCCACCGCGCGGCTGCCATAGCCCACGGCCTCGTCATAGAGGCCCTCGGCGCGCAGCGCGGTGTCCTGGCCGGCATAGCCGGCGAATTCCTTCAGCCGGCCGGCGGCCTGGCGCGCGGTGCCGGTGATGCGGTTCCTGTCCATGTCTCTCGCTCCTGTGCGTTGAGCCGTTCGCTGGCTAGAACGCGGAAGCCGAGGAAAGGTTCGGCCGGAATACGGTAAAGGGATCACGCCACGTTCACGCCCCCGCCCGGCCGCGGCGGGCGGGCCGGCTTTTCGTTGACAGGCTTGCCGTGCCGGCTGTATGGAGCCCTCGTGCGTGGAAGGTCCGCGCGCATCCCGCAACCGACCGAAAGAAGCCGGTCCTGCACCAGCGGTGTTCGCACCTCTGGCGGAGAGTCCGGGCTCGAACGAAAGGACATAACATGTTCGCGGTCATCAAGTCCGGTGGCAAGCAGTACCGCGTTGCTGCCGACCAGCTCGTTACCCTCGGCAAGATCGAAGCCGAAGCGGGCGAGAGCGTTACCTTCCCGGTGCTGATGCTCGGCGGCGAGCAGCCGAAGGTCGGCGCGCCGCTGGTCGAAGGCGCTGCCGTCACCGCCGAGATCGTCGACCACACCCGTGGCGGCAAGATCATTGCCTTCAAGAAGCGCCGCCGCCAGAATTCGCGTCGCAAGATCGGCCACCGCCAGGACTTCACCGTCGTCCGCATCACCTCGATCACCGGCGCCTGAGACAGCCCGCGAAGAAATAGGAGAGCAGAATGGCTCATAAGAAAGCAGGCGGTTCCTCCCGCAACGGTCGCGACTCCGCTGGCCGCCGTCTCGGCGTGAAGAAGTTCGGTGGCGAAACCGTCATTGCCGGCAACATCATCCTGCGTCAGCGCGGCACGCGCTGGCATGCCGGTACGAATGTGGGCATGGGCAAGGACCATACCCTTTTTGCCACGGCCGAGGGCCGCGTCGAGTTCCGCACCAAAGCCAACGAGCGAACCTACGTTTCCGTAATTCCGGCCGCCGAGGCCGCCGAGTAAGACGGTGAGATCCAAGGGTCCCACCGGTCTCGTCAAACCGGTGGAACCCTGGTCCTGAATCCAGGTGTTCCGGAAGACCCCCGGGGAGGCGTGACGATCGCCTCCCCGTCGTCGTTCCAAGGCACTTCGTCCCAGGCACCTGGAGCCCGCCATGACCATCGTTGAAGCGACCCCCGGGTCGGTCCTCGCCGAGAGCTGTACCCCCGTCCTCGAGACCTCCCGGCTCGTGCTCCGCGCGCCGCGGATCGAGGACATGGCCTGGATTGCCGAGCTTGCGGACAACCGCAAGGTCGCCGAGATGACGGCGAACATCCCCCATCCCTATGGCATGGCCGATGCCGCCGCCTTCATCGCCAATCTGCCGAAGGGCCGCGACTGCGTCACCTTCGCGATCTTCCTGAAGACCGACGGCTCCAACCCGATCGGCCCGCCCATCCCGGTCGGCATGTGCGGCTTCGTCCGGCGCGGCGACGAGGCCCCGGAGATCGGCTATTGGCTGGGCGAATCCTATTGGGACCGCGGCATCGCCACCGAGGCGGTGCGGGCGCTGATCGACTATGCTTTCGGCGAGCTGGGGCTGGAGGCGCTGGTCGCCTCCGCGCGGGTGGTCAATCCCGCCTCGCGGCGGGTGATCGAGAAGTGCGGCTTCCAGTGGACCGGCGCCGGGCTGTGCCGCGTCCGCTCGATCGGCGCCTCCGTTCCGGTCGACCGGTTCCGGCTCGACCGGCGGATCTGGGCCTCGATCCGGGCCTGGAGCGCGAGCGCCCGGCCGGTGCGCCACGAATTCGACCGCCGCCACTGAGGGCGCGGCCGCCTGTATCATGACGAGGCCTCCCGCCCGCGGCGGGAGGCGGGGACCGAACCGATGAAATTTCTCGACCAGGCCAAGATCTATGTGCGCGCCGGCGACGGCGGGGCGGGGTGCCTGTCGTTCCGCCGCGAGAAATTCATCGAGTTCGGCGGACCCGACGGCGGCGACGGCGGGCGCGGCGGCGACGTCTGGGTGGAATGCGTCGACGGGCTGAACACGCTGATCGACTACCGTTTCCAGCAGCACTTCAAGGCCAAGAAGGGTGGCTTCGGCATGGGCAAGAACCGCGCCGGCGCCAAGGGCGACGACGTGGTGCTGAAGGTGCCGGCCGGCACCGAGGTGCTCGACGAGGACGGCGAGACCGTGCTGTTCGACCTCACCCATGTCGGTCAGAAGGTGCGGCTGCTCAAGGGCGGCAATGGCGGCTTCGGCAATGCGCATTTCCAGACCTCCACCAACCAGGCGCCGCGCCGGGCCAATCCCGGCCAGGAGGCGGAGGAGAAATGGATCTGGCTGCGCCTCAAGCTCATCGCCGATGCCGGCCTTGTCGGCCTGCCCAATGCCGGCAAGTCGACCTTCCTCGCCGCCACCACCGCGGCGAAGCCCAAGATCGCCGACTACCCCTTCACCACCCTGCATCCCGGCCTCGGCGTGGTGCGGGTGGACGGGCGCGAATTCGTGCTGGCCGACATTCCCGGGCTGATCGAGGGCGCCCATGAGGGCGTCGGGCTCGGCGACCGCTTCCTCGCCCATGTCGAACGCTGCCGCGTGCTGCTCCACCTCGTGGAGGGCACCAGCGAGCACGCCGGCAAGGCCTACAAGATGGTTCGCAAGGAATTGGAGGCCTATGGCGGCGGCCTTGCCGAGAAGCCGGAGATCGTCGCGCTCTCCAAGGCCGACGCGCTCGACCCCGACACGCTGAAGGACCAGGTGGCGCGGCTGAAGCGCGCGGCGAAGCGCACGCCGGTGGTGCTGTCCTCGCAGTCCGGCGAGGGCGTCGAGAAGGCGCTGCGCCAGGTGCTGGCGGTCATCGACGAGGGCAAGGCGGTGGAGCAGGAGCGTGAGGTGCGCGAGCCCTGGCGGCCGTGACGGCCCCGCTCTGCCGCGCCCGTGCCGCCGAGACGGCGCCCGCGCTTCGATCGAAGGCATTCCCGGTGAACCACTGTCCACCGGGGAACCCCAAGACCTGATTTTACGCAGGTCCTGCCGCAAAACCGCTCCGCACTTCTGCGGGAATTGCTCTATAAGCCGCCGGCTCCCGGTGCTTCGCCGGGGTGCTCCCGCCGTCCAGCCCCGCACGACCCATGACCAGCGCGCTCCCCTCCTCCACCTCTTCCGCCACGGCTTCTCCCGTGCCGGCCCTCTCCTCCTTCCGCCGGGTGGTGGTGAAGGTCGGCTCAGCGCTGCTGGTCGATTCGACCCGTGGGCGGCTGCGCCACGCCTGGCTGGCGGCGCTGGCCGAGGACATCGGCGCGCTGCACCGCGAGGGCAAGGAGGTGCTGGTCGTCTCCTCCGGGGCGATCGCGCTGGGGCGCAACGTGCTGGGGCTGCCGCGCCGACCGCTGAAGCTTGAGGAGAGCCAGGCCGCCGCCGGGGTCGGGCAGATCGCGCTGGCGCGGGCGTGGTCGGAGGCGCTGGCGCATGAGGGCGTCACCGCCGGGCAGATTCTCGTCACGCTAGGCGACACCGAGGAGCGCCGCCGCTACCTCAACGCCCGCTCCACCATCGCCAAGCTGCTGGAGCTGAAGGCTGTGCCGGTCATCAACGAGAACGACACGGTGGCGACGGCGGAAATCCGCTATGGCGACAATGACCGCCTCGCCGCCCGCGTCGCCGGCATGGCGAGCGCCGACCTGCTGGTGCTGCTGTCCGACATTGACGGGCTCTACACCGCCCCGCCGAACGAGGACCCCAACGCCGCCTTCCTGCCGGTGGTGCCGCGCATCACCGCAGAGATCGAGGCCATGGCCGGCGGCGCCGGCACGGAGCTGTCGCGCGGCGGCATGAAGACCAAGATCGAGGCCGGCAAGATCGCCACCACCGCCGGTGCCCACATGGTCATCGCATCCGGCAAGGTGAAGAACCCGCTGCGGGCGATCGAGCAGGGGGCGCGCTGCACCTGGTTCCTCGCCCCGGCCAACCCGGTCGCCTCGCGCAAGCGCTGGATCGCCGGCGCGCTGGAGCCGCGCGGGGTGCTGCACCTCGACGCCGGCGCGGTGGCGGCGCTGCGGCGCGGCAATTCGCTGCTGCCGGCGGGGGTGACGCGGGTGGACGGCAGCTTCCAGCGCGGCGACGCCGTGCTGCTGCGCGGCCCCGACGGCGCCGAGATCGGCCGCGGGCTGGTGGCCTATGACCACGACTACGCCGAACGCCTGCGCGGCCGCTCCTCCGACGAGATCGCGACCATCACCGGCTTCGAAGGCCGGACGGCGATGGTGCACCGGGATGATCTGGTGCTGGGTGGGGGGTGAGGGAGGGGTGATTGGGAGCACCCGATCATTCAATCAATAAGGCCTCCTCAAAGCTGGGTGCATCTTACTTCGAGAGTGTTTGATGCTTGAATAGAGCGCTCGCTTAGGGTGACTATACGGCGATCCGCAACGTTACCTAGACATCAGGGATGTCAGAAATGGGACTGCCTCGTACATTTGTCGGCTTCAGCAGCACCGATATCCATTATTTTAGATTAATGCAGGCATGGAAAGCAAATGAACATATTGATTTTGATTTTATCGATTGCCAACTTAATATTGAAGTAAAATCGGAAGATGAATATTATATAAAAAGAAAGTGCCGAGAACGAATTAATGCATCAGGCACTTACGCTATACTCATAGGCGAAGATACTAGATATAAATACAAGTATGTTCGCTGGGAGATAGAAGTTGCAATAGAAAAAGGATGCCGACTGATCGGCATTAATATCGATAACTCACGATTCGTTAATGATAGATGCCCTCCGATTATGAGAAATAAAGGCGCTATTTTTGTTCCATTTTCTCCTCGTATAGTTGCTCATGCACTTCAGAATTACAGCAAAAATCCGAACGATGACTATCACTACAAAGATCATGTGTATCAATCACTTGGGTATTAATTATACGAGTAGAACAAATGGATGACGAAAATCTCCCTGCCCTATACAGATCCGCAAACGATTTGTCATTAGAATCACAAAGAGAATTCTTGTTGGCTTTAAGCCTTCATTTAGTTTTATTGGTTATAATATCAGCACTTAATTCAATAAACGTTACTGACTGGAAAATTCCAGCCCTCCAATTGATTTTTCTACTAATGATACTTTTTTGCTCTATATACTTATATAGCAAGCGACCTGATCGCGCTTGGTATTCCGGCAGGGCCGTGGCCGAATCTATTAAAACCATGGCTTGGCGCTACGTATCTCGTGCCGAGCCATTCCATGTTGATGACAACTTGGCAAAGAGCGAATTTAGAAACAGAATTAAGTATGTCATTGAGCAGAACAAGGATGTTGCTAAGTTACTTACAACGAATTTAGATAAACCACAAATTACTGATAAAATGAATGACCTGAGACGCTCTAGCCTCTTTGAGAGGAAAAATACATATAGAACTAATCGTATTGACGATCAACTTTCTTGGTATGCGAAAAAATCCTCTTATAATCGGAGACTTTCTGATAAGTTCTTTTGGGCGCTTATTTTCGTTAATTTTGTAGCCGTTGTTCTTTCGGTAGTGAAAATTGGATATATTGATTTTAAATTTTGGCCAATCGACATTTTGGTAGCAATATCCGCAAGTATATTGAGTTGGATGCAAGCCAAACGATACTCTGAATTAGCGTCTTCATATGCCCTAGCAGCACACGAAATAGGCCTTATTCGAGAGTATTCTGAATCACCTGCTACAGACTCGGAATTCTCTCAGTTCGTTGGGGATGCCGAAAATGCCTTCTCGCGTGAACATACCCAGTGGGTTGCTAGACAGGACAACTAATTTTCCCTCCCCCCATCGTGACCACCCTTCCCCCGCATCCGCCCTATCTTCCCCCGGATGCACCGTCGTTCGCTGATTGCCGCTCCGCTGCTGCTTCTCGCCTCCCGCGCGTTGGGGCAGGGGGAGGACGGCGCTTCCACCACCCCCGGCGCGGCCCACCCCCCCCCCCCCCCCCCCCGGGCCCCCCCGCCCCGCCCCCCCGGCCCCCCCCCCCCCGACCCGGGCGCCCCCCACGCCCCGCCCTCCCCCGCCGTAGCCCCCTCGCCCGGCGCGCCGGCCTCCCCGCCCCCTGACCGGGCGGCGACGCTCACGCCCATTCTCGACCGCGCCGACGCCCTCACGCCGCTGCGCACCGTGCTCGTCTCCCGGCACGGTGTGCCTCTCGCCCAGCGCGGCTATCGCGGCGGGCGGGTGGACCGGCCGGCCAACATCAAGAGCGCGTCCAAGAGCATCGTCTCGGCCCTCGTCGGCATCGCCATCGACAAGGGCGTGCTGGAAGGCACCGGCCAGACCATCGCCCCGCTGCTGCGCGCCGACCTGCCGGCAAACCCCGACCCGCGGCTGCACGCCATCACCATCGGCCATCTGCTCTCCATGCAGGCGGGGCTGGAGCGCACCTCCGGGCCCTATTACGGCCGGTGGATCGCCAGCCCGAACTGGGTGCGCGCGGCCCTCGCGCGCCCCTTCGCCGACGCGCCGGGCGGGGCGATGCTCTATTCCACCGGCTCGACCCATCTGCTCTCGG
>CAZIXP010000142.1:0-10098 GCA_964543245.1 uncultured Starkeya sp.
CCGCCGGCGCGGCGGGCGGTGGCGGAAAAGCGCGCGCTCGCCTCCGCCGGGTCGTAGAGCCAGAAGGGATGGGCGAAGACGTTGTGGAAGGTGGATTTCACCTCCGCCAGCAGAGCCGGCACATCGGCGCCGGCAAAGGCGGGGTCGAACATCGACAGCGCCGGCCCATCCGGGGTGCGGGCGTACCAGACATTGGCGTTGTGGGCATCGCCATGGGCGACCACGCCGCCGGCATCGGCGAGGCGGCGGGGGTCGAGCCGCCCATGGGCGGCGGCAAACAGCGCGCCGAGCGGGCGGGCATAGCGCTGCCCGTTCACCTCGAAGCGCATCTCCGCCAGTTCCTCCCACCGCAGCGAGAGGCCGGGGAAGGCGAAATCCTGGCCGAGATAGAAATCCTTCAGCCGCCCGCCGGGAAAGGCGCCGGTGCCGCGCGCCACGATGCGCTCGTGGAACAGCCGGTGCACCGCCTCGGCGGCGGATTGCGCGGGGGTGATGGGGTGCAGCGTCGCGCGGTAGACCGCGGCGAGACGGTCGGCGAGGCCGCGTTCGGCGGCGACCGCCTCGGCCCGGCCGGCCGGGTCGTCCGCCATATCGAGCGCGCGCAGCACGTCGGAAAAGCGCGGCTCGCCGCGCCGGCGGTAGACGAGGATCTGCTCGCCGGGCAGGCGGGAGACATGCACCGGCTGGTCCACCGGCAGGCCGGCGCGGGCGAGGATCTCGGCGCGGTAATATTCCCCGCTCATCGCCTCCTCGCCTTCCTCCTGGTGGAACTTGAAGAAGAAGGCCTCGCCGCCGGCCTCGAAGAAGCCGTTGAGCGAATTGAGGCTGTAGGCGTCGCGGTTGATCGCCAGCGCCTCGGGCGCCAGGCCGAACAGGTCGGCGAGCAGCCCGGCCAGCGCCGCCTCCGCCGCCGGCAGGTCGCGGGCGGCGAGGGCGCGGATTTCCGCGGTGCGGCTGCGGGCGTGGGCGCGGGCGTTCATGCGGGCAGCGGTCCGTTGGGGCGGATGATGGTCTTGAGGCCAGCCGCCGCGCCGGCCAGCAGCCGCTCATAGGCCGCGGGCACCGCCTCCAGCGGAATCTGCCGGTCGATCAGCCGGGCGAGGTCGCCAGCCAGCGGGCGCAGCAGCGCAACCGCTGCCGGCAGTTCGTCGGTGAAGGCGTGGCAGCCGACGAGCGCGATCTCCCGCTCCACCAGCGTGTTGGGGTCGAGGTCGAGCCCGCCATGGTAGATGCCGACCAGCGCCAGCCGGGCACCGGGCTCCAGCACGTCGAGGAGGGCGCGCAGCGCCGCGACGCTGCCGGTCGCCTCGATAGCGGCGGGGGCGCCGCCGCCCAGCGCCGCCCGCACCGCCTCCGGCACCAGTTCGACCGGCCGCGCACCGGTCACCGCGGAAACGAGGCCGGCGCGTTCCGCGTTGCGGTCGGCGATCAGCACCTCGCCGTCGTGGCGGCGGGCCAGAACCAGCGCGGCAAGCCCGCCGATCGGCCCGCAGCCCGCCACCAGCACCGGCTGGCCCGGACGGGGGGCGAGGCGCGCGACGGCGTGCAGCGCCACGGCGAGGGGCTCGGCCATCGCGGCGACGGCGGGGTCGATATCGCCATCCACCGGCAGCAGCAGCCGGGCGGGAAGGCTCACCTGCTCGGCAAAGCCGCCGTCGCAGGCCTCGCCGACAAAGCCGAGCCGGGCGCACACATGCCGGTCGCCCCGCGCGCAGGCCGGGCACGCCCCGCACCAGAACCGGGAATCCGCCACCACCGCGTCGCCGGGGGCAAAGCCCGCCACCCCCTCGCCGACCGCTTCCACGATGCCGGCCAGTTCGTGCCCACCGGTGGAGGGCGCGCGGGTGATCCACTGGCCGGTGCGGAAATTGTGCAGGTCCGAGCCGCAGATGCCGGCCGCCGTCACCTTCAGCCGCACCCAGCCCGCCTCCGGGGCGCCGGGGGCGGGGATGTCCTCGACCCTGAGGTCGCCCGCCGCGTGAAGCCGTACCGCCTTCATCGCGCCGGCCTCAACGGGGGCCGAGATAGGGCGCGCGCATCTCCGACACCGCGTTCTCGTGGCTGGAGAAGCCCTCGTAGCGCGCCAGCCGGCGGGCATTGCCGGCGAGTTCGGGATAGGCGGCGGAGGTGACGTAGCCGATCGAGGAGCGCTTGACGAAATCCGTCACCGAGAGCGGGCCGCAGGTCCGTGCCCAGCGGCTGGTCGGCAGCACGGCGTTGGGGCCGAGCACGAAATTGGCGATCGTCACCGGCGTGTGCGGCCCCAGCAGGATTTCGGCGGCGTTGGTGAGCCGGCCGAGATGCACGAAGGGCTCGGTCGACAGCACCTCGAGATGCTCCGGGGCGTAGTCGTTCACGAAGCGGTAGCTCTCCTCCAGCGAGGGGGTGAGCACGATGCCGCCGAACGGGCCGCCCAGCACCGCCTTCGAGAAGGCGACCCGCTGCTCGGTCATCGCCGCCCAGTGACCGGGCAGGGCGGCCAGGGCCTCCTCGGCGACGCGGCGGGAATGGGTGACGATGTAGGCGGAGGAATCCGGGCCGTGCTCCGCCTCGATCAGCACATCCAGCGCGGCAAGGCCGCCGTCGATGCTGTCATCGGCGAAGATGATCGCTTCGGAAGGGCCTGCCGGGGTGCCGGTGTCGATGAGGTGGGAGAGCGAGCGCTTGGCCGCCACCACGAAGGGGCTGCCGGGGCCGACGATCTTCACCGCCTTCTTCACGGTCTGCGTGCCGAAGGTGACGGCCGCCACCGCCTGCGCGCCGCCGCACTTGTAGACCGTCTCCACCCCGGCGAGGCGGGCGGCGACCAGCGTCGCAGCATCGACGCTGCCGTCGGCGGTGGGCGGGGTGACGATCGCGATGTTCGGCACCCCGGCGACGGCGGCGGGCACCGCGGTCATCATGGTGACGGAGGGAAACGCGCCCTTGCCGCGCGGCACGTAGAGCGCGACGGAATCGATCGGCAGGAAGCGGTCGCCGGCATAGGCGCCGGGACGGATTTCCTTCAGCGTCATCGCCTCGGGGCGCTGCTCCTCGTGGAAGGAGCGGATGTTGCCGATGCCGTAGCGGATCGCCTCCACCACCTCCGGCTCGACCAGCGCGAAGGCGGCGTCGAACTCGGCTTCCGTGACCTTCAGGCGGTCGGCGGCGATGTCGGCCCGGTCGAACTCCCGGCCGAACCGGGCGAGCGCCTCGTCGCCCTCGCTGCGTACCGCCTCGATGATCGGCCGCACCCGCTCGATGAAGCCGGAGAGGTCGGTTTCGGAGCGGCGCAGCAGCGCGGCGCGCTGCTCTTCGGTCAAGATCGCGAGCTCGTGGAAGGAACAGATGCCGGTCATGGACGACGCCTCGGGGGAGGGAAAACGCGCAAATATGTATAGCCATATTGCCGGGGTGGGGAGGCTAAAAAAGCGTCGCCCGCTGCATCCGGACAAGGCATCGCCCTTGGGGGCAGGCGCTCACGCGGCGGCGAGGAAGCCGCCGTCCACGGCGAGGCACTGGCCGGTGACATAGGCCGAGGCGTCGGAGGCGAGGAACACCGCGGTGCCGGCGAGATCGCCCAGTTCGCCGAAGCGGCCCAGCGGAATCTTGCCCAGCATCGCGCTCTGCCAGCCTTCGCTGCGGTAGAACACCTCGGTCATGGCGGTGCGGAAATAGCCCGGCGCGATGGCGTTCACCCGGATGCCGAGCGGTGCCCATTCCGCCGCCAGCGCCCGCGTCATGCCGAGCAGGCCGGTCTTGGAAGAGCCATAGGGCACGGCGGTGGGAATGCCGACCTCGGAGGTCAGGGAGCAGAGATTGACGATGGCGCCGCCATGGCCGTCCGCCTTCATTACCCGCGCCGCCGCCTGGGCGCAGAAGAACGCGCCCTTGAGGTTGGTGTCGAGGATGCGGTCCCACAGCGCCTCCTCCACCTCCAGCGAGGGGCACACCTCCTCCATCCCGGCATTGTTGATGAGGATGTCGAGCCCGCCGAGCGCGCGGGCCGCCTGCGCGGTGGCGGCGCGGCAGCGGGCGACGTCGGTGACGTCGAGCGCGACTGGCACCGCGCGCCGGCCCTTCGCCTCGATGGCGTCGCACAGCTCGACCAGCGCGCCGGTGGCGCGGGCGGCCACCGCCACATCGGCCCCCGCCGCGGCCAGCGCCTCCGCCAGCGCCCGGCCGATGCCGCGGCTGGCGCCGGTGACGAGGGCCTTGCGGCCGCGGAGGTCGAACAGGGCGGGGGTCATCGCGATCTCCTTCGGGACGGCGGCCGGCGCGGCGGCGCCGGCGGATGCTCGGGTGCGGGGCGAGGGCGGCGGCGCCTCGGCCGCCGCCGGGGTATCAAGAGGGCGGCGGCAGCGTCGGGGCTGCCGGCGTCGTCGGCGGCGTCCGCACTCCCGGGGAGCGTCAGCAACTTCGGGGCCAATGCGCGGGTGCGGCCCGATGCCGCCGGGCCGCACCCCGCCCGTTTCCACCCGCCGCGCCGCGCCATGGCTTGCCGGGGCAGGAGGGACAGTCTATCGCGGGCGGACAATGGGGAACGGTAGAATGGGTGGGCGCAGCGTCCGGGTCATGCTCGGCATAACCACGGCGATCCTGACGGCAGCGGCGCTCAAGATCGCGAGCGGCGTCGTCGCGCCGGTGGCCTTCGCGCTGTTCGTGATCGCGCTGGTGTGGCCGCTGCAGAAGCGGCTTGAGGCCGGCCTGCCGAAGCTGGTGGCGATGCTGCTCACGCTCAGCCTCACCGTGCTGGTGGTGGGCGTGCTGGGCTACATGGTGGTGTGGGGCTTCAGCCATGCCGGGCAGTGGCTCGTCGTCAACGCCGCGCGGTTCCAGGCGCTTTATGTCGATCTCGCCGGCCAGCTCGAGGAACTCGGCATCTATTCCGCCGGCATGTTCGCCGACACCTTCAATGTCGGCTGGCTGATCCGGCTGTTCCAGTCGCTGGCGGCGCGGCTCAACGGCATGGCGGGCTTCGCGGTCGTCACCTTCATCTTCATCATGCTCGGCCTGCTGGAGGTCGGCATCATGACCCGCAAGCTCGCCGCGCTCGAGGCGCCGTGGGGCGCCCGGCTGCTGGCGGCGGGCAGCGACATCGCCCGCAAGTTCCGGCTCTACATGCGGGTGCGCACGGTGATGAGCCTCGTCACCGGCCTGACCTTCTGGGGCTTCGCCGCGCTGCTGGGACTGGATCTGGCGGTGGAATGGGGCGTCATCGCCTTCGCGCTGAACTATGTGCCCTTCATCGGCCCGCTGGTGGCGACGCTGCTGCCCACCCTCTTCGCCTTCGCCCAGTTCGGGGCGTGGGAGATGGCGGTGGCGGTGTTCCTCGGCATGAACGTCATCCAGTTCTTCACCGGCAGCTACATCGAGCCGCGGGTGGCGGGGGCGGCGCTGGCGGTGTCGCCCTTCATCGTGCTGCTGGCGGTGTTCTTCTGGGCCTTCATGTGGGGGATCGCCGGCGCCTTCATCGGCGTGCCGCTGACGCTGGCGGCGATCACCATCTGCGCCCATACCGAGTCGGCGCGCTGGCTGGCGGAACTGCTGTCCGGCCGCAGCGACGCCTGAGGAGAGACGGCATGCGGTCCCTCGCGTGGAAGATCGTCGTCGCATGCGTCGCGCTGGCGCTGCTCGGCCTCGTTGCCTTCATCGGCATGCGGGTGCATTTCGCCCAGAGCGGCGACCCGCTGGAGCCCTGGCACACCTTCGTGCCGGAGGAGATGAGCGTGGCGGAGCTGAACGCGGGCGACTGGGCCGGCTATCTCTCCGCCGAGCAGCGCATCTTCGCCGATGTGCAGCGCGAGGTGGTGCAGAAGCTGGACACGCCCGAGGAGCGGGTGCCGTTCAACCGCTATTTCTCCGGCAGCATCGTCTATCCCCCCAGCCTCACCCATGACTGGAACCGCTCCTACGAGCTGGAGCCGGCCGGCACGCCGGTCGGCGCCGTGGTGCTGCTGCACGGCCTCACCGACTCGCCCTACAGCCTGCGCCACGTCGCCCAGCGCTATGCCGAGGCCGGCTTCGTCGCGGTGGCGATCCGCCTGCCGGGCCACGGCACGGTGCCGGCGGGCCTTGCCGGGGTCGAGTGGGAGGAGTGGCTCGCCGCCACCCGGCTCGCGGTGCGCGAGGCCCGCGCCCGGATCGGCCGCGACAAGCCGCTGCACATCGTCGGCTTCTCCAATGGCGGCGCGCTGGCGCTGAAATACGCGCTCGATGCGCTGGAGAACCCGAAGCTGGCGCGGCCCGACCGGCTGGTGCTGATCTCGCCGATGATCGGCATCACCCGCTTCGCCCGCTTCGCCGGGCTGGCGGGGCTGCCGGCCTTCCTGCCGGCCTTCGCCAAGGCGGCGTGGCTGTCGGTCATCCCGGAATTCAACCCGTTCAAGTACAACTCCTTCCCGGTGAACGGGGCGCGGCAGTCCTACCGGCTGACGCAGGCGCTGCAGGACAGCATCGCGGCGAGCGCGCGCGACGGCCGGATCGCCGGCCTGCCGCCGACGCTGACCTTCCAGTCGGTGATGGACTTCACCGTCTCCACCCGCGCCATCATCACTGCCTTCTACAACCAGCTTCCCGCCAATGGCAGCGAGCTGGTGCTGTTCGACATCAACCGCAACACCAAGCTGGGGCCGCTGCTGCGGGCCTCCTCGCAGGCGGCGCTGGGGCAGATGCTGCCGCCGACGCCGCGCCGCTTCCGCACCACCATCATCGCCAATGCCCGGCCGGACACCGCCGAGGTGGTGGAGCGCAGCACGCCCGCCGGCTCGTCCGAGGAGAGCGTGCGCCCGCTGGGGCTGAACTACCCCTCGGACGTCTATTCCCTCTCCCACGTCGCGCTGCCCTTCCCGCCGACGGATTCGCTCTATGGCTCCGACCCCGACCCGGCGGAGAATTTCGGCGTGCAGCTCGGCGCCATGGCGGTGCGCGGCGAGCGGGGGGCGCTGATCGTCAATCTCGACGCGCTGGTGCGGATGTCGTCGAACCCGTTCTTCCCCTACATGATCGGGCGGATCGGCGAGGGGCTGCCGGCGCCGGCGCGGTGACCCCGCCCCGCCCGCGCCCGCAGATGCCGTGCCGGGCGCTCACCCGGCAATGGCGCCGATGACCGCGGCGTTGATGAGGTCGATGAAGAAGGCCGACACCAGCGGCAGGATGATGAAGGCGCGCGGCGCCGCGCCGTGCAGCTTGGTCACGGCGGTCATGTTGGCGATGGCGGTGGGCGTGGCGCCGAGGCTGATGCCGGTGAAGCCGGCGGAGATCACCGCGGCGTCGTAGTCGCGGCCCATGGACGGAAACACCACCAGCAGGATGTAGGCCACCGCCGCCAGCGTCTGTGCCGCCAGCACCAGCACCAGCGCGATGCCGAGCCCGCCGATCGCCCAGAGCTGCATGCTCATCAGCGACATGGCGAGGAAGACGTTCAGCGAGAGGTCGGAGATCAGCGCCAGCGCCCGGGTCCGGGTCGGCCAGGAGAGCCGGGGGAACAGCCGCGGCACGGTGTTGGTGATGAGGATGGCGACCAGCAGGCAGACCACGAAGGTCGGCAGCTTCAGCCCCAGCGCCTCGACGCTCTCCTCGATGCCAAGGCCGATGAGGATGGCCGCGTTCAGCACCACCAGCGTGCGCAGCAGGCTGACATGGCTGATGTCGTCCCTCACGCCCTCCGCCGCCAGCGCCGCCTTGGAGGGGGTGGCGAGCCCGATCACCGGCGCCTCGGTCTCGGCCGGGCCGACCAGCCGGTTGCGGCGGATGAGATAGCCCGCGATCGGGCCGCCGGTGAGGCTCGCCACCACGAGGCCGAGCGTCGCCACCGCGATGCCGACCTCCAGCCCGTTGGTGACGCCGGAGCGCGCGGCGATCAGCGGCGCCCAGGCGATGGTGGTGCCGTGCCCGCCGATCAGCGCCGCGGAGCCGAGGAAGACGGTGAGCCCCTGCGGCAGCCCGAGCAGCGCCACCCCGCCGGCGGCGATGGCGTTCTGGATCAGCAGATAGGCCGCGGCCAGCACCAGCAGGATGGCGAGCGGCTTGCCGCCGGAGACGAGGTCGGACAGCTTGGCGTTCAGCCCGATGCCGGTGAAGAAATAGAGCAGCAGCATGTCCCGCGCCTCGAGCGCGAAGCGCACCTCGATGCCGAACACCTCATAGGCGACCAGCGTGGCGGTGGCGGCGACGAGGCCGCCGGTGACCGCCTCCGGAATGTTGAAGCGGCGCAGCAGCGGGATCGTCCCGTTCAGCCCCGATCCGGCGAAGAACACGAGGATGGCGATGGTGAAGGTCGTCAGCCCCGACACCTCGACCGTGCTTATGTCCGTCATCTTGTATTCCCCCTCTGCCCCGGTGGTTCCCTAGCACAGCCGGCGGCGCCGTGCGCTGGCAGGGGCGGCGAGAAAATTTCGCCCGGCGGTGTCGGGACGCGGGCGGGTGCGGCGTCCTTGGTGCGAGACTTCACCGGGAGGGGCCCCATGAACCTGCACGCGACCATTCAGCCTTACCTCTATTTCGAAGGACGCTGCGCCGAGGCGATCGCGTTCTACGGCACCGCGCTCGGCGCGCGCGTCGAGGCGCTGATGCGCTTTTCCGACGCGCCGACCGCCGCCTGCGGCGGCGAGGCGGGGGAAGGCGGGGCCGGCGACATGCCCCGCGACATGCCTCGCCCGGACCCGGCGGGGGTGATGCACGCCGAGCTGAGGATCGGCGGGGCGGTGCTGCTCTGCTCCGACGGCTTCGGCCGCGGCGAGCCGCGCTTTGCCGGCTTTTCCCTCGCCCTGCTGCTGCCGGACGCGGCGGCGGTCGACACCGCCTTCGCCGCGCTGGTCGAGGGCGGGGCGGCCGTGCTGCCCCCGCACGAAACCTTCTTCGCCCGCCGCTTCGCCATGGCCACCGACCGCTTCGGCGTGAGCTGGTCGCTGTGGACCGCGGCGGCCGCGGCGACCGGGGAGGCAGCGTGATGGCGCCCGCGGTCGTCCTGCTCATCGGCACCCGGAAAGGGGCCTTCATCGCCCGCGCCGACGCGGACCGGCGGGACTGGTCGATCGAGGGCCCGTTCTGCGAGACTTGGCCGGTCAACCATGTCGTCGCCGATGCCGAGGGCGTGATCTATGCCGGCGGCGGCAATGAATGGTTCGGGCCGGCGGTGTGGAAATCCCGCGATCTCGGCCGCAGCTGGACCCATTCCAGCGCCGGGCTCGCCTATGCCGCGGGCGAAGCGCCGGTGAAGGCGGTGTGGAGCCTCGCCGCCGGCGCCGGCGGGCTCTATGCCGGCGTCGAGCCGGCCGGCCTGTTCCACAGCACCGATGGCGGCGAGAGCTGGCGCCACGTCGAGGGCCTGCAGCGGCACCCGTCGCGGCCGGAATGGAACCCGGGCGGGGCCGGGCTCATCCTGCATTCGCTGGTGCTCGACCCGGAGGACCCGGCGGCGCTGTGGGTCGGCATCTCGGCGGCGGGCGTGTTCCATTCCGCCGATGGCGGGGCGAGCTGGCAGGCCCGCAACCGCGGCACCCGCGCGGACTACAATCCCGACGACCAGCGCTATCCCGAGTTCGGCCAGTGCGTCCATTGCGTGGTGATGGCACCGGGCCGGGGCGCGGACGGGCGCCGCCGCCTCTACCAGCAGAACCATTGCGGCATGTACCGCTCCGACGATGGCGGCACCGGCTGGGCCAGCATCGAGGCGGGGCTGCCCTCTTCCTTCGGCTTCCCGGCGGCGGCGCACCCGCGCGATCCCGACACGCTGTTCCTCATCCCGCTCAATGGCGACACCGCCGGCCGCTACATGCCGGAGGCAAAGACGGCGGTGTGGCGCAGCCGCGACGGCGGGGCGAACTGGCAGGCGCTGCGCGAGGGCCTGCCGCAGCAGGGCGCCTTCTTCAACGTGCTGCGCCAGGCCATGGCCACGGACACGCTGGAGCCGGCGGGGGTCTATTTCGGCACCAATTCCGGTGGGCTCTATGCCAGCCGCGACGAAGGCGAGAGCTGGCAGTGTCTCGCCAGCCACCTGCCGACCATCACCTCGGTCGAGACCGCGGTGATCGGGAGCTGAGAACGGTGATGGCAGCGGGCGACGGACATTCGGCAGCCGACCCGCGCGCCGCGCCGGCCGCCGGCCCCGCCTTGTCC